>JBBQLH010000085.1:0-18062 GCA_038327685.1 Solirubrobacterales bacterium
GGGCTCGCGGCGCCTGCGGATCGCCCGCGGCTCGGGCACCAGCGTCCAGCAGGTCAACCAGCTCGTCAAGCAGTTCGGCGAGATGCGCAAGATGATGCGCGGCCTCACGCAGGGCAAGATGCCCGACCTCAGCGCCCTCACCCGCGGCCGCTAGTCCGCTATCCTGCCGCGCCGATGTCCGTCAGCATGAGACTCACCCGCGTGGGCGGGAAGAAGGACCCGGTGTGGCGCGTCGTCGTCGCCGACAGCCGCTCGCCCCGGGACGGACGCTTCATCGAGACGATCGGCCGCTACAACGCGCAAACCGAGCCGTCGACGATCCAGATCGACGAGGACCGCGCCCGCCTGTGGCTCTCCCGCGGCGCCCAGCCGTCCAGCACCGTCCGCAAGCTGCTCAAGACGCAGGGCATCGCGCCCGTCGGCCGGTAGGTGCGCGAGCTCCTCGAGTACCTGGCCCGCTCGCTCGTCGAGCATCCGGATGCTGTGAAGGTCGAGGAGTTCGAGGAGGACGACGGGACGCTCGTGTTCGAGCTCTCCGTCGATGACGACGACTACGGCCGCGTCATCGGCCGCGGGGGCCGCACCGCGCAGGCGCTGCGCACCGTCATCAAGGCCGCCGCGGTCAAGGACAACCGCCGCGTCCTCCTCGACATCGTCGAATAGGTGGCCCCTCCGGCGGGCCCCCGCGCGCCCGCACGCGCGGACCCACCGGAGGAACCACTAGCCGTGGAGCGGTTCCTCGAGGCGGGGCGCGTCGGGCGCGCCCACGGCCGCGACGGCTCCTTCCACGTCATCGGTCCGCGCCCGCGGCTGCTCACGCTCGGGACGCCGACGGACCTGGGCGAGATCGTGCGCCGCGCCGGCACGGACGAGAAGCCGGTCGTCCGCCTGCGCGGCCACGACACGCGCGAGGCGGTCGAGCGCCTGCACGGCACCGTGCTGCGGGTCGCGCTCGCCGATGCGCCCGTGTTGGAAGAGGGCGAGTACTGGGCGCACGAGCTCGAGGGCTGCGCCGTGACCGACGGCGAGCGCGCGGTCGGCACGGTCCGCGAGATGCGCGAGCTGCCCTCCGTCGAGGTGCTCGAGGTGATCCGCGAGGGCGGGGAGGAGCTGCTCGTGCCGATGGTCGCCGACGCGGTCCGCTCGATCGACGTCGCCGCCCGCCGCGTGGACGTCGACCTGGGGTTCCTCGGTGCGGATTGACGTCTTCACCCTCTTCCCGCACTGGTTCGACTGGTTCCGCACCCAGCGCCACGTCGCCAACGCGCTCGCCCTCGGCCATGGGCTCGAGACCGTCGACTATCGCGCGACGACGCCGCTGAAGGGCGGGCGGGTCGACGACGTCCCGTTCGGCGGCGGGGCGGGGATGGTGCTGCGCGTCGACGTCGTCGAGGCGGCGCTGCGCGCCCGCTACGAAACGGACCCGGTCGAGCTGCGCGAGCGGCGGCGCGTGATCGCGCTCACGCCGGGCGGGCGGCTGCTCGACGACGCGCTCGCCGACACGCTTGCGGCCGAAGAGGACATCACTCTGCTGTGCGGCCGCTACGAAGGCTTCGACCAACGTGTGATCGACCACTTCTGCACGGAGGAGCTGTCGATCGGCCGCTACGTGCTCGCGGGCGGGGAGCTCGCGGCGATGGTCGTCGCCGACACGGTGCTGCGCAAGCTCCCAGGCGCTCTCGGCCACGCCGACTCGGCCGCCGAGGAGTCCTTCAGCGCCGCACTTGGGGGCAGTCCTGAGTACCCCCACTACACGCGCCCGGCCGACTGGCGCGGCTGGACCGTGCCCGAGATCCTGCTCTCGGGCCACCACGAGCAGATCCGCCGATGGCGGCTCGAGGAGAGCCGTCGCCGCGGGGCGGGTGGCCCCGAGGGTCCGCTACCATAGGCCGCCGCTTCCGCGGTGGGCAACGCCCGCGGACGCCCTCTCGCCATGAGCACGGTCATCGATTCCCTCGAGCGCGCACAGCTGCGCCGCGTCCCCAGCTTCCAGGCTGGCGATCGCCTGAAGGTCCACTTCCAGGTCGTCGAGGGCACCCGCCGCCGTACGCAGGTCTTCGAGGGCGTCGTCATCAAGCGCCAGGGCGAGGGCGTGCGCGAGACCTTCACGGTTCGCAAGCAGTCCTTCGGCGTCGGGGTGGAGCGGACGTTCCCGGTCCACTCGCCGAAGATCGAGCGCATCGAGGTCGCTGCCCGCGGCGACGTCCGCCGGGCCAAGCTCTACTACCTCCGCGGCCGCGTCGGCAAGCGCGCCCGCGTCCGCGAGCGCCGCTACACGGGCCAGACGGAGGAGGTCGTGCAGGCCGGTCTGCTGCACGATCCCGCCGCCGAGCGAGGCGAAGCCGGTGACGAGCCGCTAGGCGAGGCAGTGGTCGCCGCGGACTCCGAGGTGCCGGGCGAGGCCGTCGACGCGCAGGCGCTCGACGAGGCTCCCGAGACGGACGCCGCCGAGGCGACCGCCGACGGCGCCGACGACTCCACCACCTGAGTTGTCCTCCAAAGGCTCGTCAGCCTCCGGCTCGCTCCTCGAGCTCGTCCTGATCGTGGCCGTGGCGCTGGGGCTCGCGCTCGGCATCCAGGCCTTCCTGATCAAGCCGTACAAGATTCCGAGCGAATCGATGGTGCCGACACTGCAGATCGGCCAGCGCGTGCTCGTCAACCGCATCGGCGCCCGCTTCTCGGCCCCGGACGTCGGTGACGTCGTCGTCTTCCACCCGCCGACCGGCGCCGAGCAGGACGACATGTGCGCGTCACCGCCGCCGAACGGCCAGGTGTGCTTGAAGGCGACACCCGAGAAGGCCGACGTCAACTTCATCAAGCGCGTCGTGGCCGGCCCCGGCGACCGCCTCCAGATCCGCAACGGCCGCGTGATCCTCAACGGCAAGCCTCAGAAGGAGCCGTTCATCCGCCCGTGCCCCGGCGACGACGGCTGCGACTACCCGCGAGAGGTCACGATTCCAGCCGGTCACTACTTCATGATGGGCGACAATCGTGGCTCGTCGGACGACAGCCGGTTCTGGGGGCCGGTCCCGAAGAAGTGGATCATCGGCGCGGCTTTCGGGACCTACTGGCCTCCCAAGCGCATCGGACTCCTCTGAACCGGTAGAAACCCGGGCGATGCGTCGAGCAGCCAAGCGACGCCGGACCGGACGGCGGTTGTTCGCCTACGACCGCGCCCTCGGGGCGCGCTTCGTGGCGGGCGCGGACGAGGCTGGGCGCGGCTGCCTGGCCGGCCCGCTGGTCGCCGCGGCGGTGCTGTTCGACTACGAGCGCATCGGGCTCACCGACCTGCGGGCGCTGACAGCTCTCAACGACTCCAAACAGCACACGGAGGAGGGCCGCGAGGAGCTCTATCCGCGCGTGCTGCGGATCGCCACCAAGGTCGCGATCACCTCACGCTGCGTGCGCGGGATCGACGAGCGCGGCCTTCACGTGACGAACCTGGCCGCTCTGTCCGACGTGCTCCGGCGCGTGGGGGTGGAGGGCTGCCTGTGCCTCTCTGACGGCTTCCCGGTGCCCGCGACCGGCTTCGAGCAGCGCCCCGTCGTGGGCGGGGACGCGACCAGCGCCGCCATCGCCGCCGCCTCCGTGATCGCCAAGGTCACGCGCGATCGCTTCATGCGGCGGATGGAGGAGCGCTATCCGGGCTGGGAGTTCGCGGCCCATGTCGGCTACTCGACGCCGGAGCACCGCGCGGCGATCGAGCGCCAGGGCGTCTCACCGCTGCACAGAATGTCGTTCCAGTCGATGGCCTACCAGCAGCTGGCGCTCTGAAGCAGTACTACGAGAAGCGCGCTCGCGAGTACGACGAGTGGTACGAGTCGACCGGCGTGTTCGCCTCGCGCGATCGCCCCGGGTGGGACGAGGACGTTGCGGCGTTGAGTGAGGTGGTCGCCGCCTTGCCGACGGCGCGGACGCTCGACGTCGCCTGCGGTACGGGCTTTTGACGAGCCGGCTGCGCGGCGACGTGACCGGGCTCGACGCGAGCGAGGGGATGATCGAGATCGCCCGGGAGCGGATGCCGGACGCGCGCTTCGTGGTGGGGGACGCGCTCGCGCTCCCGTTCGCCGACGGCGAGTTCGACCGCGTGTTCACCGGCCACTTCTACGACCACCTGCAGCCCGGCGAGCGCGAGCGCTTCCTGGGCGAGGCACGGCGGGTGGCGGGGGAGCTCGTGGTCGCCGACTCGGCGCTGCGCCAGGGCGTCGAGCCGGTGCAGTGGCAGGAGCGGGTGCTCAACGACGGCTCCCGCCACACGATCTACAAGCGCTACTTCACCGGCGACGGGCTCGCGCAGGAGCTCGGCGGCGAGGTGCTGCACGACGGGCCCTGGTTCGTGGTCGTGCGCGCCTGACGAATGTCAGCTCGACCCCGCCCTGGGGGGTCGAGACGACACTCGTCGCGTCAGAGCCGGCCGGTGAGCTCGTCGCGGTCGATCCCCTCGGCCGCGAGCAGCCGCGGGACGGTGCCGTGCTCGGCGCGCAGCAGGCCGAGCAGGACGTGCTCGCAGCCGATGTGCGTGTCGCCGCGTCGCTTGGCCTCGACGACCGCGCGCTCGAGGGCCTGCTTCGCCGAGGCCCCCCAACGGGGCTTCGTGCGCCGGCAGTTGGCGGACATGTCGACCCCGCCGGCGTCGATCCCCACGCGGCCGAGCACGCGTTCGAAGTCGCGCTGGATCGCGTCGCGGATCTCCTGGGGGTTGAGGCCGACGTCGCGCAGCGCGGCTCCGGCGGGGTCGTGGGTGCCCGCGACGGAGACGAGCAGATGCTCGGCCTCGACGCTCGCCGAGCCGAGCCCCGCCGCGACCGAGTTGGCCTCGAGCGCGACGTGGCGCGCGTTACGGGCGAATCGCTGGAACATCCCTGAGCCTCCTGGCGTGCTTCTTGTGGACGGCCTGCCGGGTGACCCCGAGCGCCTCGGCGACCTGAGCCCAGGTCCAGCCGTCGCGCAACGCCCGCTCGACCTCGGCGTCCTCCATCCTGTCCGCGAGCCGGCGCAGGGCGACGACGGCGGCGAGGCTGTCGGCGGGATCCTCGGGATGGGTGAGCTGGGTGGGGAGGAGCGGCATCGTCAGCAACCTTAGTTGACAACCTGAGGTGTTGTCAACCTAGGTTGCGTGCCGAGATGTGTCCGTTCCGGAGCAGAGTCTGCACAGCCGCGTGTAGGCACGTCACATGCGCGCGCCTAGCGTCCGGCCGGTGATGTCCACCGACCCCCGACACACGCTCGGCCGCCTCGGCGAGCAGCTCGCGGCGGAGCACTTCGAGCGCCTCGGCTACGAGGTGATCGCCCGCAACCACCGCACCCGCTTCGGCGAGCTCGACCTGGTCGTCGCCGACTTCGACACGCTCGTCTTCTGCGAGGTCAAGGCGCGCCGCGCGGGGTCGGGTGCGCCGTGGGACTCGCTCGGGGAGCGCAAGCAGAGCCAGGTCCGGAGCATGGGCGTGGCGTGGCTGAGCGAGACGCACGCGCGGCCGCGCACGTCACGGCTGCGCTTCGACGCCGTGGGGGTCATCGTCGACGCCCGCGGCGCGCTCGTCGAGCTCGTGCACCTGGAGGGGGCGTTCTGAGCCTCGCGCACGTCACCGCGTTCGCGCTCGACGGCGTCGACAGCCGCCGCGTCTGGGTCGAGGCCGACATCCGCATCGGGCTGCCCGCCTTCACGATCGTCGGGCTCGCCGACAAGGCGGTCCGTGAGGCGCGCGAGCGCGTCCGTTCCGCGATCACCAACTCGGGCTTCGAGTTCCCGCAGAAGCGCATCACGATCAACCTCGCGCCGGCGTACCTGCGCAAGATCGGGCCGGGCTTCGACCTCCCGCTCGCCATGGCGATCCTCGCCGCCAGCGGCCAGGTGAAGGCGGAGGCGATCGCCGACTGCGCGCTCGCGGGCGAGCTGTCGCTGACGGGCGAGCTGCGGCCGATGCGCGGCGCGCTGGCCGTCGCGCAGGGCGCCGCCGCCCATGGGATCGGCCGCGTGGTCGTGCCCGCCTCGCGGGCGCGGGAGGCCGCGCTGGTCGAGAGCGTCGAGGTGATCGGCGTCGCGGCGCTGCACGAGGCGGTCGACGTCCTCGACGGGCGCCGGGAGGTGCCGCCGCTGCCCGAGCGCGAGCCCGAGGTCGCCGCATCGGCCGCGCTCGAGCCTCCGGACCTCGCCGACGTCCGCGGCCACAACGCCCTCCTGCCCGCGATCGTCGTCGCGGCCGCCGGCGGGCACAACCTCTTCCTCCACGGCCCGCCCGGAACGGGCAAGACGATGCTCGCGCGCCGGCTGCCCTCGATCCTGCCGCCGCTCACGCGATCCGAGGCGATCGAGGTCACGCGCATCCACTCGATTGCCGGTCTGCACTCGGGCGGCGGGCTCGTCGAGACCCGGCCGTTCCGCGCGCCACACCACACGATCTCGCCGTCGGGGCTCGTCGGCGGCGGCGCGCTGCCCGCGCCCGGCGAGGTGACCCTCGCGCACCGCGGGGTGCTGTTCCTCGACGAGCTGTCGGAGTTCGCGCGCTCGTCGCTCGAGGCGCTGCGCCAGCCGCTCGAGGACGGCCGGATCGTGATCGTGCGCGCTCAGCGCGTGATGATGTTCCCGACCCGCTGCATGCTCGTCGCGGCGTCGAACCCGTGCCCATGCGGGCTCGGCGACCATCGCTGCCGCTGCTCGGCCGCGGACCTGTCGCGTCACCAGCGCCGGCTCAGCGGCCCGTTGCTCGACCGTATCGACGTCACCGTCGCGGTCGGGAGCCCATCTGCGCGAGCTCTGCGCGACCAGCGGTCGCCTGCGTCCGCCGTCCTACGTGAGCAGGTCGTGGCCGCCCGCGAGCACCAGACACACCGCTTCGCGGGCCTCGGAGTCGCTTGCAACGCCCAGATGACGCCGCGCATGGTGCGCGAGCTCGTCCGCGCGACCCCGAGCGCGCTGCGGCTGCTCTACGAGCTCCACGACCGCGACGGCCTCAGCGCCCGCGGCCACCACCGCGTCCTCCGCGTCGCCCGCACC
Organism: Solirubrobacterales bacterium; assembly: GCA_038327685.1. GTDB lineage: Bacteria > Actinomycetota > Thermoleophilia > Solirubrobacterales > Solirubrobacteraceae > DASQFQ01. The sequence continues at coordinate 6,995 of JBBQLH010000085.1, forward strand.
GCCGCCGACCTCGAGGGCTCCGACGTCGTCGGCCCCGAGCACGTCGCCGCCGCGCTCGCGCACCGGACCGACGCCTCAGCCCACCCGGCGGCGGCGTGACGCAGTCACTCGCGGCCGGCGCCAGGCGCTGGAGACCCGCGTGACGCCCAGCCCGGGGGCAGGCGTGACGCGCGATGCGTGCGATGGCTGCCTTCGGCGCACCGACTTGATCGCCGCGGTCGCCGGGTCGATCGACGTCGCATGGCGGGAGAAGCGCGGACGGACCGCGCGGGTCCTCGCCCTGCCTGACGCGGAGCTGCTCAGCCTCGACGCGTCCGCCCCGGCCCGCTACGCGCGCTTCGACGCCGGTCGCGCTCGCCGCCGGATCACGGAGGCCGGCCTGGTCGCCGTCTGCCGCTGCGGATCGGCCTACCCCGACCGCCTGCGCGAGCTCCCCGACCCGCCCGCCCTGCTCCACGTGGCCGGGTCGCTCGCCGCGCTGCCACCCGGCGAGGCCGTGGCGATCGTCGGGGCGCGCCGGGCCACGCCGTACGGGCTCGAGGTCTCACGGGCGCTCGGCCGCGGCCTGTCGGCCGCGGGGCTGCCCGTGGTCTCCGGCATGGCGCTCGGGATCGACTCGGCCGCCCACGCCGGGGCGTTGGAAGCGCCCGCGCCGGCGGGAGCGCCGGTCGCCGTCTTGGCCGGCGGGGCCGAGATCGCGTATCCGGCCCGGATGCGGAGCCTGCACCGGCAGCTGATCGAGGCGGGCGCGGTCGTGTCGGAGATGCCGCCCGGGTTCACCGGCCATCGCTGGTGCTTCCCGGCCCGCAACCGCATCATCGCCGCGCTTTCGACGCTGACGGTCGTGGTCGAGGCCGCGACGAAGTCCGGGTCGCTGATCACCGCCGACCTCGCCACCGACCTCGGCCGCGTGGTGGCGGCGGTGCCCGGTCCCGTCACGTCGCGCTACTCCGCCGGCGCGAACGAGCTGCTGCACGCCGGCGCCGCGGTCATCCGCGGCCCGCGCGACGTGCTCGACCTCGTGTTCGGCGCCGACGCCCCACCGCTCCCGGAGCCGCCGCCGCTCGTGCCGCTCGACCCGGCCCAGCGCCGCGTGCTCGACGCCATCGAGCGCGGCCAGGGGACGCTCGCGGAGCTGGCGCGCACGATGGACGAGGCCCAGGCCGCCTCGCGGACGCTGTCGGAGCTGGAGCTGCTCGGGCTCGTGCGGCGCGGATTCGGCGGCCGGTATGTGCGGTGCTCGTGAGGCGTGCGGCGGCTCCGGCGAACGGCGGGCTGGTGAGGAGGCGGGCTCGAACGCCCGGCTCCCACGCGGGCGCGCGACGAGTGTCAGCTCGACCCCGCATGGGGTGGTAGAGACGACACTCGTCGCCCCCCGGGCTCGAACCCACCTCCTGCCCAGCCGCGGTTGACGTTCGCCGGACAAGGCACTCCGGCCCGCATCCGCCACCCTCCTACCCTGGACGGCATGAGCCGCCCCATCCGCGCCGTCCTCTCGATCGCCGGCTCCGACTCCGGTGGCGGCGCCGGAATCCAGGCGGACCTGAAGGCGTTCGCTCGCTGCGGCGTCCACGGGATGACCGCGATCACGGCGCTGACCGCGCAGAACACCACCGGCGTCAGCGCGGTTCACGCGACGCCGCCCGCGATGATCGTCGAGCAGGTCCGCCAGGTCGCGACGGACATTGGCGTCGACGCGGTCAAGATCGGGATGCTGGGGACCGCGGAGGCCGTCGCGGCCGTGAAACAGGCGCTCGGGCTCCTCGAGCCCGGCACGCCGGTCGTGATCGACCCGGTGATGGTGGCCGAGTCCGGCGCCGTCCTCCTCGACGACGCTGCCCGCGAAGCGCTCGTCGAGCACCTGCTGCCGCTCGCGACCGTCATCACTCCGAACCTACCCGAGGCGCGCGTGCTGGCGGGAGCAGAGAACGAGGAGGCCGAGAGCCTCGCCCGCACCCTGCATCGCCTCGGGCCCGCAGCCGTCGTGGTCACCGGCGGCCACCGCGACGACGTCGTCGACGTCTTCTTCGACGGCGAGACGCTCGAGCGGCTCAGCGGCCCGCGCTACCCCGACGGCGCGGCCCACGGATCGGGCTGCACCCACTCGAGCGCCCTCGGCGCGCATCTCGCGCTCGGCCACACGCCGCTCGAGGCTGCCCGGGCCGCTCGCACGATCGCGTCCGAGGCGGTGCGCGACGGGCTGCGCGAGCTCGGTGCCGGGGCCGGCCCCGTGGATGTGTTCGGACTCCGACCGCGCGCCGGACTTGGCGCGCCGGAGCCGCGGCGGACCGCGGCGCCTCTGGCATAATCGGCTTATGAAGTTCCTGCGCATGCGCCCGGGCCATGGCGAGCAGCTGATCGCCGAGGGCGACGTCGAGGTCTCCGAGGACGAGGAGCGCCTCGTCGAGATGTTCCGCCGCCAGCTCGACGAGGGGATGTGGGCCGCGGTGCCGACCATCACCGAGACGGGCCGGCGTGAGGCGGAGATGGTGCATGCGTTCGAAGACATCCCGCGGGACACCGACCGGGTGATCTTCTTCCCGCGCGCGGCCGGCGGCAGCAGGTAGGGCGGGGAGGGCGGGGGCGTGACCGTTGCGCTGTGCGCCACCGCGATCGTCGTTCTCGCGCTGCTGTGGGAGATCTCGACGCCGTGGCTGGACCGCCGCCTCGATGCCCGCCGCACCCGTAAGGAGGCGCGCCGCGCCGGCGCGCCCGGCGCCTATGACCCGGGCCGCGAGCGCCGCGCCGAGCAGCGCGCCCGCGAGCTGCTGCGCTCCTGCGTCAACGAGGAGGAGTGGGCGATGTACCGCGACCTCGGCTTCCTGCGCGTGTGGGGCGGCCAGGCGTCCGGGCCCGCCGCCACGCACCCGAGCCGCGACCTCGGCGGCGTCCCCTACGCCTACCTGATCTATCCGCACAAGCCGATCGTGGCCTACCTGCCCCAGACCGGCCAGCTGCTCAACGAGTACTGCGTCGAGTTCCCGGACGAGACTCGCCCCTACGGGTCGGCGCGCCTGCCCGACTCCGACGACGTGCTGGCGAAGTGGATGGCACTCCAGGGCGACGAGCGGCGGCTGATCTCCGAGGCCAACCTGCACCTGCCCGGCCGTCAGGTCGATCCCAAGCAGGCCCAGCGCGATCTCTGGCGGCTCGGCCAGTGGGAGCGCACGCGGCTCGCACGCGCCCAGCGCCACGCCGGCGCGGCGGAGTCCGCGCGCCGCGCCGCCGGCTCACCCGACGCCTAGGCCTTCCGGCGACCCACGCAGCGCTAGGCTTCGCGGCCCCTGATGGCCGCACTCGACCCCCGCCACAACTCCAGCCAGCTGCTCGACGGGCCGTCGCGCGCCGGCGCCCGCGCCCAGCTCAAGGGCATCGGCTTCGACGACGAAGCGCTCTCCAAGCCGATCATCGGCGTCGCCTCCACGTGGACGGAGACGATGCCCTGCAACTACCAGATGCGCGCGCTGGCGGCCAAGGTCAAGGAGGGCATCCGCGCGGCCGGCGGGACTCCGATGGAGTTCAACACGATCGCGATCTCCGACGGCATCACGATGGGCACGAGCGGCATGCGCGCGAGCCTCGTCTCCCGCGAGGTGATCGCCGACTCGATCGAGCTCGTCGCGCGCGGTCACTTCTTCGACGCCGTGGTCGCCCTCGCCGCCTGCGACAAGACCCTGCCGGGCACCGTGATGGCGCTGGCGCGGCTGAATCTGCCCGGCCTGATGCTCTACGGCGGCTCGATCATGCCGGGCAGGTACAAGGGCGTGGACGTCACGATCCAGGAGGTCTACGAGGCGATCGGCGCCCAGGCCGCGGGCAAGATCACCGAGGAGGAGCTGATCGAGCTCGAGAACGTCGCGTCGCCCGGCTCGGGCGCCTGCGGCGGGCAGTTCACCGCCAACACGATGGCGACGGCGCTCGAGGTGCTGGGGATCTCGCCGATCGGCGCCGCGATGGTCCCGGCCGAGAACCCGAGCAAGGCCGAGGTCGCCTACGAGGCCGGAAAGCTCGTGATGGACGTGCTCGCGCGCGGCCAGCGCCCCAGCGACATCATCACCCGCGACGGGCTCGAGAACGCGATCGCCGCGATCACGACAAGCGGCGGCTCGACCAACGGCGTCCTGCACCTGCTCGCGATCGCCCGCGAGGCCGGCGTCGAGCTCGACATCGACGACTTCGACCGAATCTCCGCGTCGACCCCGATGCTGTGCGACCTCAAGCCCGGCGGCCGCTACGTCGCCGCCGACCTGCACCAGGCGGGCGGGATCCCCGTCATCGCCCAGCGGCTGCAGGAGCTCGGCGTGCTCCACGACGACGCGCAGACGGTCACGGGCCGCACGATCGGCGAGCACGCCCGCGAGGCGAAGGAGACGCCGGGCCAGCGCGTGGTCCTGCCGCTCGACGAGCCGCTCAAGGCCAGCGGCGGGCTCGCGATCCTGCGCGGCAACCTCGCGCCCGAGGGCTGCGTGGTCAAGCTGAGCGGCCACGAGCGGGTCCATGCCGAGGGCCCCGCGCGCGTGTTCGAGAACGAGGAGGCGGCGATGGCCGCCGTCACCGCGGGCCGGATCGTGGCGGGCGACGTCGTCGTCATCCGCAACGAGGGCCCCGCCGGCGGCCCGGGGATGCGCGAGATGCTCGCGGTCACCGGCGCGCTCGTCGGCCAGGGGCTCGGCGACGCCGTGGCGCTCATCACCGACGGGCGCTTCTCCGGCGCCACCCATGGCTTCATGGTCGCCCACGTCGCGCCCGAGGCCGCCCACGGCGGCCCCATCACCGCGGTCCAGGACGGCGACACGGTCACGATCGATGTCGCCTCGCGCCGCCTCGACGTCGATCTGCCCGCCGACGAGATCACCGCCCGCATGGCCGCCTACGTGCAGCCGTCGCCGACCGTCACCAACGGCGTGTTCGGCAAGTACGCCAAGCTCGTCTCGAGCGCCTCCGAGGGCGCCGTCACGCGCTAGCGCGCTCGGCGGCTGCGCCCTCTCGCTGGTCGGGCTCCTCGTCGAGGAACTCGCGCAGCAGCCGGTTGAAGCGCTCGGGCCGCTCGAGCATCGCGACGTGGCCGGTGCGCTCGAACACCACGCGCCGCGAGTCGGGGATCAGCTCCTCCATGCGCTTGGCGTCCTTGACCGGAACGAGCGTGTCGTGGGCGCCCCAGACGATCAGCGCGGGGCAGGAGATCTTGGGCAGCTCCTCCTCGAGCGGGAAGTCGGCCAGCGCCTCGAGCGCGGGCAGGAAGCCGTCCGTGCGACGCGCGCTGCGCACCATCTCGTGGGCGAGATCCTTGTCGATCAGGTGCGGGTAGCGGAAGCCGGCCGTGGCGAGCGCCCACGACCGCAGCCGCGGACGGGTCGCGACGTCGTCGGTGACGCGGGTCAGCGCGCGGGCGACGATCGCGTCGGACATCCGCGCGAGCTGCACGAGCGGCTGGGCACGCCGGTAGGTCTGCCAGAAGACGGCGGCGGAGACGACGGCGAGGCGCTGCACGCGGTCAGGCCGGCGGATCGCCATCTCCGCGGCGACGAAGCCGCCCATCGAGTTGCCCACGAGGGCGCCCGCGACGATCCCGAGCTCGTCGAGGACGCGGAAGGTCCAGTTCGCGTAGTACTCGATCGAGATGTCCCCGGCCGGCATCTCCGAGCACCCGAAGCCCGGCAGGTCCATCGCCACGACGCGGTGGTCGCGCGCGAACTCCGGGATGTTCTCGAGCCAGGACTGCCACGACGCGCCGAGGCCGTGCAGGAGGACGAGCGCGGGGCCCTCGCCGGCGTCGACGAAATTGACCTCGCGCCCGTCGAGGCGGATCCGGTGCTGATGGCGATCCCAGGGGAAGTCGAGCCACTCCGAGCGCCCGCGGCTGCCGTAGTCCGAGTCGGGTCCCGGATGCAGCAGGCCGCCGATGGACTTGACCGCGCGTGGATCGGGCATCGGGTTCTACGGTACTTCCCTCGGACCATGCGCATCGCCATTGACATCGACTCCACGCTGCATCACTACTGGGACCAGCTCGAGGAGATCGCCCACCGCCGCTTCGGCGTCACGATCCCCTACGAGGACCAGGTGGTGTGGAACATCGACCGGCTCAAGCCCGAGCAGCTCTCGGCCGTCGTCAAGGAATCGCACTCCGAGCCGCACATCCTCGCCTCCGAGCCCTACCCGGGCGCCGTCGAGGCGGTCAGGGCCTGGCATGAGGCCGGCCACTTCATCCACATCACGTCCCACCGCTCCGGAGACGCGCACGACGCGACGGAGCGCTGGCTGCGCCAGATCGGGCTTCCCTACGACGAGCTCTACTGCTCCTACGACAAGGTCACGCGCTGCCAGGAGATCGGGATCGACGTGCTGATCGACGACTCGCCGGACAACCTGCGCGGCGCGATCGACGCCGGCATCACCGCGGCGACCCTGCTGCACCCCTGGAACCGCGAGCTGTGCGAGACCGACGACGTCGTCTGCGCCGAGGACTGGCCGGAGCTCGCCCGCAACCTCGACAAGGTGCTCACGTGAAGCAGCTGCCCGCCCCGAGCGACGACCTGCGCGACTACCTGCCCGCGATCGAGCCCGAGCGCGAGGTCTCCGACTGGGGTCGTTCCGAGCGCATCGAGGGCGCGCTCGACAAGACGCTCTACGACTTCCTCTACCACTACTGGTTCCGCTGCGACGTCGAGGGGATCGAGAACGTCCCCGCCGACGGCGGCGCCCTGCTCGTCTCCAACCACTCCGGCGCGCTCCCGCCCGACGCAACCATGATCCTCAAGGCGGTCAAGGAGGAGCACCCGCGCCCGCGCGCGGTGCACCTGACCGTCGAGCATTTCTTCAAGGGCAACCCGCTGTTCTCGATGCTGGTGCCGAAGATCGGCGGCGTCCCGGCGCACCCGGCCAACGTCCACCGACTGCTCTACGACGAGGGCCAGCTCGTGCTCGTCTTCCCCGAGGGCCGCAAGGGCACCGAGAAGCTGTTCAAGGACCGTTACCGGCTGCGGCGCTTCGGGCGAGGCGGCTTCGTCGAGGCGGCGATGCGCGCGCAGGTCCCGATCGTCCCGATCGCGGTCGTGGGGGCGGAGGAGGCGATGCCGATCTTCGCCCAGATCGGCGCCCTGCAGCGCCTGACCGGCCTCCTGTACTTCCCGATCACGCCGACCTTCCCGCACTTCGGGCTGCTCGGCTTCCTCGGCTACCTGCCGGCCAAGTTCCGCATCCGCTTCCTCGAGCCCGTGCCCACCGACCAGTGGGGGCCCGAGCCCTACAACGACCGCGGGCTGGTGCAGCGCGTGTCCGACGAGATCCGCGGCCGCATCCAGGACGAGCTCTACGACATGCTCGCCAAGCGCCAGTCGGTCTGGTTCTGATGGCCCGCCGCGTCCTCGTCACCGGCCTGTCGAGCTTCTGGGGCGGCAGGCTGGCCCAGACCCTCGAGCGCGACCCCGCGATCGAGACGATCATCGGCGTCTCGCCCGACGACCCGACGTGCGAGCTCGAGCGCACGGAGTTCGTCCGCGTCGGCACCCAGCACGCGCTGCTGCGACGGATCGTCCACGCAGCGGAGATCGACACCGTCGTCGACTCGCGCCTGATCGTCGACTCGACGACCGCCTCCGCGCGCACCGCGCACGAGGCCAACGTGATCGGCACGATGAACATCCTCGCCGCCTGCTCGGGCCCGGACTCGCCGGTGCGCAAGTTCGTCTTCAAGTCCTCCGCGCACTACTACGGCTGCGAACAGGACGACCCCGCCTTCTTCACCGAGCGCATGGAGCGCCCGCAGCCGCCGCAGACGCGCATCGAGCGCGACATCGTGGAGGCCGAGACGTCGGTGCTCTCCTTCGCCGAGCGCAACCCCGACGTCACCGTGACGACGCTGCGATTCGTCAACGGCCTCGGCCCCGACCTGCGCACCGGCCACACCGCGCTGCTGTCGCTGCCCGTCGTCCCGAGCATCCTCGGCTTCGACCCGCGCTACCAGTTCGTCCACGAGGACGACATCGTCGGCGTGCTCGAGCACGCCGTGCGCGAGGAGCTGCCCGGGATCTACAACGCCGCCGGCGACGGCGTGCTCGTGCTGTCCGAGATCGCCAGCCTGCTCGGCAAGCCGCTCGCGCCGCTGCTGCCGCCCTGGGGGACGGGTCTCGCGGCCGCGGCGCTCAAGCGGCTCGGCCTCAACCTGCCGCCGGAGATGCTCAACCAGCTGCGCTTCGGCCGCGCTCTCGAGAACCGCAAGCTCAAGGCGGCAGGAGCGCCGCCGCGCCACACGACGCGCGAGACCGCGCAGGCGTTCGCCGAGCATCTGCGGATCGCCGCGATCAAGAGCGGAGAGGCCGAGCCGTACCGCTACGAGCGGGAAGTCGAGGAGTTCCTGCGCTACAGCCCGAGCGTGCGGCGGGCGGTCGAGCAGGCCTCAGAGTCCTCTCCCCGACCGCCAGCGCAATTGCAGGACTAGCGGCGGGTATCCCTCCCGTCCTACCATCCTTTTGCACGTGCGCTCCCGATCCTTCTTCATCGTCGCGGCGGTACTCGTCCTGCTGCTCGTGGCCGCGGGCGGCGTCTACGCGTACGACTCCGGCCGGCAGCACCAGATCGAGAAGGGAATCACGATCAATGGGGTGGACGTCGGCGGGCTCGAGGCGCGGGCCGCCGAGCGGCGCCTGCGGGCCGCCGTGCTCAAGCCGCTCAACCGGCCGGTGGTCGCCAAGTATCACGGCAAGCACTTCACGCTCACGCCGGCGCAGGCCCGCGTCGGCGTCGACATCGAGGCCTCGGTCGCCCAGGCCGTGCAGCGCTCGCGCTCCGGCAACATCCTCGCGCGGACCGAGCGCAACCTCCGGGGCAAGAGCCTGAACGAGGACGTCAACCTCGACATCTCCTACAACCGCGCCGCGATCCGCAAGCTGGTCAAGCGCATCAGCGCCCGCGTCGACAAGCCCGCCCGCGACGCGGCGGTCAACCTCGAGGAGGGCAGCGTCGACCCGACGCCGTCGGCCGACGGCCTCGCCGTGCGGGCCACGAGACTGCGCTCGCAGCTGCGGCGTTCGCTGCTCTCGACGGACGGCGCGCGCACCGTGCGCGTGCGCACGAAGGTGGTCAAGCCGAAGGTCACCACCGACGATCTCGCCAAGAAGTATCCGGCCGTCGTGATCGTCAATCGCGGCGCCTTCAAGCTGACGCTCTACAAGAACCTCAAGCCCGCCAAGACCTACGGGATCGCGGTCGGCCAGGTCGGCCTCGAGACGCCCGCGGGGCTCTACCACGTGCAGAACAAGGCGGTCAACCCGGCCTGGACGATGCCCAACTCGGCCTGGGTGGCACCCGGCGACCGCGGCAAGGTGATCCCCGGCGGCTCGGCCGAGAACCCGCTCAAGGCTCGCTGGCTCGGGATCTTCGCCGGCGCCGGCATCCACGGCACCGACAATGTGGGCTCGATCGGCACCGCCGCCTCCCACGGCTGCATCCGCATGCGGATCCCCGACGTGGTGGAGCTCTACCCGCAGGTGCCGGTCAACGCGCCGGTGTACATCGCGTAACGCCGGCGCGGATCTCCTCGACCGGCACCTCCTCCCATCCGCTCTCCAGGAGGGAGGCGTGATGGCCGGAATGGCGAATGCACAGGGCACCGATGTACACGTGTCGCACCTGCTTGCGCATGACGGCGTACCACAGCGTGGTCGCGTCACGCGTGCCCTGGATCGGAAACCACGGCTTCGGGGGCTTCTGGCCCTCCGGGATCCTGCCGCTCTCGTCGAGCTGGCGCAGGGTGGCGACCTGACCCGTGTCGGTGTCGATGAAGAACGAGGCCACAACGCCCCAGGCTAGCGACGCCTGGCGGGCCGCCATGCGTGCCTTCGACCGCGAGCTCCAGCGCCGCGGCGCGGCCGAGCGGACACGCCGCGCCTACGGCGTCGACCTCGGGCAGCTCGCCCTCTGGAGCAGCGCCAACGCGATCGAGCCGCGCGGGGTCGACCACCCGCTGCTGCGCCGCTACGCCGGCGAGCTCGCGGGCGGCGGCGCCGGAGCGCAATCGGTCGCCCGCAAGCTTGCGGCGATCCGGTCGTTCTTCAGGACCATGGTGGAGCTCAGCGAGCTGACGTCCAACCCGGCCGATCTGCAGCCGGCCGCCAAGCAGCCCCGGCGGCTGCCGGGCGCACTCGAGGTCGAGGATGTCGCGGCGCTCCTGAACCGCATCCCGGCGACGACGCCGCTCGAGCTGCGCGACGGCGCCATGTTCGAGCTCGCCTACGGCTGCGGGCTGCGCGCGGAGGAGCTCGTGCGCCTGGACCTTGAGTCGATCGACCTCGATGCCGATCAGGTCCGTGTGGAGGGCAGAGGGGGCAAGACGCGCTGCGTGCCCGTCGGCGAGCCGGCGCTGCGTTCCGTCACGCGCTACCTCGAGCGCGGCCGGCCGGGCCTGGCAGGCGCCGATGATGACGCCGAGCCGGCGCTGCTGCTCTCGAAGTCCGGGCGCCGCCTCTCGAGCTCCGACGTCCGGCGCCGGCTGCGGGCGTGGGCCCGCCACGCCGAGGGAGGCACCGATCTGTGGGCGATCCTGGAGCTCCTCGGCCCGGCATCCATATCCACGACCCCGGACTACACTCGGGTAGAGTCATCGCGCCTACGGGCCGCATACGCCAGAAGCCATCCGCGAGCCTAGGTACCGGGAGGACGAGCTGGAAACCAACGTTAAGGCGATTGAGCTGCGTGACCTGTGGCGCCGGTACAAGGCGTCCGGATCGGACCGCGCACGAGAGCAGCTCGTCGTCGCCTACTCCCCGCTCGTGAAGTACGTGGCCGGCCGGATGTCCTCGGGCCTGCCTGCGCACGTGGAGGAGGCCGACCTCATCTCCTATGGGCTGATCGGGCTGATCAACGCGATCGAGCGCTTCGATCCCGAGCGCGAGATCAAGTTCGAGACGTACGCGATCACGCGCATCAAGGGCGCGATCAGAACCTGACGCCTTGTAGCGGCGCCACAGGTCCCGCAACTCGATCGCCTTCACATTGGTTTCCAGAACCGCCTCCCGTGCCTAGGCCCGCGGATGACTGCGGGCGTACGCGTCCCTCAGCCGTGCCGACT
>JBBQLH010000086.1:0-18029 GCA_038327685.1 Solirubrobacterales bacterium
TGGCTGCCCCCGGTCCAACGCATGCACCCCTTCCCCAACGACCGCTTCTACGCCAACACCCAAGGCAGGAGCCCGGTGCGTTGACGCGCACGCCGGGATCTGCGCGGGGGGCCGCCGGCGACGGCGGTCCCTACCGCCATAAACCTGAACGAGGGCGTCGGGCTGACGATCAACTGCCACCTTACGACGGGCTCTCGCTCGGCGCGATCGAGGCGTGGTGGCTGGAAGAGCTCGATCTGCCGGCGAGCGCGCTGCGAAGCGCGACCTCAACCGTCCCTCCAGTGCTTCCCGTTGGGGACGCAACGTGCTCGTGTACGGGACCGCGCGGCTCTGTGTGCACTCAACCTTCCTGATCCAGAGCATCTACGGCGCGATCCAGGAGTACGCGGGCTTTGAGCGGCCCGAGTGGCTGGACTAGGAGACGCTGACGGTCAGCCCGCCGTCGACCAGCAGCGTGGTGCCGGTGATGTAGCCCGCCTGCTCCGAGCACAGGAACGCCGCGGCGGCGCCCATGTCGGCGATGTCGCCGAGGCGGCCCACGGGGATCGTGTCGCGTGCGGCCTCCTCGGCCGCCTCGCGCGAGCCGGAGGTGTCGATGATCCGGTCGGTCGCGATGCGGCCGGGCAGCAGCGTGTTGAGCGTGACGCCGTCGCCCGCGGCCTGGCGGGCGAGCACCTTGAAGCCGACGATCATCCCCGGCCGGTGGACGTTCGAGAGCTGCAGCGGCGGCAGCGGCTCCTGCACCGCGCTGGAGGCCACGAGCACCACGCGGCCCCAGCCGCGCTCGCGCATCCCGGGCAGCAGCCGCTGCAGGATCGTCATCGGGGAGAGCACGAGGGTGCGGTGCGCGCTCTCCCACTGCTCGCGCGTGAAGCCGAGCGGATCCTGGTTCGGCGGCGGGCCGCCCGTGTTGGCGATATAGACGTCGATCGGGCCGAGCGAGGACTCGACGGCGTCGAGCAGGCCAGGGATCGCGTCGAGGCTGTCGGAGTCGAACACGAAGCCCTCGGCGCCGAGCTCGCTCGCGGCCGCGTCGATCGCCTCGCGACCGCGGGACGCGACCGCGACCTTCGCGCCCTCGGCGGCGAGTGCGCGCGCGATGCCGAAGCCGATCCCCTTCGAGCCGCCGGTCACGAGCGCGACGCGGCCCGAGAGTCCGAGATCCATCAGGCCGCCTCGTTCATGGCGCGGGATGATCGCACGCGCTCAGCGCTCGCGGAACGCGCGCGAGCGCCACGTCCGGCTCTTGAGCCGACGCGTGACCTCGCGGACGTAGCCGCGCGCCGGTTCGTTCCACCAGCGGCCCGAGAACCAGGCGCCGACCGAGCCCCACAGGTCGCCGCGCCGGTAGCGCTCGCCGTTCTCGCCGGCCACCGTGTTGAGCCAGCCCTGGCGCCGGTCGTAATAGGAGCGCACGATCCCGCCGTAGTAGTCGGCGTTGAGCGCCGCGTCCTCGCGGAACTGCGCGCACACCGGCTCCCGGCAGTGGAACGGCCGGCGGAGCTGGAAGAGCCCGAACGAGTCGCCGTTGTCCCCGACCGTGCTCATCCGCCACCACGACTCGACCGTCGCGACCGCACGCAGGAGGTCGGGCCTGAAGCCCCACTTGCGCGCCGCCCATTGGATCACCTCGTCCGTCGTGCCCGTGAAGCGCCCCGTGACGTAGCGCGCGTACGGCATGTCGGACTGCGCGCGAAAGGCGCGGAGCTGCGCCCCGGTCGGCGTGCGGTGGGTCGCCGCGCGATTGGCGGGGCGCGGCTCGAAGCGCGAGCGGTGCACGAGCCGCGCCGCCCGCGCGTCGGACAGCGGCCGCTTGGCATGCGGCCGGGTCACGAAGTCGCTCGCGCGCGCAGACGCCGCGCCCGCCGACCACAGGGCAGCGGCGAGGAGGAGCATCTGGCCCGGCCGCATCATCGGCTCATGATCGCACTAGCCTTCTTGCGCGAAGGGCGGTTAGCTCAGTTGGTCAGAGCGCCTGCCTTACAAGCAGGAAGCCGGGGGTTCGAGTCCCTCACCGCCCATCGCCAAATCCCTGCAAATAAGACATTTCGAGGCCCTCCTTCGCAGGACGTCGCGCCGCTGGGAACAAGCAATTCGTCACTCGGCCCTCGAATTGCGTCCGTATTTGTCCCGGGTGTCCCCCGACCGGCACATTCTCGAGCTCGGTCAGTTATGCGCCTTGCTCGTCCGGTCGCGTCCGATGCCGGCGAGGCGAGCGCGGACGATCATGTCGACGCGGCTGTCGGCGTGCGACGTGCGCGCGTCCGGCGCGCCGCGATAGTCGCTGTCGCTACGCGACCCGCAGCGCGCCTCCGCGGCGTGGGCGGCCGCGGACCGTCACATCACCGATCGGGCGCTCTGGGTCTCGACGGCCAGCCCGAGCTTGTATCGAAGAGGCTGCGCAACGATTGGTTCCACCCCGTTCAGTAGTCGTCGACGCGTGGTAGCGCCGGCAAGGCGACTCGGAGTCGAGCGGCGAGACTGCTCAGATCAGCTCAAGCTCGGTCTGTACGTCGATGGCGCCTTCGATGCTGCGGGCAACCGGGCAGAAGCGGGCGTGGAAGCCGTGCACACGGTGGACCTCCTCGTGGCGGTCCGCCGCGACGGCGAGTCGGTACCGGACGGTGATGCGTCGGATCGCCGGGCCGTCGTAAGATCGCGCCCTCCTGTGACCTCGATGCTGACGCGGGGTGGTTCGCGCGTCGTTGTCGGTGTTGTCGCCATCGTGTCGGAGTACAACCGCTGACGTCTAACGTCCGGCCCAGTCGGCTCCGCGCCGCCTCTCACGGATAAACCCACCGCGCCGCGGTCAGGTCACCACACGGATCACGATAGCGCCCAATGAAGTCCACCCACAGGTGCTCCGTCGTGCGGTCGCTCGCCAATGCGGGCAGCGGCCGGCTCAGGGTCGAAATGAGCGCATGTGCGCGAGCGCGGCGTCGAGCGCGATCCGGAGTTGCTCGGGGTCACGGCGCGCCTGCGTGAGGACCAGGCCGCCCTGCATGGACGCGAGCGTCGCGGTCGCGAGGCGCGCCGGGTTGGCGTCGCGGCGCAACCGGCCTCGTGCTCGCATCCTCTCCAGACCACGGGCCAGGGGCGCCTCCCAGCGCGCGTAGCCTCCGGCGAGCATGACCTGAGCCTTGTCGTCGTGGTCGGCGAGCTCGCCGACAAGGCCGCCGATCGGGCAGCCGCCGATCGCATGGCGCTCGACCTGGACGGCCACGAGCGAGTCGAACCACGCCGAGATCATGCGCCAGCTCGACAGCTCAGCGAGCTGCGGCTGGCCGCCGAGCACGCCGTCGATCGTGGCTGCTACGACCGCCCGGACGAGGTCGTCCTTGTCGGCGAAGTAGTGGTACAGCTGGCTCTTGCTGACCGAAGCCGCCGCGCGAACGTCGTCGAGGGTCGTCGCGGTCACGCCGCGGCGCACGATCACCTCGGTAGCCGCCGCCACGATCCGCTCCCGGGTCGCGCGGCCACGCGAGGTGATCGGGGCGTCCGCGGCCGGCACGTCGACCAGCGTAACCGGATTGGACTTGACAGTCCACTGTATGCGTGCTGTGCTGGCAGCTCGTACTGGACCCAGCGGTCCAACCAGCTAGGAGGGATGGTCAATGGCCACCGACGTCGTCCGTGCCGTACGCCCGCGTGAGCGGGCTCCTGAACTCGAGCTGCCCGTGGTCGGCGGCGGGACCTTTCATCTCGCCGAGCGCAGACCGGAGCGATTCACGATGGTCGTCTTCAACCGGGGCCTGCACTGCCCGGTCTGCCAGGCGCAGCTGCGCGAGCTCGACCGCCGGCTCGACGAGCCCACCGAGCGCGGCATCGAGGTCGTGTCGGTCAGCGGCGAGAGCGCGGATCGGGCGACGCGGATGCGCGACGATTGGGCACTTCAGCGTCTGCCCCTGGCGTACGGGCTGACCGAGCAGCAGATGCGCGCCTGGGGGCTGTTCGTCTCGCGTGCCATCAGCGACGACGAGCCGGCCGTCTTCAACGAGCCGGCCCTCTTCCTGATCCGCCCCGACGGCACCGTCTATTACGAGGCGATCCTGTCAATGCCGGTCGGGCGCCCGCGGCTTGACGACCTGCTCGGCGGCATCGACTACTGGACCGCCAATGACTACCCCGCCCGAGGCGAGCGCTGACGGACGCGTCGGGTCGCCGCGTCGTGGCTGCGGGTAAGGGAGGAGGTGTGGCATCACGCGCTGTCCGGCCGTTCGTGCTCGTGGTCGACGACGAGCCGATGATCGCTGACATCGTGGCGCGGTACCTGCTGCGGGCGGGCTATGACACCGACGTTGCCGCCGACGGGTATGAGGCGCTGCATCTCGCGCTCACACGCTTGCCGGACCTCGTGGTCCTCGACGTCATGCTGCCGGGCATCGACGGGCTCGAGGTGATGCACCGCCTGCGGGAGGACGGCAAGGGCGTCCTGGTGATCCTGCTCACCGCGCGCGGCGACCCGATCGACCGCATCACGGGCTTGCGGCGAGGCGCTGACGACTACATGACCAAGCCGTTCCTACCGGAGGAGCTCGTTGCGCGCGTCGAGGCGGTGCTGCGCCGGACGCGGGGGCCGGCCACGCGCTCCGAGCCGATTGCCTTCGACGAGATCGAGGTCGACGACAGCGCCCATCGCGTGACCGTCTTCGGCCGGGAGGTCTCGCTGACGCTGCTCGAGTACAAGCTGCTGCTGTTCTTCATGCAGCATCCCGGGCAGGTCCTCTCGCGCGAGCAGCTGATCGAGCGCGTGTGGGAGCACAGCTTCTATTCGGACACCACGACAGTCACCGTCCACATCCGGAGGCTGCGGCGCAAGATCGAGCGCGACCCGTCTCAGCCGCGATGGATCCAGACCGTCTGGGGTGTCGGCTACCGGTTTCAGGCGTGAGCGTCGGGCGCAGCTTCCTTGTGCTCGCCGTGGCGGTGATGGCCGGGGGTCTCACGATGACGTTGCGGTATGACGCCCGCGACGGTCTCCTGACGGCTGTTCTGCTGGCGCTCCTCGGTACGCCGGTGCTGGCACTGACCCACGTGGTCGCACGCCGCCGTGGGCGAGCCGGCTCGCTCTCGCGGCAGTTCGTGGCCGCCGTCGGCCTGGTCATCGGGTCGGCGCTGGTGGGGGTCGGTGTCGTGTCGAGCGTCCTGTTCGTCTCCCCTCATGACGCGTTCACGATGGCGCTACTGCTCGCCTTCGCCGGGGGGCTCGCGGCCTATTCGGCCTGGCTCCTGGCCACCGCGGTCCTCCGCGACCTGCGCGGCGTGCACGACCGGATCGTAGCGATCGGCGAGGGCGACAGCGCGCCGCTGGTGGACATGACCCACGGAGACGAGATCGCGGAGCTGGCGGGGGCGACCGAGAACCTGCGCCGGCAGCTCGCGGATCGCGAGGCCGAGCGCGACGCGGCAGAGGCGGCGCGCCGGCGCCTCATCGTGAGCATCTCCCACGACCTTCGGACGCCGCTCACCGCTCTGCAGCTCGTGAGCCGGGCGGTCGAGGACGGTCTCGTCAACGAGCACACCGGCCGGCAGCACCTCGAGCAGATCCCGTCGCTCGTGCGCTCGCTGGACGATCTCATCGAGGACCTCTTCGAGCTCTCCCGGCTTGAGGCGGGGGACATCACGTGGTCGCTCGAGCGGGTCGACCTTCGCGACCTCATCGATGAGTCGGTCGATGCCATGAAGCTGCAGGCCGAGCACGCGGCTATCACCCTGCGGGCGGACCCGTCGCAGGATCTGGGTCCGGTCCTGGGGAATCCCGAGAGGCTTCGGCGGGTGCTGCGCAACCTGATCCAGAACGCCCTGCGCCACACGCCTCCCGACGGAAGCGTGACGGTCGGCGCGAGGTCGAGCCTCGACGGCGTCGAGGTCGAGGTCGAGGTCGCTGACACCGGGACCGGTGTTCAGCCCGCCGATCGCCAGCAGCTCTTCGATGCGTTCTTCCGGGGCGGGGGGGCGGAGTCGCGGTCGGGCCGAGAGGCTGGGCTGGGGCTGACGATCTGCCGCGCCATCATCGAGGCCCACGGGGGCCGCATCTGGCTCGCCGATTCGGTCCGCGGCACCCGGATCCGCTTCAGCCTGCGTCCAGCATCATCTGAGCACTGAGCCGAGCGGAGGTCCACGGGGCCTCCGGCACGACGGCCTCGAGCTGCACCCGCGGCTCCTTTGTCACGAGATCGTGTGAACCCGGTAAGGCGTTTGTCACCTTTCGGCGCTTGCCTTGAAGGCGTCCCGGTCACGCCCGACCGGCCGTGACGGCTCGAGGCCTTCTCCAGTGGACTGGCCCGCCGCCGAGGAATGGGCGGGCCATCGGCTCCGAGTGGAGGTTCCTGTGAGTTCCCGGCATTCCCTCAGGCGTGTGGTCGCGCTGGTCGCGCTGGTCGCGCTGGCGCTGACCGCGTACGCGGCTCTGTTGTCCCGATCCTCTGCGTCGGCCAAGCGGCCACCGGTGGCTTCCAAGTCGGGCGGGCTGGGCCAGATGCGCGGCCTCCTGCCGCGCAACAAGCTCACGCTGGAGAGCGCGATCAACGTCGATCTCGACAAGCAGACCGTGCGCCTTCCGCTCTACCCGGGCAAGGGTCCGGACGGCAAGAAGGTGTGGTTTGTGCTCCTGGACGCCTCCGACCGGGGACTCGCGGCCAACCACGGCATCAATTACGCCCCCAAGCTCGCCAACCTCGCGATCGGCTGCCCCGAGTGCGTGCAGGAGGTCAAGCTCGAGTCCCCCAGCCCGGCGGAGAACCGCTTCGGCCCGGCGGTGGTCGACTTTGCGGGCGTGCCGGACTTCAGCCCGTCGCGGATCGCGACACCAGGTCCCAAGGGTTTCCCACTCGAGAAGTTCCAGCCTGGCGCGGTGGCGGGCGCGGGCTACAGCCCGTTCATCCGGATCGCGGGATCGAGCGTCGTCTACAGCGCACCGGTCGTGGCGGTCGGAGACGGTGGGTTTGACGTCACGCACCACACGAACACTGCCGACCGCGTGCTCGGCGTGCACATCGCCCCGCCCTCGCCCCCCGGCAAGTTCCTGGAGTCCTACGTCGACATTTTGATCATCAAGGGCTTTGACGCCGGACAGCCGATCATCTACCTCAGCACGGACGCCGGTCAGCCGTTGACGGCGGTCCTGGAGCGCGCGACCTACGTGCCCGCGCTTGACCACGCGGCCTACAACGGCGGCGACGACTTCCTGGGCTCTGCGCGCGAGCGGCTGTTCGGCTTCATCAACGGCCAGACCGGTCAGCGCAACCGGCAGTCCCAGGGATTTCAGCACCTGATGCTCGACGGTCACGGCAGCGAGGACGCCTCCGCCGGCAACCGCGCGCTGATCAAGAGCCTGCGCCGCGGCGGTGACCTGCTCAACGTGTTCGGCGACTTCCCGACGCTCCGCGACCCGCGCCACTCCAACGCCTACAGCCCGCTCTGGGACGCTCAGCTCGGGCTGTGGACCGACAAGGCGGTGAGGGCCGGGCTGAACAAGCGCCAGATCGACGAGAACGTCGTCTTCAACCTGGCGGCGACCCGGCCCGACCTGTTGACGGGCGTCGACCCGGCGACCGGCAAGCCCGCCCCCTACGGATCCGTCGGCGTCGACATCAACTGCGCGGTCATCGGGTTCACCGCCGAACCGCCGACCGCAAACCTCGAGGACCCGGTCCCCGAATCGCAGTTCCCCCCGAGGTAGCGACCCGACGTATCGCGCGCGGGGGGAGCGACCATCGCTCCCCCCGGGCAGCGCGATCGATTGTCATCTCGGCAAACTGATCGCACACGTTAGGAGGCTGCCGGCGGCGCGTTAGCGATCGTGGTGTTCCTTACGGACTGATGAAACGGCCTCGCTCTACGTCTGAACGCGCAGGCAGCGGGCAACAACACGGATCGATGGCGCAACTATCCGAGGAGTGTTGAGGTGACGCTTGGTGATACCGCTGCGGCGGTCGGCAGAGGATTGTTCGCCGGTGTCGCCGGCACCGCGGCGATGACCGTCTCGAGCAGCTTGGAGGCCAAGCTGCGTGATCGCGGCTCGAGCTCGGCTCCCGCCGACGCCGCCGGCAAGGTCTTGGGCGTCGAGCCTCGCGACGAGGCGGGCGAGGCGCGCTTCTCGAACGTCGTCCACTGGAGCTACGGCACGTGCTGGGGCGCCGTTCGGGGGCTGTTGCATGCAACGGGCGTGGATGGCGCCACAGCGACGGCCGTGCATTTCGGTGCTGTCTGGGGTGGTGAGCAGGTGATGCTGCCGGCCCTGGGTGTCGCGCCGCCGCCCTGGGAGTCGCCGAAGGAGGAGGTCGCGATCGACGCCTTCCACCACGCGGTGTACGCGATCGGCACCGGCCTGGCGTTCGCCGCACTGGAGGGCAGCTCGTCATGAGCGCCACGGTTGCCGATCATCTGCTCGAGCGCCTGGCGGCCAATGGGGTGCACCGCGTCTTCGGCTATCCCGGGGATGGGATCAACGGGATCATGGGTGCGATGGACCGCGCCGGCGGCGCGATCGACGGCGACGGCCCGCTGGAGTTCGTGCAGGTCCGCCACGAGGAGATGGCGGCGTTCATGGCCTGCGCGCACGCGAAGTTCACCGGCGACGTCGGCGTCTGCCTCGCGACGTCCGGCCCCGGCGCGATCCATCTCCTCAACGGCCTGTATGACGCCAAGCTCGACCACCAGCCGGTCGTCGCGATCGTCGGCCAGCAGGCGATGACGGCACTGGGCGGCAACTACCAGCAGGAGGTCGACCTCGTCTCGCTGTTCAAGGACGTCGCGCACGAGTACGTCCACATGGCGACCGACCCCGCGCAGATCCGCCACCTCGTCGACCGCGCGGTTCGCATCGCCCGCGCCGAGCGGACCGTCACCTGCCTGATCATCCCCAACGACCTGCAGGAGCAGGACGCCGTTCCCGACGCGCCGCGAGCCCATGGCACCGTGCATTCGGGTCCCGGCTACAGCGATCCGGCGGTCGTGCCCGACGCCGGCGCCCTGGGCCGCGCCGCCGAGATCCTCAACGCCGGCGAGCGCGTGGCGATCCTCGTCGGCCAGGGTGCGCTGCACGCCACCGACGAGGTCATCGAGATCGCCGAGCTGCTCGGAGCCGGCGTGGCGAAGGCGTTGCTGGGCAAGGCGGCGGTCCCCGACGACCTGCCGTTCGTCACCGGCTCGATCGGCCTGCTGGGCACGAAGCCCAGCTGGGATCTCATGCAGGACTGCGACACGCTGCTGATGATCGGGTCGAGCTTCCCGTACTCGGAGTTCCTTCCCGAGGAGGGCGCCGCGCGCGGCGTGCAGATCGACATCGACGCGCGCATGATCGGGATCCGCTACCCGATGGAAACCAACCTCGTGGGTGACAGCGCGCAGACGCTGCGCGCGCTGATCCCGCTGCTGACGCGCAAGGAGGATCGGGCCTGGCGCGACACCGTCGAGTCCAACGTCGCCGATTGGTGGAAGGTGCTCGAGGCGCGCGCGATGAACCCGGGGGAGCCGATCAACCCGCAGCGCGTCTTCTGGGAGCTGTCCTCGCGGCTGCCCGACAACGCCATCCTGTCGTCGGACTCCGGCTCGTCGGCCAACTGGTACGCCCGCGACCTGAAGATCCGGCGGGGCATGAAGGCGTCGCTGTCGGGCACGCTGGCGACGATGGGGCCCGGGGTGCCGTACGCGATCGCGGCGAAGTTCGCGTTCCCCGACCGGGTCGCGATCGCGCTCGTCGGCGACGGCGCGATGCAGATGAACGGCAACTCAGAGCTCGTCACGATCTGCAAGTACTGGGAGCGCTGGAGCGATCCGCGCCTGATCGTGCTGGTGCTCAACAACCGCGATCTCAACCAGGTCACGTGGGAGCAGCGCGCGATGGCCGGCGACCCGAAGTTCGAGGCCGCCCAGGGGCTGCCCGACTTCCCCTACGCGGCCTATGCGGAGCTGATCGGCCTGCGCGGCATCCACGCCGAGACGCCCGAGGAGATCGGGCCCGCGTGGGACACGGCGCTTGCGGCCGACCGACCGGTCGTCATCGAAGCCGTGACCGATCCGGAGGTCGCGTCGCTGCCGCCGCACATATCGTTCGAGCAGGCCAGGTCGCTGACGAGCGCGCTGCTCAAGCGCGACCCGGGCTCGCGCGACATCATCCGGCGCAGCTTCCGCGAGAAGGTGCAGGAGTTCGTGCCGCATCGCTCATGACCGCGTCGCCCGCCACGCCGGCAGCGGGCGCGGTCGTGTCGCGCCTGCGGGTCGGCGCGTACGCGGTTCCCACCGACGCTCCGGAGTCCGATGGCACGATCGCCTGGGACGCCACGACGATCGTCGTCGTCGAGGCGATCGCCGGCGACGAGCGCGGGGTCGGCTACGCGTACGCGGACGCCTCCGCTGCGCAGCTAATCGAGCACACCCTGGCCGCGGTGGTCGAGGACCGCGACGCAATGGCGGTGCCGGGTTGCTGGCAGGCGATGGTGCAGGCGGTCCGCAACATCGGCCGGCCGGGGATCGCCTCGTCGGCGATCGCAGCGGTCGATGTCGCGCTGTGGGACCTCAAGGCGCGCCTGCTGGACGTGCCGCTTGCGGTCCTGCTCGGCGAGGTCCGCGACGGCGTCGCGATCTACGGCAGCGGCGGCTTCACGTCCTACGACGTCGAGCGCCTGCAGGAACAGCTTGCCGACTGGGCGGCCGCCGGGATCGGCATGGTGAAGATGAAGGTCGGACGCGACGCCGCGGCCGATCCCGCGCGTGTGCGTGCCGCGCGCGAAGCGATCGGCCCTGACTGCGAGCTGTTCGTCGACGCCAACGGCGCCTACGATCGCAAGCAGGCGTTGGGACTCGCCGAGCGCTTCGCCGAGGATCGCGTGTCCTGGTTTGAGGAGCCTGTGTCGTCGGACGACCTCGCGGGCCTGCGGTTGCTGCGCGACCGCGCGCCCGCCGGCATGGCGATCGCCGCCGGCGAGTACGGCTACGCGCTTGGGTACTTCCGCCGGATGCTCGAAGCGTGCGCCGTCGACGTCCTGCAGGCCGACGTCACGCGCTGCGGCGGGATCACCGAGCTGCTGCGCGTCGGCGCGCTGTGTGCCGCCCACGAGGTCCCGTTGTCGGCGCACACGGCCCCGTCGATCCATGCGCACGTCGGTTGCGCGATCGCGCCGCTCGTGCACGTCGAGTACTTCCACGATCACGCGCGGATCGAGCGGCTGCTCTTCGACGGCGTGCTCGAACCGCAGGCCGGGCGGCTCGTGCCCGACCGCGATCGTCCCGGGCTCGGCCTGCAGTTGCGCCGCTCCGACGCCGAGTCCTATGCGGTCTAGACGCAAGCGCCGCGCGCCCGCGCGCGTGCTGGCCAACGTGCGGGCCGGTCGCGTTCAGCGCACGCTTGCGGCGATGGTGGCCGGGGCCGCTCTGCCGCTCGGGTTCGAGGTCTGGCTGGAGCACTATCGCGGCTCGTTCACCGACAAGTGGATGTGGACGCCGATCGTGCTGACGCCGCCATTGGCCGCCGCAGGCGTGGCCGGCGTCCTGTCCGATCGTGCCGCGCGCACCGTGCTGCCGCTCGTGTCCGGGCTCTACGCCGTCAACGGCATGATCGGCGTCGTCACGCACATCCGCGGGGTGTACCGCAAGCCCGGCGGGTTTCAGGAGCCGCTGTACAACCTCGTGATGGGTCCGCCGGTCCTGGCTCCCGGCTCGCTGGTGCTGGTCGGCGCGCTGGGGCTGGCCGCCCCGCTGCTGCCGAGGGAGCGCTGATGCACGGCAGCGGCGGCGATCCGGACGGCCTGCCGAGACAGCGGCGCGGCATCACGCCGCAGCTGCATGGGCGCTACCCGGACTTCGACTGCCTCGCAGAGGCCGACCATTGGGACGAGGTCACCCGCGCCGTCGTGCTCGCGCGACTCGATCCGCCGCCGCTGCGCTTCTTCGACGATGAACAGGCGCGCACACTCGGCGCCTTCTGCGACGTCGCGCTCGCCCAGGACCGCGACCCTCGTATCCCAGCCCTTGCCTTCGTCGACGCCAAGCTCTTCGGGGGCCGTCTGGACGGCTTTCAGTACGCCGGCATGCCAGACGACCGCGACACGTGGCGGCTCGTCGCACGTGGCCTGGATGACGCGGCGCGCGATCGGGGCGAAGCGTCCTACGGCGAGGCGCAGGCCGACAGCCAACTGGCGATCTGCGAAGCGTTCGCCGAGGCCCGCCTGACGGGCGGCGTCTGGGAGCAGATGCCGGTGACGCAGGCATGGACGGTCGTGATGCGCGCGGTGCTGGCAGTGTTCTACGCGCACCCGTGGGCATGGAACGAGATAGGTTTCGGCGGCCCGGCCTACCCGCGCGGCTACATGCGCGTCGGCGCGGACCAGAAAGAGCCGTGGGAGAGCCACGACGCGTTCGCTCTGGATCCGGTCAAGGACGTGCGCGACCGCGACGTCGACCACCCCGCACCATGAAGCCGACGCGGCTCATGGGCGCCGGCGGGCCGCGCGAGAACGACTCGCGGCACCTGCTGGACCCGCATCGGCGCGGCGTACCTGGGCGCGAGCGGATGCGCAGCTATCGCGACGACGACGAGGTTGATCTGGCGATCGTCGGCTGCGGTGCCGGCGGCAGCGTGCTCGCCCAGCGCTTGGCGCGTCGCGGCTGGCGCATCGTCGTGTTGGAGGCCGGCCCGTTCTGGGACCCCGACACAGACTGGGTCTCCGACGAGGAGGGCGCCCACCACATCTACTGGAACGCCAACCGCATCGTCGGCGGCGAGGATCCCGTCGAGCTGGGCAAGAACAACTGCGGTCACGGCGTCGGCGGCTCGATGGTCCATTTCGCCGGCTACGCGCCGCGCTTTCACCCGTCGGACTTCCAGACGCGCAGCCGCGACGGAGTCGGTGCCGACTGGCCGATCGGCTACGCCGACCTCAAGGCACATTACGAGCGCGTCGAGCTCGAGCTGCCCGTCGCCGGGCAACACTGGCCGTGGGGCGATCCACACGGCTACCCGCATGGGCCGCACCCGATCGGTGCCGCCGCCGAGCGCGCGATGCAGGGCGCGCGGGCGTGCGGGATCGAGATGCGCGTCGGACCCGTCGCGATCGCCAACGGGGCGTTCGGCAACCGGCCGCACTGCATCTACCGTGGCTTCTGCCTGCAGGGCTGCAAGGTCAACGCGAAGGCGTCGCCGCTGATCACGCACGTACCCGACGCGATCGAGCACGGCACCGAGATCCGCGCCGACTGCATGGTCACGCGCATCGAGCGGGGCGCCGACGGTGCCTGCAGCGGCGTGACCTACGTCCATGCGGGCCGCGAGCGCCACCAGCGCGCGAGCGCGGTCGTCGTCGCGGGTTACGCGATCGAGACTCCGCGCCTGCTGCTGAACTCCGCGATTGGCAACGACTGCGACCAGGTCGGGCGCTACGTCATGGTCCAGGGCGCTCCGCAGGTCGCGGGCCGCTTCCCCGAGACGCTGCGGATGTACAAGGGACCGCCGCCGGAGGTCTCCAGCGAGCAGTTCTACGAGACCGACCCGGCGCGCGGCTTCGCCCGCGGATACAGCATCCAAACCGTCTCGCCGCTGCCGATCGGCTGGGCCGAGCACGTCCTGGCGGACGGTCATTGGGGCAAGGCGCTGCGCGAGTACATGCGCGACTACAACCACTGGTCGACGCTCGGCGCGCTCAGCGAGCTGCTCCCCAGCGCCGAGAACCGCGTCACGCTGTCCGACGAGCACGACGCGCATGGCATACCGATCGCGCGCTTTGACTACAGCAAGTGCGACAACGACCGCGCGAACATCTCCTCGGCCAAGGCGACGCTGACCAAGATCCTCCAGGCCGCCGGCGCACAGGACATCCTCACAATCGACCGCGACGCGCACCTCGTCGGCGGTGCCCGGATGGGGACGAGCCGGCAGAACAGCGTGATCGACTCCGATCATCGCGTGTGGGGCCTGCCCAACCTCTTCGTCTGCGACGGCAGCGTGATGCCGACCCAGGGCGCCGCAAACCCGGCGCTGACGATCATGGCGCTCGCCTCACGGCTGGGCGAGCTGCTCGCCGGCAAGCGGATCGACCCTGCGTGCAAGCAGGTGGCGGCGTGATGCGCAGCCAGTGCGACGAGGCCGCCGCACGGATCCCCCTTCCCTGCGCGAATGACACTCCGGCGACGGTCTCCCCGTGAGCCGGCCGATCGCCGACTACGCGCTGCTGGGCGACTGCCACTCGGCCGCCCTGGTCGACCGCGACGGCTCGGTCGACTGGTGGTGTCCGGCGCGCTTTGACGCGCGGAGCGTCTTCGCCCGGCTGCTGGACCCCGGTGGCGGGCACTTCGCGATCCGGCCGACGGAGCCCTACGAGGTCTCGCGCGCCTACGAGCCCGACACGATGGTCCTGCGCACGACGTTCGAGACCGCGACGGGCACGCTCGAGCTCACGGATGCGCTGGTGTTCGCGGCCGGCGTGCGAGGCCACGACATCGGCCTTGGCTCGCCGCACGTGCTCGTCAGACGCGCTGATGCCGTCACCGGCCGGGTCGAGCTCGCGGTCGAGTTCGCGCCCCGCCCGGAGTACGGGCTCGTCGAGCCTGCACTGCGCCGCACTCCCGACGGGGTGCTCACGGTCGGCGGCGCGGACACCCTGCTGTTGCAGACCTCGATCGCCCTGCAACTGGACGGCGCCACGGCGCGTCGCCGGTTCACGCTGCGGGCGGAGGAGCACGCGACCTTCACGCTGCAGCACCGAGCGGGCCTCGCGCAGACGGACTTCACGGCGCTCGACGGTGCAGGAGCGATTCGGGACACGATCGAAGGCTGGCGCTCCTGGATCGGCGAGCACGACCGCTACGACGGCAGCTATCGCGAGGCGGTGAACCGCAGCGCGCTGGTCCTGCAGGCACTCACCTACCAGCCCGCCGGCTCGATCGTCGCCGCACCGACCACGTCCCTGCCGGAGATCCTCGGCGGCGACGCCAACTGGGACTACCGCTACGCCTGGCTGCGCGATGCGAGCCTGACGATGAACGCGCTGTGGATCGCGGCCTGTCCGCACGAGGCCGCCCGCTACTTCGACTGGATGGCGGCCGCGGTCGGCGACCGCGCCGACCGACCGGTGCAGATCATGTTCGGCGTCGAGGGCGAGCGCGACCTCACGGAGCGCGAGCTCGATCACCTCGCCGGGTATGGCGGCTGCCGGCCGGTGCGCGTCGGCAACCAGGCCTGGCGCCAGCGCCAGCTCGACGTCATGGGAGAGATCCTCGAAGCCGCCTACGTCATGGGCGAGCAGCTCGAGCTGCAGGCGCCGACCGCCGCGTTCCTGTGCTCACTCGCGGACCGCGCGGCGTCCGATTGGAAGCAGACGGACGCAGGGATCTGGGAGGGCCGCGACGGCGAGCGCCATTACACGAGCTCCAAGCTCATGTGCTGGGTCGCGCTCGATCGCGCCGTCAAGCTCGCCCCGAGCCTGGGTGAAGGGTCGCATCCGCGGGGGTGGGCAGCGCAGCGCGACGAGCTGCGCACAGCGATCCTCGAGCAGGCCTATGACGAGAAGCGCGGCGCCTACGCCGGCGCGTTCGGATCTGACCGCCTCGACGCGAGCGTCCTGCTCATGCCGATCATGGGCCTCGTCGACGCCGGCGCCGAGCGCATGCTCGCCACCATCCACGCGATCGATCGCGAGCTGGGCGTCGACGGGCTCATCCGCCGCTGGACCGGCGCCAGCGAGGACGAGGGGACGTTCGTCATCTGCTCGTACTGGCTGGTCACCTGCCTCGCGCAGGCCGGAGAACTCGACCGCGCGCGCGAGGTCTTCGAGCGCGTGACCGCGCACGCCAACGATCTCGGCCTGCTGGCCGAGGAGATCGACCCGCGCGACGGCAGCCTGCTGGGCAACTTCCCGCAGGCCTTCTCGCACGTCGGGCTGATCACCGCCGCCTGGAGCATCGAGCAGGCGATCCATCACCACGACCATGAACCGGAGCGGACCCCGTGAAGCTCGAGCCCGGCAGCGCGTTTCCCGACCTCGATCTGCCCGACCACACCGGACGCGACAGGCGGTTGTCGGAGATCGCCGCAGGCGACCCCGTCGCCCTGCTGTTCTCCCGCGGCTGGTGGTGCCCGAAGGAGCAGCGCCACCTGCGCGAGACGACCGCCCTACAGGACGAGTTCGAGGTCGCCTACGCCCGCATCGTCGTCGTCAGCGTCGACGCGCCCGAGGTTCAGTCGGCGTTCCGCGCCGGCCTCGGTGCCCGCTTCACGTTCCTGTCGGACTCCGACCGCCGCTGGCTGGAGCGGCTCGACCTGCTCGAGGAGACCGACACGCTGCATCGGCCGTACCGGCCGACCGCTTTCACGCTGTTTCCCGACCTGACGATCCACTGCGCCTACGACGGCAACTGGTACTGGGGCCGACCGACCGGCGAGGATCTGCGCCAGGACATGCGCGCGATCTCGCGTACGGTGCGCAAGGACTTCGAGCGATGACGGCGCGGGATTGCTCAACCCTCGTCCGCTTGACGCTGGAAGGCAGGTCCTCGCGATGAGCGGCCTGCCTGACGGTGCGGCGTTCCTGACCTTCGACGGGACCGCGCTGCGCGCGGGAACGGGCGGCCCCGGCCGTTGCTTCCAGGTCGACGCCCGCTGCCTGCGGGGCGAGCCGGTGGCCGGCGCGTACGCGCACGTCTGCGCGCTGCCGGACGCCGAGGCCGCCCTGGCGTTCGACCAGCCCGAGATCCAGCAGGTGCGCCGCGATGCGATGGCCTGGTGGATCGGTCTGCTGGGCAGCGCGCTCGTCTGCCTCACGACGCTCGCGCTCGACGAGGCGCGGTACGGGGGCGCGCTCACCGTGACCCGCGAGCCGGTGCGCTGGGAGGACGATCCGTTCGCGCGGATCTTCCCGGGCACGCTCCTGCGCACCGACATCTTCTGCCCGGTCTTACCACCGGCGGGGCCGGTCGTCGAGCGTTACGCCGGCGTCGCCTGGCCGGGCGGGCGCTTCTGATGCCCGCCCGGCCTCCAGCACCAACGGCGCGCCGCATCGGCGCCGCCATCCAGCGCGGACGCGTCGACTCCGAGGACCCGCTGTGCGCGCGGCGCGTCGAGGCGCTCAAGCCGACACGGAGCGCTCCACCGACGCTGGCGCGATCTTCCGCAGCCACTCCGAGCTGCGCACACCGCCCGAGATCGTCGGCTGTCCTTGCGCGCCGTCAGCTGACGGGCGAACGGTCTACGTCCCAACCCGTTCGAGGATCGCCTCGGGGTGAGCCCCAGACGCTCAAGGTTCGGGGTTCGTGCCTGACCCGAACGGGCAGGTGCTGGTCAGCGTGTACTCCAGCGGCGCCATCGGACGGCTCGTACCTGACGATGTCATCGGGATGGTCCGCTGCGTGCGCGAGCAGGCAGCCGCCGCCGGCCCGGCGGGAGCCCGTCGATGACCCCGACATCACCCGTCCTCGCGTTCGACGTCAACGAGACCCTGCTGGACCTCAGGCCCCTTGACGCGCGCTTCGAGCGCCACCTCGGCGACGGCTCGCTGCGCGGCCAGTGGTTCGCGCAGATGCTGCAGCTCTCCTTCGTGGGCGCGATCACCGACCAGTACGTGGACTTCACGACGGCCCAGCACGCCGCGCTTGTCCTCGTCGCCGGGCGCGCCGGGGTCGAGCTCCCGGACTCGGCGGCCGCGGAGATCGTCGGCGGCATGCGCGTGCTTCCCCCCCATCCGGAGGTCGCGGGCGCCCTCACCCGGCTGCGAGAGGCGGGCTTCACGCTGGCGACATTGACCAACTCGCCGCTGGACGTCGCGCGCGCGCAGCTCGACCACGCGGAGCTGGGCGATCGCTTCGACGCGATCCTCTCCGCCGACCAGGTGCGAGCGTTGAAGCCCCGCCGCGAGCCCTACGAGCTGGTGGCCAGGACGTTCGACGTCGAGCTCTCCGACGTCCGGTTGATCGCCGCGCACGCGTGGGACATCACGGGCGCCTTGGCGGCCGGGTGCGCGGCGGCCTTCGTCGCCCGCCCCGGCATGGCGCTCAGCCCGGTCGGTGCCCGCCCCGACATCGTCGGCACCGACATCGACGAC
>JBBQLH010000087.1:0-17989 GCA_038327685.1 Solirubrobacterales bacterium
CACGCTGCGCGGCCTCAGGGCCCGCATCGCCAGCCGCTTCCTCGCGCTCGCCGCAGCGGTCGCGCTCAATCATCAACTCGGCCGCCCACCACGCGCCCAGGTCGACTACGTCGCCTGAACGCGTGGAACTACTCATCTAGTTGAGCGGAAGCGCGTCGACTCGGCGCGTGTCGATCTCGATGCCGGCCGGGAGGTGCCCGCCGACGAGGCGAGCAACCCGCTCGATGACCGACGTCCACATGTGCAGCTGGACCTCCTTGGCCATCCGCAGCCGGTTGTGCATCAGGTCCGAGAGCCGGTCGCCGC
This sequence comes from Solirubrobacterales bacterium, assembly GCA_038327685.1. Taxonomy (GTDB): domain Bacteria; phylum Actinomycetota; class Thermoleophilia; order Solirubrobacterales; family Solirubrobacteraceae; genus DASQFQ01. The sequence goes on from JBBQLH010000087.1 coordinate 307, forward strand.
TGCGCGCCCACGATTCGATCCCGAAGCGGAGCTCGCCGTCCTCCTCGTCGGCGTGCCACTCGATCTGGCCGGCCTCGAGGTGGCCGTCGAGCGTCGCGAACCGGAACGACGTGGGTGTCACCTCCACGACGCGCACCGGGCCGTCCCATGGGCCCGGCATGCGGACCACCCATTCGTCCCCGACGGCGATTCGCTCGTCTCGCCCGTTCAGCTTCTCGAACCGCGCGAGGCCGCCGGGGGCGACACGGTTGGGGTCGGCCCCGAGCTGGGCGATGAGCGCCTCGGGGCCGAGCCGGGCCTGGCGGATGCGGGCGCGGTAGTGGCGGTGCAGCAGCGGACCGGCGCCATGTTCGGCTGTCTGGAGGCCGGCGCTCGGCACGCCGGACGGCAGCGGGCGGGGGCCGTCCTCCTGCCACGTGCCCGGCTGCTCGCGCCGGTGCATCGGCGTAACGCGCCAGAGATAGGTCCACGACGTCGAAGCGACGCCGAGCGGCCAGCGTGCGGCGGTGAGCAGGCGGGGATGGGGGGTGGGGCGATCGCGCATCGCGTGGATCTGCTCGGTCAGTACCCAAGGATGGGTAGCCGTGCTGCATGGTCGTAAAGGCACTTCACCGCACGGGCCTCCATGGCTGGCATCTTCACGTCGCCAGCCTCGGGTCCATCGCGCTCTGCATCAATCTCTGGATCCGAGCCAAGACGATCGATCAGGACGCGCGAGGCAACGCCGAGAGACGAGCGCTGTTCGTGGGCCTCTGGCCGCCCATGTTCTGGCTCATCGGTGACGGGCTCGAGCGCAACCGCCGGCGCATCCCCCTGCCGCGCCGGCGCTCGTGAGCGACGCCGTGGTCGTCGGCAGCGGGCCCAACGGGCTCGCCGCCGCGATCCGGCTCGCCGAGGCGGGGCGCTCCGTCCTCGTGCTCGAGGCCGCCGATGCTCCCGGCGGCGCGGTGCGCACCGAGGAGCTCACCCTCCCCGGGTTCCGCCACGACACGTTCTCCGCCGTCTACCCGGCCGGCGCCGCCTCGCCGGTGTTCGCGCGGATGCCGTTGCACCGGCATGGCCTCGAGTGGGTGCATCCCGCCGCCTGCTCGGCCCACCCGCTGGATGACGGCGGCGCCGTCGTGCTGTACCGGGACCTTGACGCCACCGCGGCGAGCCTGAACGGCCAGTTCCGCGGCGACGGCGAGCGGTGGGCAGCCTTCGCGGCGCCCTTCCTCGAGGCGTTCGACGCCGTCCGCGCCACGATGCTCTCGGGCTTCCCGCCGCTGACCGGTCCGCTGCGTCTGCTCACCGACGCAGGGCCCGCGCACGCCCTGGCGTTCGCGCGGCTGCTGCCGACCTCGGCGGTCGGCCTCGGCCGGCGGCTCTTTCAGTCCGAGGCCTCGCGGGCATGGCTGTACGGCTCCGCCATGCACGGCGACGCACCGCCCACGAAGCCGGGAGGAGCGATCGCCGCTGCGTACCTCAACCTGCTCGGCCATGCCGTCGGCTGGCCGAGCCCCCGCGGCGGCGCCGGGCGGTTGACCGACGCGCTCGTGGGCTATCTCGAGAGCCTCGGGGGTGAGGTTCGCACGGGCTCGCCCGTCGAGCGCATCGCGGCCGGCGGCGGCAGGACGACGGGCGTCGAGCTCGCGAACGGCGAGCGTGTGGCCACCCCGCTGGTCGTCGCCGACGTGATGCCCCACGAGCTGGCGCGCCTCGCGGGGGAGGGCCTCGCCGGCTGGTATCGCAGCGCGCTCAAGCGCTACGTCTACGGTCCCGCCACGCTCAAGCTCGACTGGGCGCTCGTCGGGCCGATTCCGTGGGCCAGCGAGGAGGTGCGAGGCGCGGGCACCGTGCACGTGGGAGGCAGCGAGCCCGAGCTCCTGGCCGCCATCGCGCAATCGGCCGAGCGCCTTCCGGACGCTCCGCCGCTGCTGCTCGGCCAGCAGACCGTCGCGGACCCCACGCGCGCCCCGCCGGGGCGCCACACGGCGTGGGCGTACACGCACGGTCCGGCGCGAGGAGTGGATTGGGCGGCCGAGCGCGACCGCCACGTCGAGCGCGTCGAGGCGCAGGTCGAGCGCTTCGCCCCAGGGTTCCGCGACCGCATCCTCGCGCGCCACGTGCTCGGCCCGGACGACCTGGAGGCGCGCAACCGCAACCTCGTCCACGGCGACGTGGGCGGCGGCAGCTACCGGCTGCGACAGGTGGTGTTCCGCCCGTTCCCGAAAGCGTCCCCGTACCGCACGCCGCTCACGGGTCTCTACCTCGGCAGCGCGGCCGCGTTCCCGGGCGGAGCGGTCCACGGGGTGCCCGGCGACGCCGCCGCGCGCGCCGCGCTCGAGGTCAGCGCAGGCTCTGGGCGGCGTCGAGGATGAGCTTCGTCACGTCACGCGGGCGGGAGATCATCGAGAGGTGCGAAGCGCTGACCTCGACGGTCTCCGCGCCCGGCGAGCGCCCGCGCCACGGCGAGCCCGATGCCCATCGTCCCGTGCTCGGGCTCGGCGGCGCGCCGCGCGTCATCGACGGCGTGCTCGACCTCGGCGAGCGCTCGGCGAGCGCGCTCGAGCGGCGCGGTACCGGCGGGTGTGAGCTCCACGCTCCGTGTCGTCCGGATGAACAGCACGAGCCCGAGTTGGCGCTCCAGCTCTCGGATCGCCCGCGACAGCGGCGACTGCGACATGTGCAGCGCTCGGCCGCCCGCCCGAAATGCAACTCCTCGGCAACCGCGCCGAAATACCGCAATTGGCGCAGCTCAACCGGATCATCCACGGCGCGCATACTGACCGCTGCGCGGACGTGGCCGCGGTCTTGCTGGTCAGGACGCGGTCGGTTGTCCCGAAGTCGCGTGCTGCAGAGCGTTCGCGCTCGCGGGTGCCGCGGGTACGAACGCGGCGAGGAAGGGGAGCCATGCACTGTGCATGGTTGTTACGTCGGCCATGCCGGTCCTCAGCGCGACCCCGCATGGACGGATGAAGGAGCGGCGTTCGTTGAGGCCGCTTCGCCGTTGGCGGTCAGTCGGTTGCTGACGATGCGATTGTTGGCGGCGCCGATGTCGATCGCCGACCCGCCGCTGTGGGACACCGAGTTGCGTTGGATGGTGTCGCGCGAGCCTCCATCGTTCAGGATCCCGTGGTCGTTGCCATCCAGCGTGTTGTCCCGAATGGCGCTGTCATCGACCCGTAGCACGGGAATGCCGTACCCCCGGCTGCCGGACACCGTGTTCCGGGCTACCAGCGCGCGCCGGGAGTCGACGATGAGCAGTCCGCCGATCCCTATCCACATCAGGGCTGGCCCTGATTTGGTCAGGGGTCTGCCCCTCCTCGACCGTGGGCGCTTCAGGATCGGGCAGCCCGCGACCCCCGTGGCGGAGGGAACCTGCACCGTCGCCGGTCACACGATCACGCTGATCGTCACACGCGGTGGTGGCGGTCGCAGGAGCAACAAGCCCGGAGAGCGATTCGACTACCGCTGGAGCCGCTACCGCGACCGGCTCACGCTCGGGCCCGTCGAGGGCAAGGTCTCGCCGGAGCCCCTGCGCGTCTAAGCCCTGGAGGCGGATCGGGAAGGCACCGTAGCTGCGGCCGGCGGCGTTGAGCCGGTCATCGCGTCCGGGCGGATGATCACGGGCTCGCCCGGCGCGTTGTCGAGCAGCCATGCGATGTCGTCACCGTGGAAGCCCTCGCTGCGAAGGCTCGCGGCGGCGACCACGAGCCGGTCGTAGCGCTCGTGCGCGATCGCCTCGCGCAGTGCGTGGCGATGGGTACGTCCGCGAGCGATGCGCGAGTCGACGGGCACGCCGAGCGCGGCGTGAGACGAGCACGCATGCCGCGCGAGAGCTCTGCGCCGACCACGAGCGCTCCGATGCGCTGATCCCCTCGTCGCAGCCCGAAGCCCAGTTCCCCCGGCTCGAGCTCGATCGTTGCACTCTCGAGGCCGAGAGCGTCCGCCAGCGTCTGCGACGCTTCGCCCAGCGCCGACTCCACGCTCGCGCCACCGAGCAGGATGCGGGCCAAGGCGGCCGCCAGGTCGGCCTCGCGACGGCGCTGCTCGGCCTCGATCGCCCGCGATCGGGCCAGCTCCGCCACCGCGCTCGCCACGACCGCCGCGACGAGGAAGACGCCGAGCGCGACCCAGTGCCGGCTGTCGGCGATCGTGAAGTGCCCGGTCGGCGGGAGGTGAAAGAAGTTGAACGCCGCAGCGCTCAGCACGCTCGTGAGCAGACCGAGCCACGGGCCCCACACCGTCGCGACGAGCAGCACCGCGAGCAGGTAGGCGACGCCGTTGGAGTCCGCGGGCGAGATCTCGCGCAGCGGGAAGATCAGCGCGGTGATGGCCGCGACCGGCAGCCCCGCCACCGCGAACCCCGCGAGCACAGGCGGCGGCTCCGGCCGCAGGAACAGGCGCGAGGCCCGGGCGGGCTTGAGCTGAGCTTAGTCCGCCGCTTGCGGCCCGCGGCTCCTTGTCTGACCGCGATGGTGACCTCGGCAGGGCGTTCTCCCGATGATCCGGAGGGCCTTGACATTCGCGGTGATCCGGGGCGCAGAACGACCTCCCCGCGACGCCGTCCGAGGCCCCGAGGAAGTCCGCGGCGCCATTGCCGCCCGCGTTGGTGAAGTTGCCGGCCGACGTAGATCTTGCCGGTGACCGGGTCGACGGCGATGGCGTCGACGCCGGCTCCGGTGGCGTGGGAGATCGGCCGACCCTACCCACTGCGGATCATGCGCGCTTGAGTTCGGCGGCTGCGGCGTGGAGGGCGTCGAGGGTGGGTGCGACGAGCGGGTGTCGGGCGCCGGGCGGCAGGAGTGCGTAGACGTCGCGTGCGGGGCTGGGGCCCGCGATCGGTCGCAGGGTGAGATCCTTGAAGGCGTCGGCGAGGAGTTGCGGGGCCAGGGTGACGGCGAGTCCTCGGGTGATGAGGGCTCGGATCGCGAGCTGGTCGTGGGTGATCGAGACGAGGTTGGGGTTGAAGCCGGCGGCACGACAGGCGCGGACGATCAGGCCCTCGGTCGAGGCGGCGGTCCAGTCGTCGTCGCTGAGATCGGCGAGCCGCACTTCGGCGCGCTGCGCCAGACGGTGGTCGGGCGCGAGCGCGACCATGAAGTGCTCCTGCAGGAGGTCGCGGCGTTCGAGGTCAGGTGGTTGGTGCCGTGGTTGGGAGTTGTCTTGGAAGCCGAGCGCCAGGTGCAGCTCGCCGGCCCTTACGCGCGCGGGGAGGTCGTCGCCGCCTTCGTCGACGCTGACCTTGGTGTCGGGGTAGCGCTCGCGGACGCGCGCGATGGCGGCGGGCACGAGCCCGGCGAGCGCGGTCGGGAAGGCCCCGATGCGGAGCCGCGTGCGCTGCCCGTGCGCGGCGACGGCAAGCTGGGCGCCCGCGAGCTGGAAGCGCTCGGCGATCGCGTCAGCGTGTTCGAGGAGGATCTCGCCCTCTGGAGTGAGCCTCAGGCCGCCGGGCTCGCGGTGAAGCAGCCGGGCGCCGATCTCGCGCTCCAGCGCAGCGACCTGATTGGAGACCGACGGCTGAGACAGCGAGAGCTCGCGGGCTGCCCGCGAGAACGAGCGCTGATGCGCGACCGCACGGAACGTGCGCACGCGTTTCGGATCCATAGCGGTTGACTATAGACCCGTGGAAATCACCATTTGAAGCTATGGGACAAACGAGCCAGACTGGACGCCGGACATCACCGCACCGCAACGAAGGAGCCCAGAACCCATGACCACCGTGCCCACCATCGACCTCAACGACGGTCGCTCGATCCCCCAGCTCGGCTTCGGCGTCTTCCAGATCGAGCCCGAGGACACCGCCAAGGCTGTGAGCACCGCCGTGGAGATCGGGTACCGGCACATCGACACCGCCGAGATGTACGGCAACGAGCAGGGGGTCGGCGAGGGTGTGCGCGCCTCCCGGCTCGACCGCGCCGATGTCTACGTCACCAGCAAGCTTAACAACGGTGATCACCGGCCCGACGACGCGCGGACGGCGTTCGAGGGCACCCTCTCGGCGCTCGGGTTCGACTACGTCGACCTGTTCCTCATCCACTGGCCACTGCCGACGCTCTACGACGGCGACTTCGTCGCGACGTGGAAGACGCTCGAGGAGTTCCACCGCGACGGGCGCGCGCGCTCGATCGGCGTCTCGAACTTCCAGGTCGACCACCTCGAGCGACTCGCGGCCGAGTCCGACGTGGTGCCGGCGGTCAACCAGATCGAGCTCCATCCCTACTTCCTCAACGACGAGGTCCACTCATACGGCCAGGCGCATGGCATCGCGACGCAGGCGTGGTCGCCGATCGCGCAGGGCGCCGTCCTCGACGACCCGGTGATCACCGACGTCGCCGACCGGCTGGGCAGGTCGCCGGCCCAGGTGGTCCTGCGCTGGCACATCGAGCGCGGCAACATCGTCTTCCCCAAGTCGACGACGCCCGCGCGGATCCGGGAGAACTTCGAGCTGTTCGACTTCGCGCTCGCGCCCGGCGACGCCGAGCGGATCGACGCGCTCGACCAGGGCGAGGCCGGCCGGACCGGCCCGAACCCGGAGGTGTTCGCTCGCGCCTGACATCGTCGCCTCGCTCCCGCGTATGTTGCGCCGATGGCACGCCTCGCCCTGGTGACCGGCACGTCCACCGGCATTGGTCGCGCCATTGCGATCCACCTGTCCGAGCGCGGGTTCCGGGTGCTCGCCGGCGTGCGCAAGCCCGCGGATGCCCCGGCGGGCCTGGAGCCGATCGTCCTCGACGTCACGTCGGTGGAGGACGTCGCGGCCGCCGCCGGACGGGTCGGCGGCACGTTGCACGCGCTCGTCAACAACGCCGGCATCGCCGTCAACGGCCCGGTCGAGGTCGTGCCGGTCGAGCAGTGGCGCCGCCAGTTCGAGGTGAACCTGGTCGGGCAGGTGGCCGTCACGCGCGCACTGCTGCCGGCACTCCTCAACGCCCGCGGGCGCATCGTCAACATCAGCTCGATCAGCGGCCGCGTCTCGTGGCCGCTGATCAGCCCGTACACGGCGTCCAAGTTCGCGCTGGAGGCGGTGACCGACGCCCTGCGGCGCGAGGTCGGCCCGCACGGCGTCCACGTCGTGAGCGTCGAGCCCGGCGGCATCGCGACGCCGGTGTGGGGCAAGAGCCGTGCTGAGGCCGAGCGCCTGGTCTCGGCCATGCCCGCCGACGCGCGCCGGCGCTACGGCGGACTGATCGCCGGGATCCTCCGCCACGGCGACCGCCTGGCCCGCGACGGGCTGCCGCCGGAGGCGGTGGCCGAGGTGGTGGGATGCGCGCTGACGACGCGCCGCCCGCGCACCCGCTACGTCATCGGCCGCCAGGCCAAGGCGCAGGCGGTGCTCGACCGCCTGTTGCCGGACCGCGCGTTCGACGCGCTGGTCGCCCGCGCGCTCAACGTTCGCGGCCCGTAGGCCCACGAGCCTGGCTACACCGACCCCCGGTCCGACTCGCACCAGCGTCGAGGGCACGCAAGCAGAAGGTTGTCGCCGGCCCTTCCACGCTCGGGGGGCGCGAGCGCTTCCTCAACACACCACGTTGAATGGGAGCGTTTCCGCGCATGATCCAGGACCCGTGACCCACCACCCGTTTCATTGCGACGTCGAGCCGCACCGCGAGACGGTTCGCGTCCGGCCCGTCGGCGAGCTCGATCTTGCGACGGTCGCTGTCGTCGAGGAGCGGCTCAGCGAACTGAGGGGAGCCGGCTTCACCGACCTCACCCTCGATCTCCGGGAGGTGCGGTTCCTCGACTCGACAGGGCTGCGAATGATCGTGCTCTGGGACGCCAGGGCGCGGTGGACGGCCTCGCGTTCCGGCTCATCGCGGGCCCACCCGCGGTCCAGCGGCTGTACGACCTGACCGGCACGACGGAGAAGTTCGACTTCGTCGATCCCTGAGCTGCGCATACCATGCCGCTGATGACGGACGACGTCAATCCGAGGTCGTGATGCGAGGCCGCGTCACCGTGGCGGAGCAGACCATGCTCGACCGCGACCACGGTGATCTCGTGGGGAGTTCCGCCAGACCTATCAGAACGAGATGGGCGACGAGCTGGTGGCCAAGCTCGAGGTGCTGACCGGGCGCAAGGTCGTCAACTACCAGAGCCAGATCCTGTTCGAGCCGCACATCGTCGTGGAGATGTTCTTCTTCGACGACACGGCCGACGCGTCGCAGATGCGCGGGATGGCGGCGGACTGCTGGGCGGCCTCGACGCCGGCGACTCGACGGCGTCCGTCACCAACCCCTGAGCCGGGCCGGCCCGCGAGCTCGGCAGCCGAGCTCCGATCGAACGGCAGCGCTTCGGCCAGGCCCCTCACGGCCTGCCTGATCGTCGCACTCGACAGCGCGATGCCGCAGACCGGATCCGCAGGGAGATAGAGGCGACCCGCAACGAGATGGGCGAGACCGTCGACGCCCTGACCTACAAGGCCGACGTCAAGTCGCGCGCGAAGGAGAGCCTCATGGGCACCAAGGACTCGATCAAGTCGAAGGTCGTCGGCGCAGGCGACCGCGTGAGCGGCGCCACCCCCGACGGCGAGCAGGTCAAGGAGAGCACTCGCCGCGCCGCGGGCATGGCGCAGAAGAACCCGCTCGGTCTCGCGATCGGGTCGGTCGCGGCCGGCTTCATCGTCGGGCTGCTGCTGCCGTCAACGGGCGTCGAGTATCGCAAGCTCGGTCCCGTCGCCGACGACGTCAAGGAGAAGGCGAAGGAGACCGGCCAAGAGGCACTCGAGCGCGGTCGGCAGGTCGTCCAGGAGGCGGCTCAGAGCGCGCAGGAGACCGTGCAGGAGAAGGGGCGAGAGCACGGCGAGCCGCTTGCCGACAGCGCTCGGCAGAACAGGCAGGAGGCGACCTCCTCCGCGCCGGGCACGCCCACCAGCGGCTGAGAACCTCCACCGCGAGGGTCACGGCGGGCGGGCCACGACCCCGCCCGCCTGCCGTGGCTTCCTACTCGACGAGCGCGGCAAGCCGCGCGAGCGCTTCTCGCCAGCCGACCTCGTTGTCGGCAGGCGAGACGCTGTCGGGCAGTCCGTCATGGACAGCGACGAGTTCGGTCCCGGCCGGCGCGTCTGAGAGCCGGATGGTGATCAGCATCTCGCCGCGCAAGGCGGGATCGTCGGTCTCGAACTCGTCTGCCTCGACGACGAGTTCGCAGGGCACGAGGGTGACGAATCGGCCGCGGTAGGTGTCAGTGCGGCCGTGTGTCTTCCCTTCGCGATCGGGCGCCTCGTAGGTCAACGAGATCCTGATCGCGCCGCCCTCGCAGGCGTCGAATTCGTGCACCTCGCAGTTCATGCCGGCCGGGATCTTCCAGCGGGCAACAGCCGTGGGATCGAGCAGCGCGTCGTAGACACGCTCCCGAGGCGCGTTGATGATCTGTCTGATCCGCGTCGAGGCCACGCGATCCACCGTAACGCGCGGTCCGGCCTGGACCTGAGTCCGGACGACGCGTTCGTGACGCTCCAGGAGCGGGGTCCGGACCCGCGGTGGTTCGGTTTCACGGCCGGCCGGCGCCACTCCATGCCGACGTCGCCTTCGGCACGCAGACCAGCGTGGACGCGCGCGCGCACGCGTGGGCGATCCTCGACAGTCTCCGCGTCGACCCTCAGATCCGCCCGGACCGGCCGTCGAGCGGCTAGGACCGACAGGAGGGTCAGGCGCCGAACGGGGCGAGGAGACCGCCCGCGAGGACGATGCTCCCGGCTGCCCTCGATGTGGATGGCGGAGCTCAGTAGACGCGCCGTAGTGACTGAGGGACGAGCCGGCGCGGTGCGACCCGATGCCGGCGGGGCGCAACGGTCGTCGTTGCGACCGACCGCGGCGCCTGCTTGGCCTCCGCGGCGAGGCGCGCGGTGGACGCGCGAAGGATCTCGTCCTGGATCTTGAGCGAAGCGATGAGCATGTGAAGGCCGGAGTCCATGGCTGCCCTCCTAGGGCGTGAGCTGGCTGGTGCGTCCATCATCAGCGGGGCATGCCCCTCCGGAAAGGAGCCCTAGGGGTCGAGATCCACACCCGTGAGCACTGGACCGCTCCGACCGTCGCGCCAGGGCAGCGTCAGCGGGACGACGACTCCGCGTCGGCCGCCGCGCGCAGCCGCTTGAGGCTGCTTCGCAGGATTCGCGAGACGCTCATCTGTGACACGCCGACACGGCGTGCGATCTCGCTCTGGGTGAGCCCTAGGTGAAATCGCAGGTAGACAATGTGCCGTTCGTGCGGCTCCAGGCTGGCGAGCAGGCCCGCCGGCAGCTCGCGGTTCTCGGCGAGCTCGTAGCGCGGATCGACCCCGGCGGCGTCCGCGTCAGAGGCGAGGACGTCGGCATGATGGCCGATGGCCGCTTCGAGGGCCGCGAGGACGGCTTCGTCATCGGCGTCCAGCCGGACCGTCAACTCGCCGACGGTTGGGGCGTGGCCGCGCGTGGCGGCGAGCTCGGACCATGTGTGCTCGATACGCAGCGACAGCTCCTGCAGCTCGCGCGGCGTCCGGACCGTCCACGCGTGGTCGCGGTGGTACCGACGCAGCTCGCCGACGATCGTCGGCACCGCGTAGCTCGTGAATGCGTTGCACAGCTCGGGGTCAAAGCGGTCGACGGCCTTCACCAGCCCGCGGCGGGCCACCTGGATCAGGTCATCAAGTGGTTCCTGGGCGCTGGCGTATCGGCACGCGAGACGGCGCGCGAGCGGCAGATGCCGCTCGATCAGCTGCTCGCGCTCCCGCGGATCGCCGCTAGCGCGATAGCGGGCGAACGGAAGTCGCTCCGCGCGCAGTCGCGCATCATGATTGTCGTCTGGATTTCGTAGTGGGGTCACACCTCCCTGGACGAGCGGCCTGCTCCGGGAGTTACATTGATCATGCCTCCGGCTCGGAGCCCTCTACGATCACCACGCCCTCGATCAGTACGTGGTTTGGAATCCGGATCCTCTCGGTGCCGGCCCGCAGAGTGGTCGCCGCACTGTCGATCTGCTCGATCGTCCCGCGCAGCTCACCGACACGGATCGTCTCGCCCGCGGCGAAGTCAGCGCGCGCATAGCGCGCCGCCGTGAGCGCGCGGGCGATCTCGCGCGAGCCGAGGCCGAAGGCCAGGGCGAGTGTCACCGCCACGGCGGCGAGCGCGATGCCGAGGATCGCGGTGAGGGGTGCCAGCGCGACGCCGACCTGGGCGGCGGCGCAGAGTCCGAAGAGCGCGATAACGAGCCCCTGCGCGATCGGACCGATCGAGCCGGGAAGTCGATCTGCACCGAAGTTCGCTCGATCCAAATGCGGACCTGCGCACCGAGCATGACCCCGACGAACAGGAGGAAGATCCCGATCAGCAGGCGCGGAATGAAAATGATCCCCTCGTTGAGCGAGTCGCTCAAGAACTGGAGACCGAGCAGGGAGAGCGCCCCAAAGATGGCGATCACAGTGACGCTGATCCGAACGGCGACGGCGATCAGGCCGGCGGGCGACCTGGCGAGCCCCGCCCGCGCCAGCATCTCGGGTACGCCCCATCGCTCCACGAGCCGGTCGAGGCCAAGGCGGATCAGGGCCGAGCGAACCAGGCGGCCCAGGACGGCCGCGAGGATGAGCCCGGCGATGAGCAGCAGTAGCGCACCGCCGAAGCGGGGCAGGAACGTGCCAAGCTGATCGCCGGCGCGTTGAAGCACGGTGGCCGTCATCATCACGGCTCCCGGTGCCTCGTCCCGAGCGCCGCGTAGAACGCGCCGGCGAGCGAAGAGAGAAAGCCGCCGAGAACCCGGAGCGGTATCGCCACCGCCTTTTGGGCCCGGGCGCGCACCACGAGCTCGACCGTGAAGCTCTCGCTCACGGACGGTGTCCGCCGGGCGACGAGCGAGAGCAGCTCCGCAGCGCGGCGCTCCGCGGGATCGAGGTCCGGAGGAAGCGAGGGCGTATCGCTCATTGCGGGAGCTCCCAGTCGTAGGTGTTGGCACGGAGCATGTCGATGAATTCCCGCCGCGCACGGTGCAGCCGGCCTTTGACGCTTCCCAGCGGCGACTCCGTGATCGAGGCGATCTCCTCGTAGCTGAAGCCCTCGACGTCTCGTAGGACCAGCACCGTTCGGTGAGCGGGGGCGAGGCCGAGGAGCTTGAGCTCAAGCCGCTCGATCCGCTCGCGAAGCTCGAGGCGCTCGGCGGGCGCGCGCTCGGGACGTTCCGGCTCGGAGCTGTCGAGCTCAGTCGGATCGACCGGCTCCGCTCGGCGCCGCGCCAGCTGATCGAGCGCGGCGTTATGTGTGATCCGCAGGAGCCAGGACCGAAACGGCGCGTCCCCTCGGAACCTCTCCAATCGGTGGAAGGCTCGCAGGAAGGCGTCCTGGCTGACGTCCTCGGCCTCGTCGTCGCCCACGATCCGGGAGGCGACGCGCACGACGACGTCCCGATGGCGCTCGACGAGCCGCTCGAACGCGGCGTGGTCGCCCCGCGTGACACCGGCGACGAGGACATCGTCCTCGTCAACGCGACGATCGGCGCCGAGCGGTGTGTGGAGTGAACTCATGCTTCCCAAGACCGACACGACCCGCTGGCGGTTACAAGTCGCTCCTATCCGCGGCGTAGGACCGCACCCTCAGCGGGGACAATAGTCGGAGACACCGCGCAGCCTGCGTGTGCCTCGATCCCTGGGCGCGAGCCCGCCGCTGAGCATCGCGCCGATGTCCTCTACCGGGAGGTCGCCTGCATCGTGCGCGGGGCGCGCGCCACCACGGTCGTCGTGGGCGCGGCCCTGCCGGCCGACGAGTTCTCCGCTAACCGGTGTCGGCGTGCCGGAAGTGCATGACCGCTAGTTCGGTGGCGATTGTCGGCTCAGGGTCCGGACCGGGTTCCGCCTGCCGCCGGGTGCTCTCGGCGTGGATCTGGAGAGCGGCTTCGAGTGTCGCGGCGAGCAGTGCGGTGATCTGCATGCTGCCCTCTTCATCGACCGCGAGCTCGATGCGGCTGACATGGGTCTCAGGGCCATCGAAGCCGCCCTCCTGGCTGGCCGTAGCCGCGTCGTCGAGGATCTTCGCGGCGGTCCGGTCGTTCGTAGCGCGGCGAAATGTGGCGGGCAGTCGAGCCCACTGCTCCTCGTCGAGCCACGGGCCGATCTTTGCGCGGTAGAAGTGCTCCAGCGCGCCCCGGCGCGGTTCGATGCGAACGAGCTCGAGGTAACCAAGCTCGCGCAGGATCCGAACGTGGTAGCTCACGTTGCCAAGTCGCTCACCGAGCGCCTCCGCGAGCTCGCTGGGGCTTAACACGCCACGGTCGTCAAAGCACTGCAGGATCCGCTGGCGGAGCGGATGCGAGAGCGCCTTCGCGAGTCCGTGAGTTAGGAGCTCAACCACCGCGTCCTGGCATCCATGCCAATGAAGGACATTCGAGCATTGAACCAGCGGTGGTTCGGCGCGGCCACCACTGCGCCCGGACCTTGGTCTAGGGCTTCGCGCGTCGGGCGAATCGACCGGGTCGGGGAGCGCCTCCAGCTGGAATCGGCAATTCGGCGCTCAGCCTGGGCCGTGCAGGACCTGACCGAAACGCGTCCGGAATAGCGCTGGGCCGAGCTCTTCACCGGCATCCCCACTTCGCGGTGGGGCGCGCCGCGCGTTGCGATCACACGGACCCGGTGGTCGGTCGCTGTCGACGGTCGCCTCAGGGACACTGCCTCGGTGGACAACGCCTGGATCGCCGACCGCCTGGAAGCGTTCGCGTCGCTGCTCGACCTGGCCGACGCGAACCCCTACATGCCGCGCGCCTATCGCCGCGCCGCCGAGACGATCCGAAGCGCGGCGGTCCCTGTCGCCGGGCTGGTGCAGTCCGGGCGGGTGCGCGAGCTGCGCGGGATCGGCCCGGGGATCGAGGGCCGGCTGCGGGAGCTCGTGGAGACCGGCGAGATCGCCGAGATCGCGGAGCTCGAGCGCGAGCTCTCGCCCGAGCTCGTCGGCCTCGGCCGCTACCTCGGTCTCGGGGCGACCCGCTCACTCGAGATCGCGCGGGCGCTCGGCGTGCGGACGGCCGGCGAGCTGCGCGAGGCGGCGGCGGCCGGCCGGCTGCGGACCGTGCCGGGGATCGGGCCGAAGCGCGAGGTGCAGCTGCTCGACGCGCTCGCCCGCGAGGGCGAGCCGCGACCGCAACGCGGCCTCCTCCTGAACCGCGCCTGGGAGTTGGTCGGAGGCGTGGCGGGCGCCCTCGGCGGCGAGGCGGCCGGCGACGTGCGGCGCTGGCGCGACTCCTGCGAGCACCTTGCGGTGGTCTGCGCCGCGCCGGATCCCGCGCCCGTGCTGGCGCGCTTCGCCGCGCTGCCCCAGATCGTCGCGGTGGTAGAGCAGGCGGAGCGGCGCGCGGTCGGGGTGACGGTCGAGGGCGTGCCGATCGAGCTCGTCGCCGCCGAGCCGGAGCGGTTCGGGACCGCCCTCGTACGGGCGACGGGCTCGTCCGCGTACGTGGCGCCGCTCGAGCCGCTGCCGGACGCGTTCGACGAGGAGTCCGTCTACTCCGCGCTCGGCCTCCCTTGGTGCCCGCCGGAGCTGCGCCAGGAGGCGTTCCGCGGCGAGCCGCCGGCCCTCGTCTCGCCGGCCGACGTCCGTGGCGACCTCCATTGCCACACGACGTGGTCGGACGGACGCGCGAGCGTCGAGGAGATGGGCCGCGCCGCGCGCGAGCGCGGCTACGACTACGTCGCGATCTGCGACCACACGCCGGCCGTCGGCGCCGTCCGTGGCCTCGGCGCCGACGACGTCCGCCGGCAGGCCGACGAGATCGTGGCGGCGAACGAGGCGCTGGCGCCGTTTCGCGTCCTGCGCGGGATCGAGTGCGACATCCTCCCCGACGGGCGGCTCGACCTCCCCGACGACATGCTCGCGGAGCTCGAGTGGGTGCAGGCCAGCGTCCATGGCGGGCAGCGGATGCCGCGGCGGGAGATGACCGAGCGCGTCGAGGAGGCGCTGCGCAACCCGCACGTGCGCTGCCTGAGCCATCCGACGGGCCGGATCATCGGCCGGCGGCCGGAGAACGCGCTCGACCTCGAGCGGGTGTTCGCACTCGCGATCGAGGAGGGCGTCGCGATCGAGGTGAACGGGCTCGCGCCGAGGCTCGACCTCAGCGGCGAGCACGTCCGCGACGCGATCCGCGCCGGCGTGCGGATCGTCTGCTCGACCGACGCGCACTCGGTCCGCGGCCTCGAGAACATGGAGCTCGCGGTACGGACCGCGCGCCGCGGCTGGGCGACGGCCGCCGACGTCGTCAACACCGGCCCGCTCTCGTCGATCCTGAAGACCTAGCATCGAAGCCATGAGCCCTGACCGGACGACTGGCGGCGGATGGGGCAGGAAGAACGGCTCGCTGGCCTGGCGTTCACCTGGAAGAACGGTCAGGCGTACACCGGCAACTGGAAGGACGACCACGACCGACTCCGCGCTGGCGACGATGCCGCCCGCCGTCCACGCACCCTGCCCAGGGATAACCACAGCGGCCGCAGCACCCGGCAGTCCGTGAAACTGACGCTGCTGGTCAACCGTCGCCTGCAGGGCCGCCTAAGCTAAGGGCGTCGTGGCCGCGGTGCACCCTTGGCGCGGGGCCCTTAGATCGAGATAAACGTGTGGACCTTGTAGCTCTTGGGTGGCTCCTCGATGCCGGCCTTCGTCGCAATGGGACTGGCCAGCGCACGGAAGTTGTCGAACGCTTCCTGGGATTCAAAGACGTCGAAGATCACGAAGCCGTCGTCGGTTTGAGCGGCTGCATGGACGAGCAGGCCCGGAGTGGGCACATCGGCAGGATTCTCTAGGCGCGCCCGTCCGCCTGTGAGCCCTCGGACGATCGCCTCGTACCGCTCCCGCGTAAGGCTTGGAGTGTGATGAACGACCATGACCGGCATCGCGCGGCTCCCTCGAAGAGTTCCGGAGCCGCGAGCATAGGGAGGCCGCGTGTCCCGACACGCGCCGCCGATTCCTCTATCGCGTCTCGCGCAAGCCGCACTCAGCGGCGCAGCGTGCCCGGGTCCTGCGTGCAGGCGATAGCGACGGGATGCGGCAACGCCTCTCTCGATCAGGATGTCGCGGCGGGACGCCGCAGCGGCCTCGCCGGTTGGCTCAGTCGGCGCAGCCCTGGATGCCGAGCATCTTAACGCTCGTTCTGTTGGAGTTGCGTTCTGTCAGCGCGGCGCGCCGATCGAGAGCGTCTGCCTCTTCGCGCTCTCGCACTCGACCGTCCACTCCTCTTTCTCGCCGTCCGTTGAGTATCTCGTGATGCGGCAGTTCTTGAAGGTGATGGTGACCAAGCTGTTCTCGCCGACGACCGACGTGGTCTCGACGGTGTCGATCCGAGTCTTGCTGTCGGATAGGCGCTTCAGCTCATCGGAGTGCTTGCCCTTGACGCTGGCCACCTTGAGGCCGTCGGGATCCTTCTTGGCGGCCCAGTCGCCGATGTTGCCGCCGGTGATCTGGATCGGACCGAGCTTGCCGATCTTCACGCTGTGCTCGAAGCTCGGGCGGTTCTTGTCCTTCTCACGTGCGAGCACCCGGGCCGTGCCACGGTTGCCGATGGCGCGCTGCAGCGCAAGGACGGGGTTGACGCTATTGCGCTGCGGCGGGTGCGGGCGAGTCTGGCCCGGGTCGCCGCCACGGTCGTGATACCGCTGGTACATGGCCTCCGGGAGACCATACCTTCCACCGTTCGGCGATGAAATGGCGCGGGGAATGGACGTCTCTCGCAGGTGTGCTGGAGGTCACTTCAACGCCAGGCTGCACAACCTTGGATCAGGTCAGCCGGTGCTCGTTGCGCTCTCGCAATCCCCACAGCTCCTTGCCCGCCTCGCCTTGGAATGACAGTGCGCCGGCGCGGACGAGGAGCTGGCGCAACTCATTCGCAGTGAAGCCGCGCACACGTCGTTCGATCGCCGCGAAGCTCGACGCTCGACGTCATCCGGATCCTGGCTGCCGGCTGCGCCCGCCAGCGACGTGCCGGCGGCGATCCAGCACCCCGCCTGGTGAGGGGAGCACCGACTGGGGTCGTCGAGGCGGCGACGGAGCCGGCCCAGGCGCTCGTGCACACGGCCGCGAGGTCGAGCTCGACCTGCGCGGGTTCCACGACGGCGCTCAAGCGGCACCGGCGCTCACGCGTCATGCGGGCGGGTCGCTGAAGCCGGCGACGAAGCCGAAGCGCAGTTCCGGGGTCACGGTGGCGAAGTCGGTGCCGCCGCCGATGGCACCCTCGGGACCGAGGAGTTGCCAGGCGAAGCGGACGTGGTCCTCGTAACCGTCCGGGCCGAAGGTGAGCTCGACCTTGTGACCGGGGAACTGCTCCTGGGCGGCCGCGATCATCGCGTCGATCCCCGCGTGGCCGTCACCCGATCTATGGGGATCGATGTAAGTCGCGTCCTGGGCGAAGGTCTGGGCGACGAGCGCGCGGCGCCGTGCTGGATCGCGCTCGTTCCAGCTGGCGATGTAGTCATCGACGACGGTGGCGATATCGGTCATTGAGTCTCCTGTGGCTGGGATAGCGCAGAGCTTGGCTGCGCGTCATGAACTCATCAATGACCTCTGGGGTGATGCTGGAGCCGCGGGGCTCTCTCCGGACGCCACCGGGTCATAACCAGCGCCACGTGTCAAGGCCGGTCGAATTGTGGACCACTCGCGCCGGTCGAAAAGTGGACCGCTTCTTGATCCTGTTTGGGGACGCCGGGCCGGCGTCAGCCGGTCCCGGGCTCGGTCGGGAGGGCATGAGAGTGCCGTTTGGGGTCC
>JBBQLH010000088.1:0-17952 GCA_038327685.1 Solirubrobacterales bacterium
TTCGATATCGCCGGGGTCTCCGGCTTCGCGGAACTTCGCTTCCCGCCGTTCGCGCCGGTCACGCAGACGCGCCTGCAGGCACCCGAGGGTCAGACGATGGACCTGCTCGCGGCGATCCGCGAGGGCGACGTCCTCGTTCACCATCCCTACGACTCGTTTCAGACCTCGGTCGAGGCATTCGTGCGCCAGGCGGTGAACGACCCCGACGTGCTCGCGATCAAGCAGACCGTGTACCGGACCAGCGACGACTCACCCCTCGTCCCGGCACTGATCCTGGCTTCGGAGCGCGGCAAGCAGGCGGTCTGCATGGTGGAGCTGAAGGCCCGCTTCGACGAGCAGGCGAACATCCGCTGGGCCAAGAAGCTCGAGCAGGCCGGCGTTCACGTCGTCTACGGCATCCCCGCGCTGAAGACCCACGCGAAGTGCATCCTCATCATCCGCCGCGAGGGCGACGGCGTGCGCAACTACGTCCACGTCGGGACGGGCAACTACCACCCGACCACGGCGCGCATCTACACCGACTTCGGGCTGCTGACCTGCGACGAGCGCATCGGCGCGGACGTCGCCGACATGTTCAACTTCCTCACCGGCTTCGGGCGGCCGCGCCGCTACCGCCAGGTGCTGATCGCCCCCGCGCACCTGCGCGACGGCATCCTGGCCGAGATCGAGCGGACGATCGAAGCGCACCGCGAGGGCCGCCACGCCCGGATCGCGCTGAAGATGAACTCGCTCGTGGACCGCCGCTGCATCCGCGCCCTCTACGAGGCCTCGCAGGCGGGCGTGCCGGTCGACCTCAACCTGCGCGGGATCTGCTGCCTGCGCCCCGGTGTGCCCGGCGTGTCGGAGAACATCCGCGTCGTCTCGATCGTCGGGCGCTTCCTCGAGCACTCGCGGATCTACGCCTTCGAGCGCGGCGACGCCCGCACGATCTACATCGGCTCCGCCGACCTGATGCCGCGCAACCTCGACACGCGCGTCGAGCTGCTCACGCCGGTGCGCGACGAGGCGCTTCGCGCCGACCTGCTCGACACGCTCGAGCGCTGCTTCGCGGACAACACCAACGCCTGGGAGCTCGGCCAGGACGGCACGTGGACTCGCCGCACGCCCGAGGGGCCCGAGCCCCGCAGCGTCCAGCGCGAGCTGATGATGGGCCACGCCGCGCGGGCGCCCGAGGCGACCGCCGGCCCCGTCTAGAACCCGACCGCGCCCTTGCCCTTCCAGCCGGCGAGGTCGAGCAGCTCGCCGCGCGGAACGCCCTTGGCGGAGAGCACGCAGGTGTGGCCGCGGCGGCGCCAGGTCACGATGTCGCGGCCGTCAGGGCGGTAGGTCCACAGGACCGTGCCCTCGCGCGTCGCCTGCTTGGCTTCGCCCGGCCGGTCGAGCGCGGCGCCGGAGACCACGGTGTAGGCGATCCGCCGGCCGGCCTTCTCGTAGAACACGGTCCGGGTGCCGCGCCCGTCGATCTCGTCCGTGCGCGTGCCGACCGCCTTCCAACCGAATTTGCCCGCGTAGTTGGGGAAAGCGACGTCGGCCACGTGCTCATGGAGCAGCTTCGACGTCGCCGGCACGGGCGCCACGGGGGCGCGCGGGGGGCGCTCCGCGGCCGCCGCGACGTCCTCGACCCCGGGACCGCCGCCGACGATCACGATCGCTGCCAGCACGACGGCGAACGCCCCGATGACCACGCCCGCAGCGGGCCAGCGGATGCCGCCGAGCCGGGTCCGCGCCGACGGGCCCCGTACGCCGTGCCGGCGCCCGCGCGCCGCGCCCATCTCCTCGACGCGCGTCTTCAGCGCGAGCGGCGCGCCCGTCGCCTCGGCGGCGGTGACGACCGCGTTGCGCCCCACCTCCTGGTGGAGCAGCGCGGCTCTGTAAGCCGGGTCCTTCGCGGCGCGCGCCTCGACGCGCGCCCGCCCGTCGGGCTCGAGGCGGCCGTCGACGAAGGCGACGAGGTCGGCCTCGTCCTCGGCACTCAGGTCCGGTGGTTCGTCAGCCACGATCATCAAGAAAGAAGACGTCGGAGGAACTTGCGCTATTCCCTACCAGTGCACGCCCTTCATGAGGTGCGCCAGGGCCATCGCCTCGCCGCTCGCGCGCTCGCCCGGGCCGTCCTTCTCGCCCTCCTTCTTCTTGGTCGACTCCGGGAACACCTTGTAGGCCATATGGAGGATCTGGTCAACCGCTTTGGGCGCCAGCGCGTAGGCCACCTCGCCGAAGGTGCCGAGGCGCGTGTTGATCTGCTTGGGCTTCGCCCGGATCGCCTCGCAGACGAGGTCGGCGGCCTCCTCCGGCGAGATCGTCGGGAAGCTGTCGTAGATCTTGGTCGGCGCGATCATCGGCGTTCGCACCAGCGGCATGTGGATCGTGGTGAACGTCACGTTGTCGCCGATCGTCTCGCTCGACACGACGCGGGTGAAGGCGTCGAGCGCCGCCTTGGAGGCGACGTAGGCCGAGAAGCGCGGCGGGTTGGTCTGGACGCCGATCGAGGAGACGTTGACGATGTGGCCCGAGTGCTTCTCGCGCATGTGCGGGAGGACGGCGATGATCAGCTTGATCGTGCCGAGGTAGTTGAGCTGGATCGTGCGCTCGTAGTCATGGAAGCGGTCGTAGGAGACCTCGACGGAGCGCCGGATCGAGCGGCCCGCGTTGTTGACGAGCATGTCGATCGAGGCGTGCTCGGAGAAGATCTTCTCGACGGCGGCGTCGATCGCGTCGTAGTCGGACAGGTCGCACGAGTAGGCGTAGGCGGTGCCGCCCGCGCGCTCGATCTCGGCCTTGGCCTCCTCGAGCTTGTCCATCGAGCGGGCGACGAGGATCGGGATCCCACCGGCCGCGGCGATCTTGTGCGCCGCCGCGAGGCCGATGCCGCTCGACGCGCCCGTGATGATCACGGTCTTGCCGTTCACCGCGCCCTCGAAGGAGCGGTCCTTGAAGAGGTCGGGGTCGAGGTTGCGCTCCCAGTAGTCCCACAGCTTCTCCGCGTAGTCCTCGAGCGGAGGCAGCTCGATGTCCGAGCCCGCGAGCGCGCGCTTGGTGTCGCGCGCGTCGAAGGTCGGCTTGAGGCCGATGTGCTCGAGGATCGTGTCGGGGATGCCGAAGTCGGCCAGCACCGAGCTGCGGATGTCCTTCAGCGCCGGCAGCTTCATGGCGTAGGACAGCACGCCCTTCGGCAGCATGTCGGTCATCTTCTTGTCGACCCGCAGGACCATCTTGGGCGCGTGGCCCGCCTGGGCGAAGATGTTGATCACGTCGCCCGCCTTGCGCATGTTCGGGTCGACGAGGTGGAAGGCGTGGCCGTCGAGGTCGGGCAGGTGCGCGATGTGGTCCATCGCCGCCGCGACGTAGTCCACCGGGACGATGTTGGTCTTGCCGACCTCGATGCCGACGAGCGGGAACCACGGCGGCAGCGCGTTGCGCGTCTTCTGGATCGCCTTGAAGAAGTAGTACGGCCCGTCGATCTTGTCCATCTCGCCGGTCTTGGAGTTGCCGACGACGATCGAGGGCCGGTACACGCGCCAGGCGCCCTTGATGCCCTGGCGTACGAGCTTCTCGGCCTCGTACTTGGTCGTGTGGTACGGGCTCGGCAGCGTCTGTCCCTCGTCGAAGGAGTCCTCGGTGAAGTGGCCCTCGTACTCGCCGGCGACGGCGATCGAGGAGGCGTGGTGGAAGCGCTCCGCGCCGATCTCGTTGGCGAGATCGACGGCGTACTGGGTGCCGTTGACGTTGAGCCGCCGGTTGCGCTCCTCGTCGGCGGTCATGTCGTAGATCGCCGCGAGGTGGAAGAAGTGATCGACGCCCGCGAGCGTGCTTCGCTCCCGGTCCTCCTCCGAGACCCCGAGCAGCGGCTGCGAGAGGTCCCCGAGGACGGGCTTGACACGATCGGCGCCCCCCCAGCGCTCGCACAGGGCCTCGAGCTTCTCCTGCGACCCCTCGCGCACGAGGACGTGGATGTCCCCCTCGCGCTCGAGCAGGCGCTCGACGAGATGGCGCCCGATGAAACCGGTCGCTCCCGTCACGAAGTAGCTCATCCTGTGTCCCCCTCCGCGGTCTGGTCCGTGGCGGGAATCTACTTCGTTCCAGGCACCGGCCTCAGCGGACGCGGACCGTCACGCGCTTGGAGTAGCCCACCGCGTAAGGGAAGCGCGCGTCGCCGCGGAGCTTGACCCGGAACGTGAACGTATGCCCGCGTGACGAGGCCGAGCGGAAGCGGTAGCGCTTGCTGAAGTGGCCCTTGCGGTTGGCGTGGCCCTCGGCGAACGTCGAGTAGTGCCCGTGGCCGGTGCGGCCCTGGAAGATCAGCGGGACGCCGCGCGCGGGGATCGTGCCGTGGACGGTGCCGCTGAGGCGCAGCTGCCCGCCGACGCCGACCGCTCGGGGGCGCGGGCTCAGCGACGACGAGGCCCGTGCGTTGAGCGTCACGTAGGCGCTCTCCTGGAAGCCCGGGTCCTTCGTGTGCGAGCGCCACGCGACCTGGGTGAGGCGCGAGGCCGCGGCGCGCACGGTCACGCGGTAGACGCCGTCGGCGCCCGTCGTGGCTCCGTAGCGGTCCACGAAGCGCGCGCCCGAGCGGCGGTCGCGGGTGAGCACGCGCAGGGCGGCGCCGGCGATCGGCCGGCCGGCGGAGTTCAGCAGCCGGCCCGAGATGCGGACCCTGGCGCGGTAGTTGACGGTGCGACGCACCTTGGTGGTGCCGGTGAAGTGCGCGCTCAGCGTGCCGTCGTCGGTCGCGTCCGTCCCGTTGCGCGCCCCGCGGTCCGACGGCGTGGTCACGTCGACGGCGTAGGGCCCCTGCTCGAGGACGTTGCCGCCCGCGTCGACGATGCGGACCTTCAGCGTCCGCCGGCCGGCGGGCAGGCCGGTCGGGTGCACCGTCTCGTTCTTGAGGTTCGGGCACGCCCGGCGCAGGCGGAACGAGCAGGTCGCCCCGGCGTCGGTGCGCGCGCCGGCGGCGTAGTCCTCCGCCCCGACGACACTCGAGCCGTTCGCGGTGACGTCGATGATCTCGACGCGCCGGATCCCGCCGTTGTCGCTGGCATCGAACGTGATCGGGTCCGCGCCCGAGTGCGGGCCGCCGGCGAGCAGGCCCGAGGCCTCGATCGACGCGGTCGGCGCGGTCGGGTCGTTGAGGACGACCTGAGCGCCGGCGAGGAGGTGCGAGACGCCGCCTCCCGCGGCCACCGAGCATGGGGTGTTGACGGTGCCGTCGAAGCAGCCGACCGCGATCTGCAGCGTGGTGGCGGTGCCTGCGTAGCCCGCGAGCGCCGGAAAGCTCGCCCGCGAGACGGTGCTCCTCGGCACGACGATGTTCTTCTCCGGGTAGCCGTACCAGGAGCCGACGGCGTTCAGGCGGTCGCGCGTCGCGTTGTCGTAGTGGCCTGCGCCCGCGAACACCGTGCCGCCGAGCTTGTAGATCGCGTAGAGACGGCGGGTGCCGTTGGCGGGTGGTCCGTTGCGGTAGGTCAGCTGGCGGGTGAGCGTGAAGTCGGCGATCGTCATCCCGGTCGGGGCGGTGAAGGTGGTGGTTCCTGCGGAGCCGAGGGGGACTCGCGCGCCTCCGCTCACCGCGTTGCCCATCGTGGTGCTGCCCGGGCAGCTCTCGTCGGCGGTGATGCCGGTGCCGCCGACGCTGCTCCACGACCGGTTGTCGTAGCTCCCGCACGCGAACACGGCATAGCTGCCGGCGTGGGCCGGCGGGGCCGCGGCGCCGAGCACGGCCACGACAAGAGCGATGAGGATCGCGCGTGTATGCGTCACGAGTCATCGATACCCGGGCGCGACGGGAAGTTGCGCCAGCGCGCTAGATGCCGGTCCCTTCGCCGTGGCGTCCCTCGCCGCCGGCGAAACGCTCCGCGCCCGCGAGCGCGGTGCCGTGGCGGCGGCGGCCGAGCTGCGCCTCGAGCGCCAGGCCCTTGACGAGCGGGAGCCCGGCGCCCTCGATCACCGCCCTGCGGTCGGAGAGCATCGTGTCCTGGGGGAACGCCGCCAGGCGCTCGGCCATCGCGAGCGCGCGCTCGACGTGCTTGCCGGGCGGGACGACCTCGGTGACGAGGCCGATGCGCTCGGCCTCCTCGACCTCGACGATGCGGCCGCTGAGGACGAGGTCGAGCGCGCGGCCGCTGCCGACGATTCGCGGCAGCCGCTGCGTGCCGCCGTCGATCAGCGGGACGCCGAAGCGCCGCTCGGTGAAGCCGAAGCGGGCGCTCGGCGTCGCCACGCGCAGGTCGCACCAGAGCGCGAGCTCGAAGCCGCCCGCGAGGCACCAGCCGGAGATCGCCGCGATCGTCGGCTTCGGCGCCGCCATCCGGGTGAAGCCGAGCGGTCCTTCGGGCAGGTCGAGCCGCGGCCCCAGCGTCTCGAGGCTCTTGAGGTCTGCGCCGGCGCAGAACGCCTCCTCGCCCGCGCCCGTGAGCACGAGTACGCGCGCGTCGTCGTCGGCGACGAAGCGGCGGAAGGCGTCGTGCAGCGCCTCCGCGGTCGGGCCGTCGACCGCGTTACGGCGCTCAGGGCGGTCGATGGTGACCAGGGCGGCGGCGCCGGGACGCTCGTAGCGGACCACCTGGTCGCGCTGGGGCGCGCTACCAGCCGCCGCGCATGTCGGCGCGCGCGCGGCGTGCCTTCGCGGCCCGCTTGCGGGCGTCCTTGCGCTTGTCCAGGGTCCGCTGGAGCAGGCTCAGCAGGAAGATGAGCAGCGGGAACGCCGCGATGATGATGAAGCCGGCGTTCGTGACGACCTTGTCCGAGGTCTCGCCGTACAAGCCCTCGCCGCCGTCGTGGCCCTCGGCGGCGAGCGCGACGGGTGCGCTCAGCGCGAGCAGGAGGGCGGTCAGGGCGAGAAGCTGCAGCGTCCGGCGCATCGTGCTCGATTATATGGCCCTGATGCTCCGTCGCCTCCTCGTGCTGCTGGGCGTTCTGGCCCTCGCGCCGGTCGGGCGCGTCGCCGTGGCTCCGGCGCAGATCCCGATTCCCACCATCACGCCGACGCCGACCGCGACGCCGACACCGACCCCGACGCCCGCTCCCACGGCGGCGCCCGCGCCGGCTCCGCTCGCGGCGCCGCAATCCGACGTGCTCGTCCCGGAGCTGGCCAGTGACGCGTTCGCCTCACCACGCATGCTGCTGCGCTGGGGCGGGCGCGGGGCCGACGACGGGAGGGCGGCGGCCTTCATGGTCGACGTGCGTCAGCTGGGCCTCCGCGGCGAGGCGGACTGGCGCACGCTGGTGGCGGGCGCGCCGGTGAGGGCGACGACCTTCACGGGCGAACCGGGGGAGGCGTACGTGGTACGCGTCCGTGCGCGCCCCTTCGACTCGGATGGCTACGGGCCGGCGGCGAGCTCGAGCCTGCTCGTGCCGCTCGACGAGCGCGACCGCCGCGTGAAGCTGTCGCGCGGATGGCGCAAGCAGCGCCGTGCCGGCGCGTGGGACGGCGCGACGGCCGTCGCCTCCTCCGCGCGGGCGATCGCGAAGCTGCGCTTCTCCAAGCGGCGCGTGCGCGTGATCGTGCGCCGGACCCCGTCCGCCGGCCGGCTCGCGGTCGCGCTCGACGGCCAGCGCACGGTCGTGCGTGTCGCCGGCCCCTCCGGCCAGCGCCAGGTCGCCTTCGATTCGGGGCTCCTGCGCCGCGGTGTGCACCGGCTGACCGTGAGGCCGGCGGGCGGCCGCGTCGAGATCGACGCCATCGCCCCCGGCTGAGGGGTCGAACGTCAACGGCGGCTGGGAAGAGAGCGACCCACGGGCACGAGTGTCGTCTCGACCCCCCATAGCGGGGAGGAGACGACATTCGTGGGCGCCGGGCGGCTTGAACTCGACCACCAACCCAGCCGCCGTTGCCGTTCGCTGGGTCCGCCCGGCCTGCGGACGATCTCTGTCGCACCCCCTAGCCTCTCTTCCATGGCCGTCGTCATCGCCTCAGACCTCGCCAAGGACATGGTGGGGGAGCCGCTCCTGCGCGGCGTCTCGTTCCGGCTCCAGCGCCGGGAGCGATTGACGCTGTCCGGGCGCAACGGCTCGGGCAAGACGACGCTGCTGCGGATGCTCGCGGGGGAGACGTCGGTCGACGGCGGCGAGCTCGTGTTCGCCAAGGGCACCCGGATCGCGCTGCACGACCAGCGCCCGCCGCGCGAGCGTGCGCTGTCGCTGCGCGACTACGTCCTCAGCGGAGCCAAGGAGCTGCTGGCGATCGAGCAGCGCCTGGCCGAGCTCGAGGCGGCGATGGCGGAGGGCGCCACCGACGCGACCACGCTCGGCGCCTACGCGACCGCCCAGGCGCGGCTCGAGCACGCGGGCGGGTACGGCTGGCGCGATCAGATCAACGCGACGCTGCACGGCCTCGGCTTTCGCGACGAGGACCTCGAGCGCTCGCTCGCGACGTTCTCGGGCGGCGAGCTGACGCGCGCGTCGCTCGCGCGCGCGCTCGCCGGCGATCCCGACCTGCTGCTGCTCGACGAGCCGACCAACCATCTCGACATCGCCTCGCTCGAATGGCTCGAAGGGCACCTGCAGACGCTCGACGCCGCGATCGTGCTCGTCGCCCACGACCGCTGGTTCCTCGAGGCGGTCGGCACCGCCGTGCTCGAGCTCGAGGCCGGTCGCGGGCGCTTCTTCAAGGGCACGTGGCATGCGTGGCGCAAGGAGAAGGCGGCGCGCGAGCTCGCACTCGGCCGCGCGATCGAGCGCCAGGAGGAGGAGATCGAGCGGCTCGAGCGCTTCGTCACCCGCTTCCGCGCCGGCACGCGCGCCCGCCAGGCCCAGTCGCGCGCGAAGAAGCTCGACAAGCTGGAGCGCGTCACCCGCGACCCGCGCGACGGCAAGGGCCTGGGCTTCGCCTTCAAGCCGCCCGAGCGCTCGGGGCGCGTGGTGTTCGAGATGGAGGACGCGACGCTGCGGATCGGCGACCGCGAGCTGCTGCGCGACGCCGAGCTGTGGCTCGAGCGCGGCGAGCACGTCTCGCTGATCGGCCCCAACGGGTCGGGCAAGACGACGCTGATCACCGCGCTGGCGGGCCGGCGCGCGCTCGACGCGGGCAGGCTGCGCACCGGCCACAACGTCAAGCTCGGGGTGCTCTCCCAGCACGCGGAGGAGCTCGACTCGACCGCCACCGTGCTCGAGGCCGCCCAGCGCGCCACGCGGCTGACGCCGAACAAGACGCGCGCGCTGCTGGGCCAGTTCCTGTTCTCCGGCGAGGCGGCCGAGAAGCCCGTCGACGGGCTCTCCGGTGGTGAGCGGCGGCGGCTGTCGCTGGCGATCCTCGTGCACTCCGGCGCGAACGTCCTGATCCTCGACGAGCCGACGAACCACCTCGACCTCGAGAGCCGCGAGGCGCTCGAGGCGGCGCTCCAGGCGTTCCAGGGCTCCGTGCTGCTGATCACCCACGACCGCGCGCTGCTCGACGCCGTCGGCACCCGCACCGTCTCGGTGGAGGACCGCTCGCTGCGCTCCTACCTCGGCGGCTGGGCGGAGTACCTGCGCGTCCGCGAGGAGCGGGTGCAGGACGAGCGGACGGCCAAGCGCGCGAAGCCGGCGAAGTCCGCCCCGCCGGAGAAGGCCGGGGCGGGCACCTCCAGTGGCGCCCCGTCGAAGAACCAGCGCCGCCAGGCCGAGCGCCTCGAGAAGGAGATCGAGGCCGGCGAGACCGCGCTGAAGGCGCTCGAAGAGGAGCTCGCCGACCCCGCCGCCTGGAGCTCGCCGGAGCGCAGCGCCAAGTCGACCGCCCGCCACGAGGCGGCCAAGCACGAGCTGAAGGAGCTCTACGCGCGCTGGGAGGAAGCGCTCAGCGTCTCCCGCGCATAGGCGTAGGCGCCGTGCGGTGTGCCGTGCGCTGATCCTCGTCATCGCGATCGCGGCGCTCGCGGCGGCGCCGGCGGCCGCCTGGGAGGAGCTGCCGTTCCGCACGCTGCCGGGCCCGGTCGCGCGCACGCTACGGCTCGTGCGGCGCTGAGGTTCACCGAACCGTCACTTGATCCCGCAATTTGCAGGGAAGATCGCGACATGACGACAGATCGGAAGACACCGACGGCCACCCGGGCCGACCTGCACTGCCACTCCACCGCCTCGGCGGTCTCCAAGCTCGGCGTCTCGCGCGCGCTCGGCCTCCCCGAGTGCGCCACGCCTCCCGAGGAGGTCTACGCCCTGGCCAAGCGCCGCGGCATGGACTTCGTGACGATCACCGATCACGACACGATCGACGGCGTCCTGGCGATCGCCGACCGCCCCGACGTGTTCGTCTCGGAAGAGCTGACGGCGCGCTTCGCCGGCGAGCCCCAGGCGGTCCACGTGCTGTGCCTCGGCATCACGCCGGACGACCACCAGTGGCTGCAGGCGCACGCCGGCGACGTCGAAGTGGTCGCCGAGTATCTGCGCGAGCGCGAGATCGCGCGCGCGCTCGCGCACCCGTTCTACTCCGTCGCGGCGCCGCTGACGCCGCGCCACCGGCGCCGGCTCGCCCAGCTCTTCGACGTCTGGGAGGTACGCAACGGCGCCCGCGCGCCCGAGCTCAACCGCCCGGCCGCGATCTACGTCGACACGCACGGCGGCGTCGGCATCGGCGGCTCCGACGACCACGCGGGCGTCGACATCGGGCGCACATGGACGCAGGCGCCGACCGCGACGAATCCGCTCGAGTTCCTCGCGCACCTGCGCGACGGCCGGGTCGAGGCGCACGGCGCCCATGGCTCCGCCGCGAAGTGGGCCCACGCCGCGATGGCGATCGCCGTGCGCGTGCTGGGCGGCGGCGGCGCCGGCGCGCCGCCGGACCCCGGCGTCGTGCTGCGGATGGTCGAGCGCGTGATGGCCGACGGCGACGCCCGCTCCGGCGCGCTCGCGGCCGACATGGGCCCGGACGACGCGCAGGCGCTGCTGCGCGCGTGGCTGGCCGCGATCGACCTCGACCTGCCCGACCGCGAGCTGCTCGCCTACCTGCAGTCCGACGACTTCAGCCACTACGACCTCTTCCGGCGCGCCCGGCGCTGCCACGAGCGCAAGCTGCAGGCGGCCGTCGGGCGCGTGCTCGACGTCGCCGCGGGCGGCGAGCGGGGCGACTGGGCGGGTGCCGCCGCCGGCGTCTTCGAGGCCTGCGTCGCCGCCATCCCCTACGCGCCCGCGACCGCCTTCCAGGGCCGCGAGAAGGACAAGCTCGCCGCCCGCGAGGGCGGCCCGCTGCGCGTCGCGCTGATCGCCGACGGCATCGGCGCCACGCACGGGGTCACGCGCGCGCTCGAGGAGGTGCGCGAGCGCGGGGTGCCGGGGTTCGAGGTCGAGGTGATCGGGACCGACGCGCGCGTCGACCGCCGGCTGCCCTCGGTGGCCGAGGCCGAGGTCCCCTACTACGCCGGGCTGAAGGTCGGGGTGCCGAGCCTCCCGGCGGTCGTCGAGGCGCTCTCGGACGGCCGCTACGACCTGCTGCACCTGTGCACTCCCGGCCCGGCGGGGATCGCCGCGGCGCTGACGGGCCGGCTGCTCGGGCTGCCGACCGCCGGCTCCTACCACACGGAGCTGGCCGCCTACGCGGGGCTGCGCTCGGGTGACGCGCAGCTGAAGCTCCGCACCGACTTCGCCCTGGCCGCGTTCTACGGCCACTGCGACGTCGTGCTGTCGCCGTCCACCTCTACCGACGACCGGCTCGGCGCGCTCGGGATCCCCGCCGAGCGGATCGCGCGCTGGGACCGCGGCGTCGACCTCGCCCGCTTCTCGCCCGCGCGGCGCGAGCCGGGGCTGCTGGACCCCGCGCGCATCAACGTCCTCTACGCCGGACGGCTGACGCGCGAGAAGGGCGTCGACCTGCTCGCGGAGGCCTTCCTCGAGGCGCGTCGCCTGCTGCGGCGCACCACGAGGCGCCCGATCTGCGCGCGTCCGCTCGCCTCGCCGATCAGGTCGAAGCTGCGCAGCGAGGCGACGAAGATCGGTAGGTAGAGGAAGTGCGCGAGCGGCGCGCGGAAGGTGCCCGCGCGGTCCGACACGTGCCCGTCGTCGATGACGACGCCCTCGAGCGCGACGCGGCTGGTGCCGGCGGGCGCCGGTTCGTCGCCGCTCATCACCACGGTGTCGCCCTCGGGGTACATCGGCCAGCTGCGCGCGGTCATCTCGACCACGCCCCGGCGCGGTGGGGAGAGATGGACGGAGGGCCCCATCTCCGTGGCGATGCTGCGCATCATCGCGGCGGGGTCGGGGTGCCGAAGCCCGAACAGACCCTGGGCGAGTGGGTTGGCGCCGCCGTGGAAATCGCCGAGCACGACGAGGAAGTCGCCGCGCGCCACCGCGTCGGTGCTCGCGGCCGCGATCTGGAGGTCGGCAGAGTGGTAGGCCGAGCCGTGCCACGCCGGCGTCCAGTCGGCGAAGGCGTCGGCAGGGGTGGCCTCGCCGGCGACGATGGAGGCCCAGCGGCGCTGCAGATCGCGCTGCTCCTCGCCCATCTGGTCCCACAGTCCGAAGCCCGCGCCATGAGCTCGCCGAGCAGCGGCGCGAGCGGACCCGAGCGTCCGTGAGCGATGTGGCCAAGCAACTCGGCGCCACGGTCGAACACGCGCCCGCACCACCAGCGCGAAGCGCAGAGCACCGGGGTCAATGAGGTACGGAGCTCGTCGAGCAGCACCGGACCAAGGGTCACGTCGAGGTCGCGCATGCAGTCGAGATAGGCGACCGTGCGCCCGCCGCCGCTGTCGCCCTCGGCGCGCGCCGCCGGCCGCCCGGTGATCCCCTCGAACACGCAGTCGAGATGGTCGAGCGCGGCGGGGACCTCCCCGCGCCGCGCCGAGGTCACCGCGTCACGCGCGGCCTCCAGGCGGTCAAGCCCGGACGCGTCAGCAAGCTGCCGGCGCAGGGCGCGCTCGGGGAACGGGCCCATCGGCAGCGGCGTCGTGACGCCGGCCGCGGTCGCGACCGCCTCCACCGCCCACGTCTCGAGGTGCACGACGCGGTCGCGCTCCAGGGCGCCCGAGCGCACGGCGATCGCCTCGCCCTCCTCCCGGAACGAGCCCCACGCCAGCGGCCCGAAGAACCCGATCGTGTCGTTCTTGGAGCAGTAGCGCTGCCAGTAGCTCCCGACGACGTCAGTCCAGCGGCGCCGCCGCGACGGGCTGCCGGGCGCGCCGGCGGCGAGCTTGTCGACGGCGCGCGTGAGCGATTCGCGGCTCTGCCACGCCACCGCCTCCCGGAATGCCGGGTCGCGCGCCACCTCGGCCAGGCACGCGCCCTCGTCGGCACCGAACGCCTCGAGGCCCTCGACCGGGAACCCCGAACTGCGGATCGCGAAGTCGCGCCACAGACTCCAGTCGGCTGTGAGCGCGACGTGGCGCTCCAGCTTGATCGGTTCCGCCGTAAGATTCACTAGAGTTCCACTCTAGGCAATGTCTGAGCGTCCTGTCAAGCGAAGGTACGACGCCACCGCGCGGCGCGCGGCCGCGGCGGCGACGCGAGAGCGCATCTGCGCCGCGGCTGAGGACCTCTTCGTTCGCGACGGCTACGCGCGCACCAGCATCCGCGCGGTGGCGACGGCGGCGGCCGTGGCAGAGGCGACGGTCTACCTCACGTTCCCGAACAAGGCCGCACTCCTCGACGCCGTGATCCTCCGCGCGGTGCGCGACAACCCGTCGGAGAGCCTCACCGCCATCGCCGCGGCGCCGCCAGAGGAAGTCCTGCCACGCCTGGCGTCTTCCAACGCCGTGCTCATGGGCCGCGCCGCTCGGCTCATCGCGCTCGGGGAAAGCGCGAGCGTCATAGACGCCGAGCTGCGCCCTCTGCGCGAGCGCGCTCACCGCGAGCTGCGCGCCGCGTTTCGTGCGGTCGCCGACCGCCTACACGAGGCCGGCCTGCTGCGCGTCAGCGCACAGGCGGCAGCCGACGGCCTCTACGCGATCGCCAGCGAGAGCACCTACCTCCGCATGACCGACGGCGCCGGGCTCTCCTCGGACCGCTACGCCAGCTGGCTCACCGACACGCTCACAGTGATCCTCCTGAACGGCGACGCCGCTCCGGCCAGATGACCCCTTGAGCGCCGGGGCGCCGCGGTCAAGCCAGCTCGCGCGGGGTATTTCCTCGGGGGGCATCAGGAGATCCTTCGACCTCTCCAGGACGCGCCGCCGCGGCCACGACGTGAGCGCGGCAGCTGCCGTGTCGCGACGCAGCTGGAGATCTATGCGACCGTTTGACGTGCGGCCAGCCGCGAGAGCAGGTTCGGATGAGTCCTGCTCGCAGCGAAGGAGACGATCGTGAAGCGCCAATTCGCTTTCGGCGGCCCCTGAGGACGGGCAACATGGCCGTCATTCGCAGCGCTGCGGGCGAGCTGCCTCAGGTCGACCTTGGTGACGCCCTCGCGGTCTGCGTCGCCATGCGCAAGGCCGAGCCGCATCGGTTCGAACGCGCCGCGCTGGGCGACTACCAGGGCCTCGACGCGCAGGGCTCTGTGTTCCGGCCATTCTTCACGCTCGCCAACCCTGGCGGCGACACCGCCTTCCCCAACCCCGGCGCCACCGACGAATTCATCAACAGCGCCTTCTGAGCGAGCGATTCCATGCCGCAAGCTACGGCGTGCCGGACGGCATCTCGCCCGGCACGCCGGGACGCTCTGCGTCCCAATCCTCGCGTCAGCTAGGTTCTCGCTGGTCGTTGATTGCTCCCGGTTCTGAGACGCGTGCTCATCGTCGAAGGGGGAGCGTGGTTGACACTGCCGGCTCGCGATCGCGACCTCAGCGAGCACGGAGCGTGGCTGCTCGGATGGCGTCGCGGATCCGTTAGCGTCGTCACGTGAGGCTGCGTCCTGGTGCATGTGTCGCGGTTGTCGGCGCCGGACCGAGCGGTCTGACCGCCGCCAAGCATGCGCTGCAGGCGGGGTTTGATGTGACGGTGTTCGAGGCGAGCGATGACCTCGGCGGCCAGTGGCACACGACGGCCGCCCATAGCGGGGTGTGGCCGGGCATGCACGCGAACACGAGCCGCGCGATGACCGCGTTCTCGGATTTCGCTGGCCCTGCCGAGTACCCGCTGCATCCCGCCGCCGAGCAGATTCACGCCTATCTGCGCGCCTATGCGGAGCATTTCGGCGTGACCGATCGGATCCGGCTGCACTCGCCCGTCAGCCACGTGTCCCCGACCGGGACGGTCGACGGCGAGCGTTTCCAGGGCGTGATCGTCGCGTCGGGCCGCTTCCGCAAGCCGCGCCTGCCGGCAGGGCTCGACGCGTTCGGCGGCGATGTCATCCATGCCTTTGACTACCCCGGCGCCGGGCCGTACCGCAACCGGCGCACGCTCGTCTACGGAAACGGGATCAGCGGTCTTGAGATCGCATCGGACCTCGCGACGGTCACGCCCGTGGTCTCCGCGTTCCGCAAGCCCCGCTACGTGATCCAGAAGGTCGTTGATGGCGTGTCGTCGGACTGGCAGTGGTATACGGCGTTCGGGGCGCTCGAGCGGCGCCTGCTCACGCGCGAGGAATGGAGCCGCACGGTCCGCGACAGGGTGCTGCGCGTGGCCGGCAATCCCGTCGCGTTCGGTGCCCCGGAGCCGCACGGCGACATCCTCATCGCGGGCCTCTCGTTGTGTCAGGACTACCTCGCGCAGGTCGCCGAGGGAAGCATCGTCTGCCGCCCGGCGATCGCCGCGATCGACGACCGCACCGTCACCTTCATCGACGGCTCGTCCGAGACCATCGATGCGATCGTGTGCGCAACCGGCTACGACGTTGACATCCCCTACCTGCCCGAGGAGGTCTGGGCTGTGCTCGGCGCGGACCTCGCCCTCTACCAGCGCACGCTGCATCCCGACCTCCCCGGCTTTGGCGTGATCGGCCAGTTCCTCGCGCAGGGCCCGTACTTCCCGCTGCTCGAGCTGCAGGCACGCTGGATCGTCGCGACCTGGACGGGCGACGTCGCGCCCGCCGACGAGGCACACATGCGCCGCACGATTGCTGAGCCGCGGCCGCCGCTTGACGCGCACAACGCGCTCGCGACAACGCTCGCCGACGAGCTCGGCGTTGCGCCCGACCTCCACAGCCGCCCAGAGCTCACCGAGTCCTTACTGTTCGGGCCGCTGCTCCCACCCCGCTACCGACTCAACGGCCCAGGCGCCTCGAGGGACGCAGCGCAGTGGTTCACAGCACAGCTCGCCGCATCACCCCGAGCCCCCGTCACGCCAGACGACATCGAGGCGCTCCGCCGCTTTGGGCTGACTCGCGCCGCCGACATCGTGACGCGCACGGTGCTGGCGTAGGCGTTCACGCCGTGGGGCGTCGCGGCGTCGTGCTCCTGGACGAAACGCAATCGCCCTGCCGGCATCGCTGCGGCCTTGCTGGGACTTGCGGAAGCGAGCCCGGTGTCACGCTCGACGCCTGCTCGTCGTCCCGAGGGGCGTCTGTAGATCTCGGTGGAGTCGCTCGCATCACGCGCCAGAGCACTAGCACCAGCGGCGCTGAGCCGTCGCCGGTGGCGCCGTCGTGGAAAGCGATGTGGTACCGAGCGCCGTGCGCGGCCCGACCGGTGGGGTTGGCTGGACTCGCCCGCCGCGGCATGACGAGGTCGGGCCATGACGGAGCTGTCGCTGCGGCCCGGGCCTCGGTTGCCGGGACCGGCGCAGGCGGCGTTGTGGGGCCTTCGCTATCCGCAGTTCACCGGGTCAGCGCGTGAGCGATTCGGAGCGACCTTCACGATCAAGCCGGGGACGATGCCCCGGAGCGTTGTCACGAGCGGCCGCGACGCGATCCGGCGACTGCTGACCGGCGACCCCCTCGCCGAGCACCACGGCAACGATGTCTTGCGCCCGCTGATCGGCGGCCGATCGGTGCTCCTGCTCGATCGCGGCCAGCATCTGGCGCGGAGGAAGCTTCTGCTCCCGCCGTTCCATGGCGAGCGGGTGCGCGGCTACGCGAAACTGATGCGGCGGCTGATGGCTGAGGGAGTTGGTCGCTGGCGCGCAGGTGACAGCGTGGCGGTGCTCCCGATCGCGCAGAACGTGACGATCGAGGCCATCCTCCAGGCGGTCCTGGGCGTCGCCGACGTCGACGCGCGCCGGCGGTTTCATCGACTTATCGACGACATCCTCTTCTACCCGCTCGGTGCGCCGCGCCTGCGCGTCACCGGACGACTTGCCCTGCCGATCACGCCACCGTGGCGACTGCGCAAATCGCGGCGCTCGCCGCCTCCCTCCCGACGCCGGCGGTGACGACGTACTTCCCGAGCTGAAGTCGCGCTCGCGCTGGAACGTCGGGATCTGGCGCTGGTGGAAGCACGCGATCGGCTGTTCGCACTGCTCGACGAGCAGATTGCCGCGACCCGCGCAGACCTTCGCCTCGCGGAGCGGGCGGACGTTCTTGCGATGCTCGTCCAGGCGCGCGACGAGGACGGCAACGCGTTGTCGGCCGACGATCTGCGCGACGACCTGGTCGCGCTCATCGCCGCCGGCCACGAGACCACGGCTTCCGCGATCGCCTGGGGCGCCGTCCTGCTCGCCCACAACCCCTCCGCGCAGGATCGCGCGACGCTCGCCGCGCGCGACAACGATGAGCAGTACCTCGGCGCGCTGGTCAAGGAAGTGCTGCGGATCCGCCCGCCGCTCCCCGGTGGCACGCCGTCACTGACCCGACGCGGGCTTCGGGTCGTTTCAGGTACTGATGCACGAAGGCGATGGCCATGCTGCCTTCGCCGACGGCAGCGGCGACGCGCTTCACCGGGCTGAGCCGGACATCGCCACACGCGAAGACGCCTCGCAAGCGCGATCCTCGCCGCCTGGGCCATCGCCCTGTTCACCGCGGCGGCGTGGCGCCTGCGCGGCCGTGACCTCGTCTGAGACCAGGCCTCCGGTCAAGCCACCGACGGACAACCCACCGGCCCGGGGCGCCCCCCGGGCGCGGCCGGGCCCCCGCCCCCCCCCCCCATAGGCCCCACCCGCGCGCGGGGGCCCGCCGGGCCCCCCCCCCCCCCACCCACCCCCCGGGGCCCCCCCCCCAAAACCCGCCCCCCCCCCCCCCCCGCC
>JBBQLH010000089.1:0-17744 GCA_038327685.1 Solirubrobacterales bacterium
AGACGACGTTGCCGAAGCTCGGATAGCCGGCGAAGCCGCCGATCAGGTTCCAGCCCTGGGCGAGGGCGACGAACATGAAGACGCCGGCGACCGTCCGCTGCTCGCTGGAGGCCAGGAAGTACTGCGGCAGCAGCGCGAGGATCACGAGGCCGGCCAGCGCCAGCGCTCCGAAGGCCAGGATGCGCGGTGAACGGCTCACGCTCAGACCTCCACGCGCTCGGCGTAGTAGGGCTTGCCGAGCAGGCCCTCGGGCCGCACCACGAGCACGATGACGAGCACCGCGAAGGCCACCGCGTTGATCAGCGTCCCACCGAGGTACTGGCCGCTCCACGCCTGGACGACGCCCAGCAGCAGGCCGCCGACGAGCGCCCCCCACATGTTGCCGAGGCCGCCGAGGACGGCGATCACGAAGCTCTGCAGCGTGAAGCCGCCTGCGTCCGCCGGGCTGAACGTGTCCACCGTCCCGAAGATCGCGCCCGCCGCCCCGGCCAGGCCGGCGGCGATGCCGAACGTGATGCCGTAGACGCGCCGGACCTTGACGCCCATCAACCGCGCTGCGCCGCGATCCATCCCGGTGGCCTTGATGGCCAGCCCCAGCCGCGTGCGATCCATGAACCAGACGAGCCCGACGGTGAAGGCGATCGCGATCGCGAAGGCGATCAGGCGCCCGTACGGCACGCGCACGTCGCCGAGCTTGAGGCTGTCGGAGCCGTAGGAGGTATGGATCGAGCGGAAGTCGCCGGTGAAGAGCAGCACGAGGCCGTTGACGAGCAGCAGGCTGAGCCCGAACGTGAGCAGGAGCGTCATCCAGATCGGGGCGTTGACGACCAGGTTGATGAGGTAGCGCTGGATGAGGTAGCCGGCCCCGAGCAGCACGACGGCCGCCACGACCATCGCCAACAGCGGATGGATCCCCGCGCTGGTATCGAGCTTCCAGCCGATGTAGGCGCCGATCAGCACGAACGCGCCATGCGCGAGGTTGACGATGTTCATCACGCCCCAGACCAGCGAGAAGCCGACCGCGACCAGGGCGAGCAGGCCGCCCTGGAGCAGCCCGTTGACCGTCGCCTGGAGGAACTGCGTCATCGCCGGCGGGGACTCACCCGCCGGCGGGCCACTGCAGCTTCGCCTGGGCCTGGTCGGCGGGGAAGATCGTCACCGGCTTGCCCTTTTGGATCTGGATCGCCGACATCGGCTTGTCGGCGTTCTTGCCGCTGGGGTCGAACTTGATCGGCCCGAAGAACGAGTCGGTGTTCAGGCCGGCGATCGCCTCGCGGACCTTGGCCGGATCGGTCGACGCTGCCTTCTCGACGCCGAGGACCAGCCCCAGGCAGGCCGCGGCCGCCTCGGCGCTGTGGTACTCGGCCGTCTCGCCGAAGCGCTGCTTGAAGTCCTGCGCGTACTGCTGCGCGGTCCCGAACACCTTGTCCTTGCCCTTGGCGTCGGGCGTCCACTGGGTCGAGCCGACGACGCCCTCGGCCTGCTTGCCGAGCGCCTTTGCGAAGTCGGGTGTCGGGGGTGCGACCGTCTCGCCGAAGCCCTTGGGGTGGACGCCGAGCTCGTTGCCCTGCTTGACCGCGGCGATGCCCTCCTCGACGTGGGCCGAGACCAGGATGAGGTCCGGCTTCATCGGGCGGATCTTCGTGAGCGCCGAGGAGACGTTCGTGGTGTGCTCGGCGACGAACTCCGTCGTGAGGAGTTGCATGCCCTGCTTCTTGGCCTCGGTGGCGCCGCCCTTGGCGGCGGTCTTGGAGAAGCCGTCGTCCGCCGAGATGATCGCGACCGTCTTCGGCTTCGGATTCGCGTTCGCGGCGATCGCCTTGACGATCACCGCGAGGTACGACGTCGCCGGTGAGAGCACCGCGAACGTGTTCTTGTAGCCCTTGCTGAAGATGGCGTTGTCGGCGCCCGAGGAATCGACCATCACCTGGCCGTTGCGCTCGATGACCGCCGAGGCCGCCTCGGTCGAGGGCGATCCGTAGGGACCGAGGATCAGCTTGCTGCCGCTGTCGTTGAACTGGTCGACCAGCTGCGCGGCCGCGTCGGGCTGGGACTTGTCGTCCTTGTAGGTGATCGCGAGCTTGTACTTCTTGCTGCCGGCCGACACGCCTCCGGCGCTGTTGACCTTGT
The DNA here is from genome assembly GCA_038327685.1 of Solirubrobacterales bacterium. Classification (GTDB taxonomy): domain Bacteria; phylum Actinomycetota; class Thermoleophilia; order Solirubrobacterales; family Solirubrobacteraceae; genus DASQFQ01. Next base: position 2,131 of record JBBQLH010000089.1, read on the forward strand.
CCTGACACAGCTGATAGCCGAGCTTGGTGAGCCGGCCCTCCTTCGCGAGCGAGCCGGTGAGCGAGAGCGCGGCGCCGACCTGGAGCTTCCCGCCCTTCGTGCTCCCGCTGCCGCCGCTGCCGGCGTTGCCCGCCCCCTTGCCGCAGCCGGCGACGACCATCGCGAGCGCGCAGGCGATCCCCAACCACGGTCCGGCCGATCGCAGACCTCGCATCGTTCTCCTCCCTCGCTCCAAAAACTCCCTCGGTCGGCCGTACCCCCGCGCGTTGGTGATAAACGTTTGCTGGATGCGCCTCGCGCCGACCAGCGACGTGTGGTGGAAGAACGCCGTCATCTACTGCCTCGACGTCGAGACGTTCTACGACGCCGACGGCGACGGCTGCGGCGACGTCGCCGGGCTGATCGAGCGGATCGACCACGTCGCCGAGCTCGGCGCGACGTGCGTGTGGCTGATGCCGCTCTACCCGACCCCCAACCAGGACGACGGCTACGACATCACCGACTACCTGGCGGTCGACCCGCGCCTGGGCGACCTCGGCGACGTCGCGGAGGCGATCCGGCACGCCAACGACCGCGGCCTGCGGGTGCTCGCCGACCTCGTCTTCAACCACACCTCGATCGAGCACCCGTGGTTCCGCGCGGCCCGCGCGAGTCGCGAGTCGCCCTACCGCGACTACTACCTGTGGACCGACGACCCGTCGCATGCGGAGGGCACGACCGAGGACAACTGGACGTGGGACGAGCAGGCGGGCCAGTACTACATGCACCGCTTTCTTCCGTTCCAGCCCGACCTCAACATCGTCAACCCGGCGGTCCGCCACCAGATCACCAAGACGGTCGGCTTCTGGCTCAAGCTCGGCGTCGCCGGCTTCCGCATGGACGCGGTGCCGTTCATGTGCGAGGAGGTGGGTGGCGACCAGCCCGACTCCGGCGAGGGCCGGCGCTGGCTGCACGCGCTGCGCGAGTACGCCGGCCGCCGCCGCGGCGGGGCGATGCTGATGGGCGAGGTCAACCTCGCGATCGACGACCTCGAGTCCTACTTCGAGGACCACGGCGACGCTCTGCACCTCCAGCTCGGCTTCCTCATCAACCAGCGGCTCTGGCTCTCGCTCGCCCGCGGCGAGGCGGCGCCGCTCGAGGACCTGATCCGCCGGCTGCCCGTGCCGCCGCCCGACTCCGGCTGGGCGACGTTCCTGCGCAACCACGACGAGCTGACGCTCGACAAGCTCTCCGAAGCCGAGCGCGACGACGTCTTCGCCGCCTTCGGGCCGGAGAAGGACATGCAGATCTACGGCCACGGGATCCGCCGCCGCGTCGCCTCGATGCTCGGCGGCGACGGCCCCCGGCTGCGCATGGCGTGGTCGCTGATGCTCACCCTGCCGGGGACGCCGGTGCTGCTCTACGGCGACGAGATCGGCATGGGGGAGCAGCTCGCGCTCGACGGGCGGATGAGCGTGCGCACGCCGATGCAGTGGGCGCCCGGGGCGACGGGCGGCTTCTCGGCCGCGGAGGCGGGGCGGCTCGTGCGGCCGCTGCCCGGAGGCGACTTCGGGCCGGACCACGTCAACGTCGCCGTGCAGCGGCGCGAGCCCGGCTCGCTGCTGGCCTTCATCACGCGCCTGGTCCACCGCCGCCGCGAGGCGCCGGAGCTCGGCCTCGGGAAGAGCACCCTGCTCGAGAACGAGCCGCCGGCGCTGTTCGCCCATCGCTGCGACTGGCAGGGCTCGAGCGTGTTCGCGATCCACAACCTCTCCGACGACACCGTCACCGCGGAGCTCGACCTCGGCGGCGACGTCACCGGCGTCGAGGATCTGCTCGAGCTGCGCGAGCACCGGGTCGAGGGCGGGAAGCTGCGCGTCGAGCTCGACGCCTACGGCTATCTCTGGCTGCGCGCGCGCAAGGACTGAACCGCCCCGGCGGCGGTGAGCGCCGCCGCCGCGGCGAGCGCGCGCTTGTGGGTGGTGAGCCAGAGCTGGGGCGAGCGGCCGTGGGCCTTGTCGTCGAACGCGCCGTGCGCGCCCGGGTCGCCGGGGGGAGGCGCGAACAGGTTGTCCTTGCGCTCCGGCGGGTCGATGCGCTGCGGCGCCTCCTGGGCCTTGATGTTCGTGCGCCCGAGGTAGCGATCCATCAGGCCGGAGGCGACGCGTTCGCCGAGGATCGTGTAGACGGTCGGGAGGCCGACCCACAGCTCGCGCCGCGGATGCTCCGCCGCCCACGCGATCGCGCGCGCGGCGACCTCGGGCTGATAGATCGGCGGCACGGGCTGGGGATGGTGGTGCAGCCGGGTGCGGACCCAGTCGAACTGGGGCGTGTTGACGCCGGGGAGCTGGACGAGGCTCACCTTCACGCTCGAGCCCTCGTGCAGCAGCTCGGCGCGCAGCGAGTCCAGCGCTCCCTTGACTGCGTGCTTGGACGCGCAGTAGCTCGACTGCAGCGGGATCCCGCGGCGGGAGAGGGCGGAGCCGACCTGGACGATGACCCCGCGGTCGCGCGGGCGGAAGCGCCGCAGCGCCGCCTGGATGCCGTGCATCGAGCCGAGGTAGGTCACCTGGGTCACGCGCAGGAGCTCGTCCGGCGTGCAGTCCCACAGCTCCGCGAGGACGGCGCTCATGGCGACGTTGACCCATACGTCGATCGGCCCCAGCTCCTGCTCGATGCGCGCGGCGGCGGCCTCCACGGCGTCGGCGTCGGCGACGTCGGCGGGCGCGACGCAGGCCCGCCGCCCGGCCGCACGCACCTCTTCGGCGGCGGCGTTGAGCCGCTCCTCGCCGCGCGCGATCAACCCGATGTCGGCGCCGCGGGCCGCGAGCTCGCGCACCGTCGCGCGCCCGATGCCCGCCGACGCGCCGGTGACCGCGATGACCTTCCCCTCGAGCGCCATGGCGAGGGGAGTGCCCGGAGCGGTCCGGATCTACTCGTCGGCGCGGACCGCGAGCACCGCGGCCAGCGTGTCCGCCTCCTCGGCGCGCTTGTCGGGCCGGTGGCGCAGCACGCGCGCGAAGCGCAGCGCGACGCCGCCGGGATAGCGGGTGCTCCTCTGGATGCCGTCGAAGGCGATCTCGACGACGAGCTCCGGGCGGACGCGCACGACCCAGTCGCCTCGCTCCGTCGCCAGCTCGAGCAGGCGCTCGGTCTGCCAGGTCAGCATCGCGTCGGTCAGCCCCTTGAACGTCTTGCCGAGCATCACGAACGCCCCCGGCTCGCTGTCGTGGCGCGCGCCGAGGTGCAGGTTGCTCAGCCACCCGCGACGGCGGCCGTGGCCCCACTCGGCGGCGAGCACGACCAGGTCGAGCGCGTGCACGGGCTTGACCTTGAGCCAGCCCGCGCCGCGGCGGCCGGCCGCGTAGGGCGCGTCGAGCGACTTCACGATCACGCCCTCGTGGCCCATCGCGAGCGCGTCGTCCAGCACGGCGCCGGCGGCGGCGGCGTCGTCGACGACACGGCGCGGGACCCGCAGGCCCTCGGGCACGATCGTCGCCAGCACGTCGGCGCGCGCGGCTCCCGGCGCGTCGAGCACGTCCTCGCCGTCGGCGTGCAGGACGTCGAAGAACCGGGCCGACAACGGCACGCCTCGGCTCGCGCTGACCTGGAAGAGGTGAGGTCGGCCGTCGTCGCGCAGCGCGAGCGCCTCGCCGTCGAGCACGGCGCTGCGGACCGGCAGCGCAAGTGCGGCCGCGACGATCTCGGGCACGCGCGCGGTGATGTCGTCGAGCGTGCGGGTGAAGACGCCGACGTGGCCGCCGTCGCGGTGGACCTGGACCCGCAGGCCGTCGAGCTTCCACTCGACCGCGGCGGGGCTGACCTTGCCCATCGCGGCCGCGATGTCGGCTGCGGGAGAGGCGAGCATCGGGCGCACCGGGCGGCCGACCTCGAGCCGGAACGCGCCCAGCGCCTCGGCCCCGCCGCCGAGCGCGGCCGCGGCCACGGCGCCGAGGTCGCCGCGCAGCATCAGCGCTCGCCGCAGCGTCGCGGCGGGGACGCCCGCGCCGCGCGCCGCCGCCTCGCCCTCGAGCGCTCCCTGGCGCAGGTCGCCCGCGAGCAGGTGGCGCAGGAAGCGCTGCTCGCGCTCCGTCGCCCGTCCGAACAGCGCGCCGAGCGCGACGCGCCGCGCGCCCTGCGACCCGGCGCCGCTCAGCCCGCCGATCGCGGCGAACGCCGCATCGACCTCGCCGACGGTCAGCGAAGGCGTCGCCGCCGCAGGCGGCAGCTCGCGCAGCGCCGCCCAGCCCACGCCGATCTGTCGCTGGCGCAGCTCGCCGGAGAGAAAGGCGACGGCGATCGCCGCCTCCTCCGGCGAGGCGAGGCGCAGCGCGGCCGCCAGCGCCTCGACCTTGCCGCCGCGCGCGCTCGTTTCGCTGACGGTCTCCGAGACGGCGGCGAGGTCGGCGAGAAGCACGCCGACATCGTGCCGTAGTCGCAGTGGAGACGGACGAGCCCGTCAGGTGGGTGCGACAGTACGCCGATGAGCGAACTCCCGCCCGGCCCGTCCGAGCCGCCGGTCGTGCAGACCCTGCGCTGGCTGTTGCGGCCGATCGCGTTCCTCGAGTCGTGCCGGCGGCGCTTCGGCGACGCGTTCAGCGTCAGCTTCCTCGGCTTCCAGACGCCGATGGTGATGCTCTCGGACCCCGAGGCGATCCGGGCGCTCTACAGCGTCCCCGGGCACAGGATGCCGCCGGGCCGGACCGCGACGCTGCAGCCGATCATGGGCTCGCGCTCGCTGCTGCTGCTCGAGGGGCGCGAGCACCTCGCGCGCCGCAAGCTGATGCTGCCTCCGTTCCACGGCGAGCGTATGCGCGCCTACGAGGCGATCGTGCGCGAGGCCGTCGCGCGGGAGGTCGAGACCTGGCCCGAGGGGGAGGCGTTCGCGCTGCATCCGCGCATGCAGGCGATCACGCTCGAGGTGATCCTGCGCGCGGTCTTCGGCGTCACCGACCCCGCCCGCCGCACGCGTCTCGCCGACGCCCTCGGCCGGTTGCTGGCCGGCACCGCGTCGTCCGCGCTGCAGTTCTCCGTGCTGCTCTCGCGCCGCTTCGGCGGGCCGGACCCGCTCGCACGGCTCGAGGCGCTAAGGCAAGACATCGACGCGCTGCTCGGCACGGAGATCGCCGAGCGCCGCGCGGATCCGCGCGAGGACATCCTGTCGCTGCTCGTGAGCGCGCGCTTCGAGGACGGCGAGCCGATGGACGACTCCGAGATCCGCGATCAGCTGATGACGCTGCTGCTCGCCGGGCATGAGACGACCGCGACTGGCCTGGCGTGGACGTTCGACCTGCTGCTCCGCCATCCGGACGTCCTCGCCCGGCTGACCGCGGCAGTCGAAGCAGGGGAGGAGCCCTACGTGCGCGCCGTGGTGTCCGAGGCGCTGCGACTGCGCCCGGTGGTCCCGCTCGCGGGCCGGCGCCTGAGCCGGGAGCTGCAGGTCGACGGCCACGTGCTGGCCGCCGGCACGGACGTGACGCCCGCGATCTGGCTGACCCACACGCGCGCCGACCGCTACCCGGAGCCGTACGCCTTCCGGCCCGAGCGCTTCCTCGACGGGGCGCCCGCGACGTACGCCTGGATCCCGTTCGGCGGCGGCGTGCGGCGCTGCCTCGGGGCCGCGTTCGCCGAGATGGAGATGCGGGTCGCGCTGGGCGCGATCCTCGAGCGGCGGACGCTACGGCCGGCGTCGTCGTCGGCGGAGCGGGTCGCGCGTCGCAACGTCACGTTCTCGCCGCGCGGCGGCACGCGCGTGATCGCCGGCCGGGCCGTGCATTTGCAGAACTGACGCGCGGCGGCGACACTCCCCGGCCATGCGGGGGGATACCAGCTCCATCAGGCTGTCCGAGGTCGTCGCCGCCCTCTCCTACGCCCTCGACCTCACGGAGGGTGAGCCGCCGGGCCACGCGGTGCGCTCGTGCCTGATCGGCATGCGGCTCGCGCAGGAGCTCGAGCTCGATGCGACCGCCCGCTCGGACCTCTTCTACGCGCTGCTCCTGAAGGACGCTGGGTGCTCCGCGAACTCGGCCCGGATGGCCGCCCTGTTCGGCGCCGACGACCACGTCGCCAAGCGCACCTCCAAGCGCGTCGACTGGGCGGGCAGGCTGCCGGCCTTCCTGTGGTCCGTGCGCACCGTCGCGCCCGGCGGCTCGATGCGCGACCGCGCCATGCGGCTCAAGGCGATCAAGGATGAGGGCGAGGTGACGCGCTCGCTGATGCGGGCGCGCTGCGACCGCGGCGCCGAGATCGCGCTGCTCGTCGGCCTCGGCACCGAGACCGCGGCGGCCATCCGCGCGCTCGACGAGCACTGGGACGGCTGCGGCCAGCCGCGCGGCCTGCGCGGCGAGGAGATCCCGCTGCTGGCGCGGATCCTGTGCCTCGCGCAGACGGCCGAGATCTTCCACGCCGACGGCGGCGTCGAGGCGGCGTGGGAGATGGCCAGGAAGCGCAGCGGGGGCTGGTTCGACCCGGCGCTCGTCGAGGCGCTCGGCGTGTGCCTGCACGATGTCGCGTTCTGCGAGTCGCTGGGGGGCGACGACGTAGCCGTCTGGGAGCCCGCGGACCGCCTGCTCCACGCCGACGACGCCCGCCTCGACGGGATCGCGGTCGCCTTCGCCGCCGTGATCGACGCCAAGTCCCCCTGGACCTACCAGCACTCCGATCGCGCGAGCGTGATCGCCACGAGCCTCGCCGTCGCGCTCGGCGCCGAAGGCGAAATGCTGAGCGATCTCCGCCGCGCGGCGCTGCTGCACGACGTCGGCAAGCTCGCGATCTCCAACCGGATCCTCGACAAGCCCGGAGGGCTGTCCGCGGCCGAGGAGACGCTCATGCGCCGGCACCCGCTCGTCACCGCGCAGATCCTCGAGCGCGTCCCCGGCTTCCGCCGGCTCGCACCCGTGGCGAGCGCCCACCACGAGCGCCTCGACGGCGGCGGCTATCCGCGCGGGCTGACCGGCCACGACCTCGACATGCCGATGCGCGTGCTCGCCGTCGCCGATGTCTACGAGGCGGTCACGTCGGAGCGGCCCTACCGCGCGGCCATGAGCTCCGATCAGGCGCTCGCGATCCTGCGCGCCGAGGTCCCGGACCGGCTCGACGCGACCGCCGTGGCGGCGCTCGGCGACCTGATCCGACACGAGGCGGGGATCGACGACGCCATCCATGCCGCGGAGGTGCTCGGCCCCGGGTAGGACCACGGGCATGGAGCTCGAGACCTGGATGGCGCCGCCCGGCGACCGCATCCCCAACCATCCGCATTTCCCGCTGCTGCTCTACCGGGGCGTCGAGGCCGCCGCGGACGGCGCCGCCGCCGCTCGCGCGCTGTTCGCCGACCACGGCTGGGGAGGGTCGTGGGTGGCGGGCGTGTTCGACTTCCACCACTTCCACTCGACGTCGCACGAGGTGCTCGCCGTCGTCGCGGGGCGGGCGACGATCGAGCTCGGCGGCCCGCAGGGCCGCGCCTTCGACGTCGAGGTGGGTGACGTGCTCGTCCTGCCCGCCGGCACCGGCCACCGCCGCGCGACCGAGCGCAACGGCTTCACCGTCGTCGGCGCCTACCCAGCGGGCCAGGAGGACTACGACCTCCTGCGCGGCGACGACCCCGCCGAGGTCGAGGCCGCCCGTGAGCGGATCGCGCGGCTCGGCGCGCCCCCGGACGACCCGGTCGGCGGCGAGAGCATCGCGGGCTGGAGCACGGGGTAGGCCTTGTCTCGAACCGAGACGCGACGAGCAAGGAGAAGGCCGCGCGGATCGCCAATACAGACCCGCAACTCCGCGGCGGAGAGGGCGGCAAGTCCGGCTCGTATGAGGACTGGAACAAGGACGATCTCGAGCAGCGCGCCGCCGAGATCGGCATCGAGGGCCGCTCGAAGATGAGCAAGGACGAGCTGGTCGACGCGCTGCGCAACCACTAGCTGTCCACGGGGGGCGGGCGTCGTCATACAGTGTTCAAACGACGTGAAAGCCCTGCTCCAGACCCCCGTGCCCGGCCCCCGCTCCGCCGCCTCCGGCGCGCGGCGCCGCGTCGTGCCGCACCTGCCCGCGGTGCTCCAGACCGCCGCCGCCGCGGTCGCCGCGTGGTACCTCGCGGTGCTGGTGCTCCCGACCGATCGGCCGGCGTTCGCGTCGATCGCCGCGGTGATCTGCGTCGGCGTCACCTACGGCCAGCGCCGCTGGCGCGCGCTCGAGCTGGTCGCCGGCGTGGTGCTCGGCATCACCGTCGCCACGCTGCTGCTCTACCTGATCGGCACCGGGCCGCTGCAGATCGCCGTGCTCGTCGTGATCGCCATGACCGCGGCGCTGCTCGTCCGCGGCGGTGAGCTGCTCGTCAACGAGGCCGCGATCTCCGCGATCCTGCTCGCCTCGCTCCAGACCGCGCACGCAGGCTTCTCCGCCGACCGCATCTTCGAGGGCCTCATCGGTGGCGGCGTCGGGCTCGTCGTCGCCTCGCTGCTGCTGCCGCCCGACCCTGTCGCGATGGTCAGCCGCGTCGCGCAGAACGTCGTCGGCAAGCTCGGCCGCACGCTCGAGGAGGCCGCTGAGGCGCTCGCCGGCGGCGACGTGCAGCGCGCCGAGGACGCCCTCCGCGCCGCCCGCGGCATCGACGACGACATCGACGAGCTCGAGGCGGTGCTGCCGGTCGCGACCGATACGGCGCGCTTCTCGCCGAGCCGGCGCGGCGACCGCGACCTGCTGCAGCGCTACCGGCGCACGATGCCGCAGGTCGACTTCGCCGTCCGCAACACCCGCGTGCTCGCCCGCTACGTGCTGCGCCATTCCCGTAACGACGAGACGGCGCCCGCCGGCCTGCCGGACGCCGTGCGCGAGCTCGCCGCGGCGGTCTGGGAGCTCGGCGTTCAGTACGAGCAGCCCGAGCGGGCCACCGGCCTGCGCGCGTTGGCGCTCAGCGCCGCGCAGCGCGCGAACGCCGTCCACGAGCACGATCCCTCCCCGCTGCTGATGCAGATCGTCGGCCAGGTGCGCTCGATCGCCGCCGACCTCGTGCGCGCCGCCGACCAGCTCGGCGAGTCGGGCGCCCCGGAGTGGAGCGAGCCGACCGAGGAGCTGCTCGCCGCCCGATAATCCGCGCGTGGCGGTGATGGTCGACGACCTGCGCGAGTACCCGCACGTCCGCCTGCCAGTCAAGCACTGGTGCCACATGGTCAGCGACGTGGGCTTCGACGAGCTGCACGAGTTCGCGGCGCAGCTCGGGATCCCGCGCCACCGCTTCCAGGGCGATCACTACGACCTGCCGCCGCACCTGCGCGAGCGCGCGGTCGCCTTCGGCGCGCAGGAGGTGTCCGCGCGCGAGCTGACCGGGCGGATGGCCGGGCCTCGCGGTGACCGCGTGCGCCGCCGGCGGGCCGCGCGCGCCCGCAAGGACCCCTGACCCCCCACATGGCGGGTCGCAGGCCACCCGCCCCGGGGTCGTTTGGCGCCGATCCCTGGTCCCGGCGCTCCAAACCGGCCAGACCTAGGGCGAGGTCGATTTCCCCAGGGAGGGTGAGCCAGACTGCAACGTCCATTCCGGCGGGTCGCCATCGTCAACCGCGGCGAGGCGGCTATGCGCGCCATCAACGCCATTCGCGAGCTCAACGACGAGCGCGAGGAGCCGATCCGCGTGATCGCGCTCTACACCGAGATCGAGCGCCACGCGCTGTTCGTCCGCCAGGCCGACGAGCGCCACTGCCTCGGCCCCGCGACGGTCGACAACGGCAACGGGCGCTCCAGCGCCTACCTCGACTACGGGCGGCTCGAGCACGCGCTGGTCGAGACGCAGGCCGACGCGGCCTGGGTGGGCTGGGGCTTCGTCGCCGAGCATCCCGCGTTCGCGGAGCTGTGCGAGCGGCTCGGGATCGTCTTCGTCGGGCCCGACGCCGACGTCATGCGCGCGCTGGGCGACAAGATCGAGGCCAAGCGCCTGGCCGAGCGGGCCGGGGTGCCGGTCGCCGCCTGGAGCGGCGGCCCGGTGGACAGCGTCGAGGACGCCGTCCGGCAGGGCGAGGCGATCGGGTTCCCGTTGATGATCAAGGCCGCCGCGGGCGGCGGCGGGCGCGGCATGCGCCGCGTCGACGCCGCCGCCGACCTCCCCGGCGCGTTCGAGCGCGCCCGTGCCGAGGCCGAGCAGTCCTTCGGCGACGCGAGCGTGCTGATCGAGAGCGTGATCGAGAACGCGCGCCACGTCGAGGTCCAGCTGATGGCCGACGGCCAGGGCGGCGTGTGGGCGCTGGGCGTGCGCGACTGCAGCTACCAGCGCCGCCACCAGAAGGTGGTCGAGGAGTCCGCCAGCCCGGCCCTCACGCCCGAGCAGGAGCGCGAGCTGGCCGACTCGGCGGTGCGGCTCGCGCGCAACGCGAACTACCGCGGCGCGGGCACCGTCGAGTTCCTCTACGAGCCCGAGGGGCAGCGCTTCTCGTTCATGGAGGTCAACGCGCGCCTGCAGGTCGAGCACCCCGTCACCGAGATGGTCACCGGCGCCGACCTCGTGCGGCTGCAGCTGCACGTCGCGGCCGGCGGCACGCTCGAGGGCGATCCCCCGCCCCCGAACGGCCACGCGATCGAGGTGCGCCTGAACGCCGAGGACCCCGCTCGCGGGTTCGCGCCCGCGCCCGGGCGCATCACGCTGCTGCGCCTCCCGTCCGGACCTGGTGTGCGCGTCGACACCGGCGTCGCGGAGGGCGACTCCGTGCCGCCCGAGTTCGACTCGATGATCGCGAAGATCATCGCCCACGGCCGCAACCGTGACCAGGCGATCGCGCGCCTGCGCCGGGCGGTCGCCGACACGATGGTCGTGATCGACGAGGGCACCACCAACCAGGGCTTCCTGCTCGAGCTGCTCGGTCGCCACGAGCTGCGTCGCGGGGAGGTCGACACGGGCTGGCTGGACCGCTTGCAGGGCGCCGACGAGGTGCAGCCGGTGCGCCACGCCGACACGGCGCTGATCCAGGCGGCGATCGCGCTCTGCGACGCCGCCACGGCCGCCGAGCGCTCGCGCTTCTACGCCCTCGCCCGGCGCGGCCGCCCGCACGCCGAGGCGGATGTCTGCCGCACCGTCGACCTGATGCACCGCGGCGCGAGCTATCGCTTCAGCGTCTGCCAGGTCGGCCCGGCGCGCTACCTGATCGAGGTCGACGGCGCCCGCGTCGAGGCCGATGTCGAGTGGGTCAGCGAGCACGAGCGCCGCCTTTCCTACGGCAAGCGCTCGTTCCGCACGATGACCGCGCTGCAGGACCAAGACCTGCTGGTCGAGGTCAACGGCGTCCCGCACCGCGTCTCGCGCGACGAGGGCGGCCTCGTCCGCAGCCACGCTCCCGGCGTGGTCGTCGCGATCCGCGTCTCCGAGGGCGACGCGGTGCAGGCCGGCGACGTCGTCGCCGTGACGGAGAGCATGAAGATGGAGACCTCGCTGACCGCGCCCGTGGCCGGCCGCGTGCGCGAGGTCCTCGTGGCGGCCAACGTGCAGGTGCCGGGCGGCCGGCCGCTCGTGCAGATCGATCCGCTCGACGACGCGCCCGCGGCCGTGGAGGGCGAGCGCGTCGCCTTCCACGTCGGTCGCAGCGACCCCGGCGTCGGGCCGGGCGCGCTCGAGCGCCTGCGCCGGCTCGCACTCGGGTACGACGTCACGCCTGCCGAGGTGAAGCGCGTCGTCGAGCAGCTGCTGGCTGCTCCCGTGGACAGGGTTGAGGAGGGCCGCCTGCTCGAGGTCTACGCCGACGTGCGCGGCCTCAATCGGCCGCACGCCGAGCGCGAGCCGGGCGCCGAGGCGCTGTCGAGTCCCCAGGAGCACCTGCACGCGTTCCTGCGCTCGCTCGACGCCGAGGCCGAGGGCCTGCCCGACCGCTTCGTGGCGCAGCTGGAGCGCGCGCTCGGCCACCTCGGGATCACGAGCTTGGAGCGCACGCCGGCGCTCGAGGACGCGGCCTACCGCCTGTTCCTGGCCCAGCAGCGCGCGCCCAGCGCGCGCGACGCCGTGCGGGCGCTGCTCGCGCGGCGCCTCGAGCAGGGCGAGGCGCTCGAGGGCGAGGCCGCCGACGCCTTCCGCGGCGTGCTCGACCGCCTCGAGGCCGCGCTCGCCCCGCGCGAGCCCGCGCTGGCCGAGCTGGCGCGCGAGCTGCGCTGGCGCTGCTGCGACCGGCCTGCCGTCGAAGCGGCGCGCGAGGAGACCTACGGCCTCATGCGCGTCCACCTCGCGGCGCTCGCCGACCGCCCCGACCGCGCCGACCGCGCCGACCATCTGCAGGCGCTCGTCGACTGCCCGCAGCCGCTCGCGCGCCTGCTGACGCAGGGCACCGACGACTTCCTGCTCGAGGCGATGACGCGGCGCTACTACCGGATCCGCGCCCTCGAGGCGCTCGAGCGCCGGGAGATCGGCGGCGTGCCGTTCCTGCTCACGACCTACGAGCACGACGGGACGCGGCGCCACGTCGCCGCCGCGTTCGCCGAGCCGGACCGGCTGCCCGCGGTGCTCGCCGCGCTCGCCTCGCACGCGGCCACGCTGCGCGACGGCGAGCCGCTGCTCGGCGACCTCTACGGCACCGCGGCGCCGCCGGAGCTCGACGCGCTCGTGGCCGACGCCGGGCTGCCGCCCGCCGTGGCGCGGCTCGCCTTCGTCTCACCCGCCGACCGCCCCGGGCACGCGGTCGACGTGACGACCTTCCACCGCAGGGAGGACGGCGAGCTCGCCGAGGACCGCGACCTGCGCGGCCTCCACCCGCTGATGGCGCAGCGCATGGACCTGTGGCGGCTCGAGAACTTCGCGCTCGAGCGGCTCCCCTCCGCCCCGGACGTCTACCTGTTCCACGCCAGGGCGCGCGAGAACGAGCGCGATGAGCGCCTCGTCGCCGTCGCCGAGGTCCGCGACCTCACCCCGGCGCGAGACGACGCCGGGCGCATCGTGGGCCTCCCCGACCTCGAGCGGATCGCGCGCCAGGCGTTCGAGGCGATGCGGGCCGCCCAGTCGCGCCGCAGCGCGCGCGCCCGCCTGCAGTGGAACCGCCTGCTCCTCTACGCGTGGCCCGAGATGGAGTTCGCGCCCGACGAGGCGCGCGAGGTCATCACGCGCCTCGGCCGCATGTCCGCAGGCCTCGGGCTCGAGATGGTGCAGCTGCGCGTCGGCGACCGCGTCCTGCGCTTCTTCAACCCGGCCGGCCGCGGCGTGGTCGTCGAGGTCGGCGGTCCGCCGACGCGCCCGCTGCAGCCGCTCGACGAGGGCGGGCAGCGGATCGTCTCGGCCCGCCGCCGCGGCATGGTCCACCCCGCCGAGATCGTCAAGATCCTCGCGCCGCAGCGCGCGGCGCCCGGCGCCGCGATCCCGCCCGGGGAGTTCGCCGAGTACGACCTCGACGACGACAGTGGCAAGCTGGTTCCCGTCCAGCGGCTGCCCGCCACGAACACGGCGAGCATCGTCGTCGGGCTGATCTCCAATCGCACCGAGCGCTACCCCGAGGGGATGCAGCGCGTCGTGCTGCTCGGCGACCCGACCCGCGGGCTGGGCTCGCTGGCCGAGCCCGAGTGCCGGCGCGTGATCGCCGCGCTCGACCTCGCCGAGGAGCTCGACGTGCCCGTCGAGTGGTTCGCGCTGTCCTCCGGCGCGCGGATCGCGATGGACTCGGGCACCGAGAACATGGACTGGGTGGCGGCCGCGCTGCGCCGCATCGTCGCCTTCACCCAGGCGGGCGGCGAGATCAACGTCGTGGTGACCGGCATCAACGTCGGCGCCCAGCCGTACTGGAACGCCGAGGCGACGATGCTCATGCACACCAAGGGCATCCTCGTGATGACGCCCGAGAGCGCGATGGTGCTCACCGGCAAGCAGGCGCTCGACTACTCCGGCGGGGTGTCGGCAGAGGACAACTTCGGCATCGGCGGCTACGAGCGCGTCATGGGCCCGAACGGGCAGGCGCAGTACCGCGCGCCCGACCTCGCGGGCGCCTGCGGGGTGCTGCTCGCCTACTACGAGCACACCTATGCGGCGCCGGGCGAGCGCTTCCCGCGCCGCGCCGAGACGAGCGATCCCGGCGATCGCGACGTGAGCTCCTCGCCGCACGAGGCGCCGGGCTCGGACCTCCAGACGGTCGGCGAGATCTTCTCGGAGGAGACGAACCCGGGCCGCAAGAAGCCGTTCGACATCCGCGCAGTGATGCGCGCCGTCGCCGACGCCGACCACGCGCCGCTCGAGCGCTGGGCGGGCATGCGCGAGGCGGAGATCGCGGTCACCTGGGACGCCCACCTCGGCGGCTGGCCGGTCGCGATGCTCGGGATCGAGTGCCGCCCGCTGTCGCGTTTCGGCTCGATCCCGGCCGACGGGCCCGAGCAGTGGACGTCGGGGACGCTGTTCCCGCTCGCCTCGAAGAAGGTCGCGCGCTCGATCAACGCCGCCTCCGGCCGGCGCCCGCTCGTCGTGCTCGCCAACCTGGCGGGCTTCGACGGCTCGCCCGAGTCGATGCGGCGGCTGCAGCTCGAGTACGGCGCGGAGATCGGCCGCGCGATCGTCAACTTCGACGGGCCGGTCGCGTTCTGCGTCATCTCGCGCTTCCATGGCGGCGCGTTCGTCGTCTTCTCGCGTGCGCTCAACGACAACCTCGAGACGATCGCGATCGAGGGTGCCTACGCGTCGGTGCTCGGCGGCGCGCCCGCCGCGGCCGTGGTGTTCGCGCGCGACGTCGACGCTCGGACGCGCGCGGACGAGCGGATCGCCGGGCTGGACGAGCGGATCGCCGCCGCGGAGGGTGACGAGCGCCAGCGGCTGCGCGACGAGCGCGACGAGCGGTGGACCGCGGTGCGCTCCGAGAAGCTGGGCGAGGTGGCGGCGGAGTTCGACGCCGTCCACAGCGTGCAGCGTGCCGTCGAGGTCGGCTCGGTCGACCGGGTCATCCCCGCGTCGGCGCTGCGCGCGGACCTGATCGACACGATCGAGCGCGGGATGGGCGCGGTGGCTCAGCCGAGCAGCGAGCGGCGCAGCACGGCGACCGTCTCCTCGAACGCGTGGTCGGTGACCTCCGGGTCGTAGCGGTCGCCGACGTCGCGGCCGAACGCGTGCTCGGCCGGGTACTCGAGCCACGTCAGCGGGACCCCCGTCAGCTCGATCCGCGGCCGGATCAGCGCCCGGCCCTCGGCCGGCGTGTGCGGATCGCGCGTGCCCCAGATCATGAGCAGCTCGCCCTCGATCTCGCCCGCGCGGGCGAGCGAGCCGGCGTCTTCGTCCGCGCCGAGCTTGCCGTCGTGCAGCCCGGTCGCGTACCAGCACGCGGTCGCGCGGACCTGCGGACGCAGCGCCGCGCGGAACGCGAGATGCCCGCCGGTGCAGTGCCCGGCCGCGCCGAGCGACCCGTTGGAGTACTCCGCCAGCCAGCCCAGGGCGGCGTCGACGTCGGCGTCGAACGCCGCCACCGGCGTCGTCTCGGCGTCTGCCTGGCCGCGCACCTTGCCCTCGTCGTCGAAGCCGAGCACCGTCCCGGCGGGCTCGATGCGGTGGTAGATCTCGGGCACGGCGACGACGAAGCCGTAGCCGGCCAGCCGCACCGCCCAGCGCAGCGTCGGTTCGGTGAGCTGGAAGATGTCGGAGTAGAAGACGACGCCGGGATGCGGCCCGCCCGCGCGCGGCGCGGCGACGAAGGCCCGCATCGCCTGCGCGTCGA
>JBBQLH010000090.1:0-17440 GCA_038327685.1 Solirubrobacterales bacterium
CTGCCGGCGCGGTTCCCGAACCTGCTCGTCAACGGCACGACGGGCATCGCGGTCGGGATGGCCACGAACATCCCGCCGCACAACCTGCGCGAGACGATCTCCGCGACGATCGCCTACATCGACGACCCGGACGTGTCGATCGACACCCTGCTGACCCACATGCAGGGCCCCGACTTCCCGACCGGCGGGGTCATTCTCGGGCGACAGGGCATCCGTGACGCGTACGAGACCGGGCGGGGACGGGTGCGCGTGCAGGCGCGCGCACACATCGAGGAGATCGGCCGCGGCAAGGAGGCGATCGTCGTCACCGAGCTGCCGTTCCAGGTCAAGAAGGGCGGCGACGGCGGGCTGATCACGAAGATCGCCGACCTCGTCCACGACAAGAAGATCCCGGACATCACCGACCTGCGCGACGAGTCCGATCGCAACGGGATGCGGCTCGTGATCGAGCTCAAGCGCGACGCGATCCCCAAGGTCGTGCTCAACAAGCTCTACAAGCACACGCCGATGCAGGCGACCTTCGGCGTCAACACCGTCGCGCTGGTCGACAACGTGCCGCAGACGCTGCCGCTGCGCGAGGTCATCCGGCATTACGTCCAGCACCAGCGCGAGGTCATCGTCCGCCGCGCCAAGCACGAGCTGCGCACGCTCGAGGCGCGGGTCCACCGCCTCGAGGGCCTGCTGATCGCGCTCGACCACCTCGACGAGGTCATCGAGCTGATCCGCGGCTCGCGCGATCGCGACGCCGCCCGCGAGGGCCTGATCGAGCGCTTCGGGCTCACCCACGTGCAGGCCCAGGCGATCCTCGAGCTGCGCCTGCAGCAGCTGACTGCGCTCGAGGCCGACGCGATCAAGCGCGAGCACGCCGACCTCGTGGAGCGGATCCGCGAGCTGCGCGAGCTGCTCGGCGACGAAGACAAGGTCTACGGCCTGATCAAGGAGGAGCTGCTCGAGATCTCGGAGCGCTACGGCGACGAGCGCCGCACCGAGATCACGCACGCCGAGGACGACGTCGACATCGAGGACCTGATCGCCGACCAGCAGATGGTCATCGCGATCTCGCACTCGGGCTACATCAAGTCCCTGCCGCTCGCCACCTACCGCATGCAGCGCCGCGGCGGGGTCGGCGTCACGGGCATGGACATGAAGGACGACGACTACATCGAGCACCTGTTCGTGTGCTCGACGCACGACTACCTCCTGTTCTTCACCAATCGCGGCAAGGTCTACCGCTCCAAGGTCTACGAGCTGCCGGAGGCGGGCCGCACGTCCAAGGGCCGCTACCTCGGCAACGTGCTGCCGCTGCGCGAGGGTGAGCGCGTGCAGTCCGTGCTGGCGACGCGCGACTTCTCGGAGTCCGACTTCCTCGTCTTCGCGACCAAGTGCGGCACGGTCAAGAAGACCGCGTTCAAGACCTACAACACGCCGATCAAGGCCGACG
Source organism: Solirubrobacterales bacterium (assembly GCA_038327685.1). Taxonomy (GTDB): domain Bacteria; phylum Actinomycetota; class Thermoleophilia; order Solirubrobacterales; family Solirubrobacteraceae; genus DASQFQ01. Next base: position 1,442 of record JBBQLH010000090.1, read on the forward strand.
GCATCATCGCGATCAACATCCGCGACGAGGACGAGCTGGTCGCGGTCCGGCGCGTGGACGAGGGCGACGAGGTGCTGATGATCTCGAGCGCCGGCCTGGCCGTGCGCTTCTCCGAGAGCGACGCCCGCGCGATGGGCCGCGACACGAGCGGCGTGCGCGGGATGGACGTCTCGGGCGACGTCGAGGTCATCGCGATGGACATCGCCCGCGACGACCAGTACCTGCTCGTCATCACCGAGAACGGCTTCGGCAAGCGCACGCTCGTGGGCGACTACCGCAAGACCAACCGCGGCGCCAAGGGCGTCAAGACGATCCAGCAGACGGAGGCCAAGGGCCGCCTCGCCGGCGCGCTCGTGGTCCGCGAGCACCACCAGCTCGTGTTCATCTCGCAGAACGGCATGGTCCAGCGCATCGCCGTCCGCGACTTCCGCCCGCTCGGGCGCAACGCCCAGGGCTTCCGGCTCATGAACATCCGCGAGGACGACCGCGTGTCGGCCGTCGCGCTGGTGATGGAGGACGAGGCGGCCACGCCCGAGAGCGCCGAGACCGTCGATCCCGAAACGCTCGCGACGACCGGGACCGACGCCGACGAGCTCGCCGAGGCCGGCCCGGCCGACCCGACGGACCCGACGACGATCACGCCGCCCGAGGTCTCCGAGGACGACGTCGAGCCGTAACGCCTCGGACTCGTGCCCGTCTCCCGCGTTCTGTACTCTGGCCTGACCAGAGAAAGGGGGTGGTCCGAAGTTGAGTGACAGTCATTACGGGACCCTGGAGGTGCCCGGCCGCTAGTTCCCAGCCTGGTGCTGGACCCGCTGGGTAGCGGAATCCACACCGAGGCACCGTCGCGGTCCGTGCCGGAGCTCGTCCCCCCGGCCGCATAGACAGCGGACCCCGGCCAATCAGTCCAGCAGGCAGTATCGAAGGGCCCCGTGTCGACGGGGCCCTTCGTGCGTTCTGACCCGCGTAAGAGCTCATGCAGGAGTCACTATTCCCTCTTGGGCCGTGCGCCGCCCCGAGCGAACGTCAACTGCGGCTGGGGAGGAGGCGGGGAGCGAGCCGCCGCGAGGCGACGAGTGTCGCCTCGACCACCTATGAGGGGGTGGAGACGACATTCGTCACTGCCGGACGACACTCGTGGCCGCCGGCGCGCTTCGCATCCACTCCTACCCAGCCGCAGTTGACGCTCGGCCGGCGAAACCGTGCGGCCGTGGAATAACCCACTACGCGGCTTCGGGCAGCAGGTACTGCTTCCAGGTCGCCGGGATCGTCGGCGACGCGAGCTGTATGAAGATATGCGGGCTCGGGATCCGTGGCTTGACGCGCGGGTGCATGTCGACCTGGTGCGGCAGCCGGTCGCCCTTGCGGCGGTTGCAGGGGGCGCAGGAGGCGACGATGTTCTCCCAGCCGGAGTCGCCGCCCTTGGAGCGCGGGATCACGTGGTCGACGGTGAGGCTCGTGCGCGCGCCGCAGTATTGGCACTCCCAGCCGTCGCGGGCGAACACCGCGCGGCGCGTGATCTTGCGCTTGTGCGTGTCGCGCGGGATGCGCACGTAGGTGATCAGGCGGATGACCACGGGCTTGGCCAGCGAGCCCGTCGCCCAGTGCAGCGTCTGGCTGCCGATCTCGATGACCTCGGCCTTCTCCTTCAGGAGCAGGACCGTGGCGCGCCGCACGGTGCAGACGTTGATCGGCTCATACGTCGCGTTGAGCACCAACACTCGACCACCTGACCAACGGCCGCGGCCGTCCGCCCCAGGTCCGTGCCGCGCGTGGTCTCCAAGCGGCACAGACCCCAGTGGGCCCGGTGGTACTGCAGTCGCCATCCTGAGCGGAAGTCTAGCCATGGGCCGCCGGGAACGACCCGAGTACGCGCACGGCCTCGGCGTGCATCCGCAGCGCCGCGATCGCCTCCGCGACCGGCGGGTCGCCGGCGCGGCCGTCGAGGTCGACGAAGAACATGTACGAGCCGAGGCCCTCGCGGCGCGGCCGTGACTCGATCCGCGTCAGGTTGACGTCGCGGTCGGCGAACTCGGCGAGGCAGCGCACGAGCCAGCCCGCGTGGTCGTCGGCGGGCTCCCAGAACATCAGCGCCGTCTTCCAGGCGCCGCCGGTGGCGGGGTCAGGCGGCTCGCGGGCGATCCACACGAACCGCGTCTCGGAGCCGGGCGGGTCCTCGACGCCGGACTCGAGCACCGCGCAGTCGTAGACCTCCGCCGCCGCCCGGCTGCCGATCGCCGCCCAGGGCGCGCCGTCGCCGTCGGTGCGCTCGGCGACGAGGCGCACCGCGTCGGCCGTCGAGGCGACGGGGAGGACCGCGGCGCCCGGGAGGCGCGTGCGGAGGAAGGTGGCGCACTGCCCGCTGGCCTGCGGGTGCGAGGCGACGGCGGCGATGCGCTCGAGCGGCACGGCGGCGCGCGCGATCAGGCAGTGGTGGATCGGGTGCACGAGCTCGCCCGTGATCTGGACGGCGCCGCTCTCCTGGGCGAGCGAGTCGAGCGTGGCGTTGACGGAGCCCTCGAGCGAGTTCTCGATCGGCACCAGCGCGCGCTCGACGTGCCCGTCGCGCACCGCGGCCACGGCGTCGTGAACACTCGGCAGCGGGACGCGCTCGATTTCCGCCGCGCCGGCGCCGGCCAGCACCGCCTCCTCGCTGTAGGTCCCGGCGGGGCCGAGGAAGCCGACCCTCATCCCTGCAGGGTGGCGGCGCTCTCGCCGGCGAGAGCGCGTCGCACCGCCTCCGCCTCCTCGGGCGAGAGCTCGAGCTCACCACGGCCGCCGACGACCTGCTTGCAGTAGATGCGCGCGGTGTCGCGGCGCACGATCGAGGACAGCACGACGCCGTTGCGCTCCGCGTCGAGCAGCGCGATCGTCGTCGACTGGTTGCCGGTCAGCTCGCCGTAGGCGTCGTAGCGGACCAGCGAGCGGTAGGCGATCGCGCCGTCGAGCCGCGCCTCGGCCGCCGCGAGCCGCTCGTCGACCGAGGTGGCCACCTCTTCGACGCGGTCGTGCAGCGCCGCGAACGCCTGCTGGAGGGACGCCGCGTGGGCCACGAGGTCGGTCTCGCCGTGGTCACCGAGCACCAGCCGCTGCGCCGAGCGCAGCCGCCGCATCCGAACCGCGAGCACCAGCGCGAGCAGGAGCGCGATCAGCGCCACGGCACCCGCCGACAGGGCGGCGATGCCCGCCGGATCGGTCAGGTCGTTCACGGCGTTGGAGGATACGAGGCGCTAGCCGGTGGTGAAGAGGACGTCATACGACGCCGTGTTGTTGTCCGTCTTCTGCTCGCCGGGCACCTTCGCGACCGTCACCTTCACGGTGACCGCCGAGCCGGCCGGCGGCGCCTTGCCGAGCGTAAGCGACGCCTCGGCGGTCGCGCCGCGGGCGACCGTGGCGACGGTGCGCGACGCGTTGATCGGCTTGCCGCCGCCCGCGATGCTCAGTGAGACCTTGACGTCGAACTCGTCGTTCTCGCCCTGGTTCGTGAACTTGACGACGATCGGGGTGTTGGCGGTGGCCGAGACGCGGTTGGGCGAACCGGGCTGCAGCGCGGTGCTGCCGATCGTGGTGGACTGGAGCCCCGTTCCGTGCAGGCCCGGCGCCGGCGTGCCCGTCTTGCGATTGGCCGTGCCGCTCGTGAGCTGCTGACCGAGCTGCGCCGCGACGGTCTGCTCGCTCAGCCACTCGATCCCCGGTATGAAGCGCGAGGTCGCGATCTTCTGGCCGCCGATCTGGGCGTCGTCGAGCGCGCGCTTGATCAGCGGCGCCACGCGCGCCTGGTAGAGCACGTCGGACGTCAGGAACATCTGCATGTCGCCTGCGATCTCGGTGATCGCCTTGTTGGCCGCGTCGCCCTGGTCGCCGAGCGCGGTGCGGATGCGCTCGGCGATGCCGCCGAGCCCGTCGCGGCGGAACTCGAGCGCCATCAGCAGCGACTGCTGCGCGCCCTTCATCTGCCCCGGCACGCTGAGGCTGCGGGCCTGCTTGAGCTGGGCGTCGGCCTGCACGCGGTAGCCCGAGATGTTCGTCTGCAGGTCCTGCGGCGACGAGTCGCCGGCCTGGCCGAGCAGCTGGAAGAACGGCGTCCCGATCTGTGTGTCGGAATCGCGGACGATCGAGGAGACCTCGCGGTTGTAGTCCTTGAGCGCGTTCTCCTTGCGCGTGCTCGCGCACGACCGCACGACGAAGAAGAGCAGGAACAGGAAGACGATGAGGGCGCCGATCGCGATGCCGCGGCGGAGCAGCAGGGTCTGCTGGTCGGCCGAGGGGTCGCCCATCGCCGCGCTTCGGCGCGGGCGAGGGCTCCTCCGGGTCTCGTCGTCCTCGTCGAAGAAGGACAAGGTGTGCAGTATGCCCGTCGGAGCGGCGCAACGGCCGCACGCGGCGTTGCGGCGTGAAGGTGGCCACGGTGCCGTGGCGAAGGACCGCTCGCCATGCAGGCCACCGAAGAGCTCGTCGCTCAGGCCGATCCGTCGCTCGCCCTGGGGCGCTACCGATTGGGTCCGCGGATCGGCGCCGGTGGCTTCGGCACGGTCTATGAGGCGCGCGACGAGCGGCTCGGGCGCTCCGTCGCGGTCAAGGCGATCCCCGCCGACGGCCGCGCCGACGATCGCGCCCGCCGCGAGGCCCTCGCCGTCGCCCGTCTCGACCACCCCGGGATCGTCTCCGTCTTCGACGCCGGCGAGGAGGACGGCACGCGCTTCCTCGTCTCCGAGCTCGTGCGCGGGAGCACGCTGGCGCAGCTCGAGACGGCCGGCGAGGTCTCGGACCGCGACGTGCTGCGGATCGGGCTCGCGCTCGCCGACGCGCTCGCCCACGCCCACGAGCGCGGCGTGATCCACCGCGACGTCAAGCCGCAGAACGTGATGGTCCCCGACCGCCCGCGCTCGCCCTACGGCGCCGCGAAGCTGACCGACTTCGGCGTCGCCCACCTCGCCGGCGACGAGCCGCTCACGCGCACCGGCGACGTCGTCGGGACGCTCGCCTACATGGCGCCCGAGCAGGCGGCCGGCGAGCGCATCGACGAGCGCTGCGACCTCTACGCGCTCGGACTCGTGCTCTACGAGGGGCTCGCGGGCGTCAACCCGGTGCGGGCCGGCAGCCCGGCCGCCACGCTGCGGCGCGTCGGGATGGCGCAGCCGCCGCTGGGCAAGGCGCGCGGCGACCTGCCGGCCGAGCTGTCCGCCGCCATCGACCGCACCCTGCGCCCGCTTCCGGACGAGCGCGGCGCCCTCGTCGACCTCGCCGACGCGCTGGCGGAGGCGCTCCCGGCCGTCTCCGACGAGGGCGGGACCGTCGCGCCGCATCCGCTCGAGGATGCGTACGCGATGCCGTCCTGGAGCGCCCGCGCCGCTGCCGCGGCAGCGGCGGGCGCGCTCGTCCTGTGCGCGCTGGCGGGCCTGCTGCCGCACTCCTCGGTCCCCGCACTCGCCGGCGCGGGCGCCGCCGCGCTGCTCGTGGCGCTGCTGCCGGGCGGAGGCTGGCTCGTGGCCGCCGCGGCGACGCTCGCGGCGCTGACGTTCAGCACCGAGCCGCGCGTCGGGGCCGCGCTCGTCGTCTTCCTCGCCGTGGCGCTGCCGCCGCTGGCGCTGCGGGCCGCGCCGCTGGCCTGGTCGGCGAGCGCCGCCGCGCCCGCGCTCGGGCTGCTCGGCCTCGCCGGCGCCTTCCCGGCGCTCGCCGGGACCGCGCGCAGCGCCTGGACGCGCGCTGGGCTCGGCGTGACGGGGCTGTGGTGGCTGCTGCTCGCCGAGCCGCTGCTCGGCCGCGACCTGCTGTTCGGGCTCGGCGCCGGCCTGCCGGCCCGGGCGCACTGGGACGGCGCGGCCAGCCTCACCGCGAGCGAGATCGTGCAGCCGCTCGTCACCTCCGGCGCGCTGCTGGAGGCCGTCCTGTGGGGCATCGCGGCCGTCGTCATGCCGTGGCTGGTCCGCGGCCGCTCGCTGTCGGCCGACGTGGTCGCGGCGACGGTCTGGGCAGCCGGCCTGGCGGGCGCCACGGCGTCGCTCGGGGAGGCCGTCGGCGGCGCGCCGCCGAAGGGGCTGGTTGCGGGAGCGCTCGCTGCGGGCATCCTCGCCGTGGGATGGAGATGGGTCGACCACGGCTTTACCGGAGAACTTGAGTCCTCATACTCCTAGGCACGCATGAGCGTGCTGCGCAACCTGGAGTCCAAGCTCGCTGGCCTCGTCGAGGGGACGTTCTCGCGCGCCTTCAAGTCCGAGGTGCGCCCGGTCGAGATCGCCCGCAAGCTGGCACGCGAGATGGAGCAGCACAAGGTCGCCTCGCTGGCGCGCACCTACGCCCCCAACGAGTACGTCGTCTGGCTCTCGCCGCAGGACCGTGAGCAGTTCGAGGGCTACGAGGCCGAGCTGAGGCGCGAGCTGTCGGGCTATCTGCTCGAGCACGCCCGGCGCGAGCGGATCGCGCTGCTGACACGCCCCTCGATCAATTTCGAGACCGATGACGAGCTGCGGCTGGGCGAGTTCGGCATCCAGGCGCGGCTGGTCCGGAGCGCCGAGGAGGAGGAGTCGGAGGAGCCCAGCCAGGGCGACCACGGCCACACGATGGTCTACTCGACCTCGGACCGCCTCTCCGAGCCGCTGCGCGAGCCCGATCCGCGCCGCCGCGGCGCCCGCGTGCGCGTCGACGGGCGGACCTCGGTGCTCGGCTCGGGCGGCGCCGTGCTCGGCCGCTCCCGCGAGGCCGACATCCAGGTCGACGACCAGAACGTCTCGCGCAAGCACGCGGAGCTGCGACCCTCCGGGGCGTCCTGGACGGTGCGCGACCTCGGCTCGACCAACGGCGTCAAGGTCAATGGCCGGAAAATCGATCCCCACCGCCCCGAATCGCTGAAGACCGGGGACACCATCACCCTCGGCACCTCCGACATCGTCTTCGAACTGGAGTAAGAGCACTAGTGGCCCCTCCGCCGAATCCCCACGCACTTGAACGGGCGCAGCCGGCGCCTGGCTGTGTCCTCGGTCGGGGCAAGGGCTCCGCCCTGGCACCCTCCCTGCGTCCTTGCCAGGCATCCGCCTGCATCCCGTCCAAGCACGTGCGGACCCGCCGGAGGAACCACCCTTGACCCTGGATCCCGTGGCCGTGGCGCTGAAGTTCGGCTTCATCGCCGTGCTCTACCTGTTCCTGTTGTGGATGGCGCGGTCCGCGCTCAAGGACCTGCGCGGCTCGGCCGGCGCGGGCGCCGCGGCGGATGGGGGCCAGGCGTCCTACGAGGACGCCACGGGCATGCACGTCGCCTCCTCCGGCCTCGGAGGGGACGGCGATCACGGCGCGCCGCGGCTGCGGGTCGAGACGGCCGCGGGCCTGCGCGACGGCGTCGCGTACGACCTCGCCGACGGCGCCGTGCTGGGCCGCGGGGACCAGAGCGACATCCAGCTGGAGGACTCCTTCGCCTCCACCTCGCACGCCCGGCTGCAGCCTCAGGGGGACGTCGTGGTGCTGGAGGATCTAGGCTCGACCAACGGGACCTACCTCAACGGCGAACCGCTGCGCGGTCCGCAGCCGCTCCACGTGGGCGATCGGATCCGCATCGGTGACTCCGAGTTCACCTTCGAGCGTTAAGCCAAGCCACCCAATGTTGCGCATCGCAGAGCAGTGGTATGCCTCCGACCTCGGCCGCCAGCGGCAGGGCAACGAGGACAACTTCTTCGTGCGCGCGCCCCTGTTCGTCGTGGCGGACGGCATGGGCGGCGCGCAGGCGGGCGAGGTCGCCTCGGAGATCGCGGTGCGCTCCTTCGACGACGAGCTGCCCAACGGCTCGCGCGCCGAGGCGCTCGTGCGGGTCATCGAGGACGCCAACAAGCGCATCCACGAGCGCGCGCGCTCCAACGAGTCGCTCCACGGCATGGGCACGACGACCACCGCTGCCTACGTCGACGACGACGAGGTCGTGATCGCCCACGTCGGCGACTCGCGCGCCTACCTGCTGCGCAACGGCGACCTCATCCGCCTCACCAAGGACCACTCGCTGGTGGGCGAGCTCGTGGCGCGCGGCAAGCTGACCGAGGAGCAGGCCGAGCAGCACCCGCAGCGCTCCGTGATCACCCGCGCGCTGGGCCCGGAGGCCAACGTGCAGGTCGACGTCGACATCTTCCCGGCGAAGGCCGGCGACGTCTTCCTGCTCTGCTCCGACGGCCTCACCTCGATGGTCCACGAGCCCAAGCTCGTCCCGCTGTTCGAGGAGGCCGGCTCGCTCGAGACGCTCGGCAAGCGACTGATCGACGCGGCCAACGCCGCCGGCGGCCGCGACAACATCACGGTCATCCTCTTCCGCCTCGAGGAGGTCGAGTCGCGCGGCGCCGCGGGCGGGGCCGAGGCGGCCGCCTCGGCCCCCGACGAAGGCGAGACCTCCGAGTACGACACGTTCGAGGGCGAGGCCGTCCCTGCGCCGCGCCAGGGCGTGACGCGCGCCGAGGGCGACTCGCTGCGGGCCTCCGACGTCGCCGACGCGGTCGAGGAGGACTACCGCGCGAGCGGGACGGTCGCGCTGTCGGCGATCCGCCCGCTCGACGAGTACGGGGCGCCCGTCGAGTCCGCGCCCGCCGCCCCACCCGAGGAGCCGCCGCCGAAGGACGATGCGGCCAGGCCCGCGGCGGCGGACGTCCCGCCGCGCCGCACCGCCCCCCTCCCCGGCGCCGCCCAGAAGCCCGGCAGGCGCCGCCGCCGGCTCCCCGTCGGCGTGATCGTCGCCCTCATCGCCCTCGTCATCGTCCTCGTGGGCGGCTGGATGGCCACACGCGCCGTGTACTTCGTGGGAACGGATCCCCGCGACAACCGCACGATCGCGATCTTCCGGGGCCTGCCCTACGACCTGCCGTTCGGGATCGAGCTCTACGAGCGCTATGCGGGCTCGGGCGTGACGATCGACGACGTGCCGCGCGCGCGGCGCTCGACGTTCACGAACCACAAGCTGCGCTCGCGCGACGACGCCGAGAACCTCGTGATCGCGCTCGAGCGCGGCCAGATCGAGTGAGCGCCCGCAACCGCGAGCTGTTCGCGCTGGTGGCGGCCTCGCTGCTGGTCGCCGCCGGGTTCGCCGCGCTCTTCATCCAGCAGTCCCAGCGGCTCTCGGACGTCTCGCTCACCTACGGCGCGATGTTCCTGGGCGTCTGCGTCGCCGCCCACATCGTGGTCCGGATCCGCCTGCCCTACGCCGATCCCTACCTGCTGCCGCTCGTCGCGGTGCTGGCCTGCTTCGGCCTCGTGGTGATCTACCGCCTCGACGAGGCGAAGGCGCTGCGCCAGGCGGGCTGGTTCGGGTTCGGGCTCATCCTCTTCACGCTCACGATCGTGTTCCTGCGCGACTTCCGCGTGCTCGAGCGCTACCGCTACACGATCGCCGCGGCCGGGCTGGCACTGCTGCTGCTGCCGCGCGTGCCCGGCATCGGCCAGCAGGTCAACGGCGCCTACCTCGGCGTCGGCGTCGGGGCCTTCCAGTTCCAGCCCGCCGAGTTCGGCAAGCTCGCGATCGTCATCTTCCTCGCCGCCTACCTGCGCGACACGCGCCAGCTGCTGGTGCAGAACGCGCGCCGGCTGCTCGGCGTGACGCTGCCGCCGCTCAAGCACTTCGGGCCGCTGCTCGTGGTCTGGGGGGCCGCGATGCTCCTGCTCTTCGTGATCCAGGACCTGGGCTCGTCGCTGATGTACTTCGGCGCCTTCCTGGCGCTGCTCTACGTCGCCACCAACCGGCTCTCGTTCGTGACGATCGGGCTCGTGCTGTTCTCGTTCGGCGCCTACGGCCTCTACCAGATCCGGCCGCACATCCAGGACCGCGTGGCGATCTGGCTGCACCCGTTCCAGCCCGGGCTGGTCGAGCACCAGGGCTACCAGATCGCGCAGTCGCTGTTCGCCCAGTCCGACGGCGGCCTGTTCGGCACGGGCTTCGGCCAGGCGCTGCTCTCCGTCGGCGGCACACCGCTGCTGCCGGCGGCCGACACCGACCTCATCTACGCGGTGATCGTCAACGAGCTCGGCCTCGCCGGGGCGTGCGGGCTGCTGCTCGTCTACCTGCTGCTCTGCGAGCGCGGCATGAAGGTCGCCATGCTCGCCACCGACTCGTTCTCGAAGCTGCTCGCAACGGGGCTGACCGCGGTCTTCGCCCTCCAGGTGTTCGTGATCGTCGGCGGCGTCACGAAGGTGATCCCGCTGACGGGCGTCACCCTGCCGTTCGTGTCCTACGGCGGCTCCTCGATCGTCGCGAACTTCGTCCTGCTGGCCCTGCTGCTGCTCGTCTCCGACCGCGCCCGAAGGCCGGCGCACCTGCGATGAACACCCCGATCGTCCGCCTCTACGGCCTGATCGCCCTGCTGTTCGGGGTGCTGGTGTTCGCAACCTCGTGGTGGAGCGTGTTCACGGCCTCCAAGCTGCGCGAGAACACCGCCAACCGCCGGCCGCTGCTGGCCGAGGAGCGCATCAAGCGCGGCTCGATCCGCTCCGCCGACGGCAGGGTCCTGGCCCGGAGCGTGAAGATCGACAAGGATCGCTATGGGCGCCAGTATCCGGCGCGGGACCTGTTCGCGCACGCCGTCGGCTACTCGTACACGAGCATCGGGCGCTCCGGGCTCGAGCAGTTCCGCAACGACCCGCTGACCGGCCGCCGGACGGAGCTGATCGGCGCCGTCGACTCGCTGCTCAACAAGCGCGGGGTCGGCGACTCGATCCGGACGACGCTGAACGCGAAGGCGCAGCAGGCCGCGATCGACGGCCTCAAGGGCCGCAAGGGCGCGGTCGTCGCGCTCGAGCCGTCCACCGGCGCCGTGCTGGCGATGGCCTCGACGCCGTCCTACGACCCCAACGGGCTCGACCAGGGCGACAAGTTCAAGCGGCTGTCGACCGACGACGCGAACTCGCCGCTCGTCGACCGGGCGACGCAGTCGGGCTATCCGCCCGGCTCGACCATGAAGACCGTGACCGCCACCGCCGCGCTCGACACGGGCAAGTACACCCCGGGCTCGCGGGTCAGCGGCAAGAACGGCAAGAAGATCTCCGGCGTGCCGCTCAACAACTTCGCCGGCGAGGACTACGGCGACATCGACCTGACCTTCGCGCTGACCAACTCGGTCAACACCGTGTGGGCCGAGGTCGGTGAGAAGCTGGGCAAGAAGACGATGGCCGACTACATGACGAAGTTCGGCTTCTACAAGCAGCCGCCGATCGACCTGCCGTCCGACCAGCTGCTGGCCTCGGGCGAGCGCGACCGGGGCAAGCTGCTGGCGCCCAACTCGGGCAAGATCGACGTCGGGCGCATGGCGATCGGCCAGGACAAGCTGCTCGTCACGCCGCTGCAGATGGCGACCGTCGCGGCGACGATCGCCAACGGCGGCGTGCGGATGGAGCCCCACATCACGCAGAAGATCGTCGACCCGGACGGCCGCACGCAGGACGAGATCCAGGGCCACCAGGCCGAGCGGGTCATGAAGGCGGACACGGCGCGCGCCCTGACGGCGATGATGAAGAACGTCGTCAAGGAGGGCACCGGCACTGCGGCGGCGCTCCAGGGCGTCGAGCTGGCCGGCAAGACGGGCACCGCGGAGATCGACATCCAGCGCAAGATCAACGACCCGTGGTTCATCGGCTTCACGAACGACTTCGCCGTCGCGGTCGTGCTCGAGCGCGTCCAGGGCGGTACCGGCGGCGTGGTGGCGGCGCCCGTGGCCAAGCAGGTGCTCGAGGCGCTGGGGGGCAAATGAGCGTCCACGGCATCGCACGTGACACCGTCGTCGACGAGCGCTACAAGGTGCTCAACCGGATCGGCTCCGGCGGGATGGCGGACGTCTACTGCGCCGAGGACCTCCAGCTTGGCCGCCGCGTGGCGCTGAAGCTGCTCTACCGCCGCTTCGCCGAGGACGAGGAGTTCGTCGAGCGCTTCCGCCGCGAGGCCTCGAGCGCGGCCGGCCTGCAGCACCCCAACGTCGTCGCCGTCTACGACCGCGGCGAGTTCGACGACACCTACTACATCGCGATGGAGTACCTGGAGGGGCGCTCGCTCAAGCAGGTCGTCCGCCAGGACGGCGCGCTCGACCCCGACCGCGCGATCGATCTCGTGCTCCAGATCCTCAAGGCTGCGCGCTTCGCGCACCGCCGCGGGATCGTGCACCGCGACATCAAGCCCCACAACGTCATCGTCGACGGGGAGGGCCGGGCGAAGGTCACGGACTTCGGGATCGCGCGCGCCGGCGCCTCGGACATGACCGAGACCGGCTCGATCATGGGCACGGCGCAGTACCTCTCGCCCGAGCAGGCGCAGGGCCACCCGGTCGACGCGCGCTCGGACCTCTACTCGATCGGCGTCGTGCTCTATGAACTGCTGACCGGCCGCGTGCCGTTCGACGCCGAGTCCGCCGTCACGATCGCGCTCAAGCAGGTCTCCGAGGAGCCGGTGCCGCCGTCGCGGCTGAACCCGGCCATCTCCGCGCAGCTCGAGGACGTGGTGACGAAGGCGCTCCAGAAGGACCCGGCCCACCGCTTCGCCGACGCCGACGAGTTCATCCGGGCGCTCGAGGCGGTCCGCGGCGTGCCGGTCGGCACCGGCGAGTACACGCGGATCGCGCCGCACACGGGGACCTATCCCGGCCTGCCGGCCCCGCTCGAGGAGCTCGAGCGCGCCGACCGCCGCAACCTGCGCCGGCTGCTGTGGCTGTTCCTGCTCCTGCTCGCGCTGGCCGCGATCGGCGTCGGCGCCTACCTGCTGCTCGTGCCGAAGAAGGTGTCGGTCCCCGACGTCGTCGGGCGGCGCTCGGCCACGGCGGTGCAGATCCTCCAGAACCGGGGCTTCGAGGTCAACGCGGAGAATGTGCGCTCCGACAGCGTGCCCGCGGACCGCGTCACGACGCAGCGACCGCAGCCGCGCCAGCAGGCCAAGGAGGGCTCGACGGTGACGATCATCGTCTCGAGCGGGCCGGGCGACGCCACGATCCCCTTCGTCCGCGGGACGCAGCGCGCACAGGCCGAGCGGCGGCTGAGGGCGGCCGGCTTCCGCGTCGACGTGCGGCGCGAGTTCAACGACACCGTTCCGGCGAACCGGGTGATCGAGACCTCGCCGTCGGAGCGCTCGCGGCTCGAGCGCGGGCGGACGGTGACGCTCGTCGTGTCGCGCGGCCCGCGCCAGGTCGCGGTCCCCGACGTCGTAGGCAGCACGAGCGACGAGGCCGAGCGGGAGCTCCAGGGCCGTGGCCTGCAGGTGTCGCTGACCGAACGCGAGGTCACGGATCAGGAGCCCGGCACGGTGCTCACGCAGAACCCGGCGGCGGGGGCGGAGATCAAGAAGGGCGGGACGGTCACGCTCACGGTCGCCAAGGCGCCGCCGCAGGTCAAGGTCCCCGACGTCATCGACCAGAACGTCGACGAGGCGGTGGCTGCGCTCGAGGCGGCCGGCTTCCGCGTCCGCCGCCGCCCCCAGCAGGTCGACACGACTGCCGACGACAAGGTCGTGCTCGACCAGAACCCGCCGTCGGGCGAGAAGCGCGACAAGGGCTCGCGGGTGATCCTCACGGTCGGCCGCTTCAAGCCGGCCAACCTCGACCCCGGCTCGGCCACGCCGACCCCCTCGCCGACGCCTTGAGGGTCGTTGTCCTCGCCGGGGGGCGCTCCTCCGAGCACGAGGTCTCGCTGGACTCGGCCGCGACGGTCGTCGAGGCGCTGCGCGCGGGCGGCCATGAGGTCGAAACGGTGCGGCTCGAACGCGACGGCTCCTGGACGGCGCCGGACGGCTCGCCGCTGGCGCTCTCGCCCGGCGGCGGCCTGCTCGCCGCCGACGTCGCCTTCCCGGTCCTGCACGGCCCGTTCGGCGAGGACGGCACGATCCAGGGTCTGCTCGAGCTGCTCGACGTCGCCTATGTGGGCGCCGGCGTGCTCGCCTCCTCGCTGTGCATGGACAAGATCGTGTTCAAGGAGGTGCTGGCCGCCGCGGGAGTGCCGCAGGTGGCCTACGCCGCCGTGCGGGAGGCGGACTGGAGCTCCGACGCCGGCGCGGTGCGCGTGCGGCTCGCCGCGCTCGGCCTGCCGGTGTTCATCAAGCCGGCGCGGCTGGGGTCCTCGGTCGGGATCTCGAAGGTCTCGAGCGCCGCTGAGCTCGACGGCGCGCTCGAGACGGCGTTCAGCCACGACGGCCTCGTGATCGCCGAGGCGTTCTCACCTGGGATCGAGGTCGAGTGCTCCGTGACGGGCCTCGACGACCCCGAGGTCTCGCTGCCGGCGGAGGTCGTGCTGCAGGGAGCCGACTGGTACGACTACGAGGCCAAGTACACCCCGGGCGGCGTCGAGCTCGAGATCCCGCCGCGGATCGGCGACGCGGTGATCGAGGAGGTGCGGCGGCTGGCGCGCGAGACGTTCCTGCGCGCGGGCTGCGCCGGGCTTGCGCGCGTCGACTTCTTCGTCGAGGACGACCGCGTGCTCGTCAACGAGCTCAACACGCTGCCCGGCATGACCGCCACCAGCGGCTTCCCGAAGATGTGGGAGGCGACGGGCGTGCCGTTCTCCGAGGTCTGCGACCGCCTGCTCGGGTACGGGCTCGAGCGCTTCCGCGCCGTCCGCGGCCACGCCTTCTAGGACGCGCGCCGGAAGAGCGAGACGTCGGCGACCTCGACACGCTCGGCGCCCACAGGCAGCTTCGTGATCCAGACGAGGTAGTAGCGGTAGGCCTTGCCGTTGGTGCGCAGCGTGAAGCGCTGGCGGGTGTGCCGGACCTTGCCGCCGCCGACCTGCTGCCACTCGCTGCGCTGGCCCGGCGCGCCGCGCGGCGCGTCGCCGTCGGGGGCGACGTGGATCTCCGCCTGCCAGCCGGGCTTCGGCGTGTCGATCTCGATCGAGGTCGCGGCGACCCCGGGCGCGGCGTCGACGTAGAGGCCGACGCCCTTCTTGCCGGACAGCGAGCCGCCGCTGTAGCTCTCGGTCGTCCACGAGGTGCCGGGGTCCTTGTCGACGGCGAGGTGCGCCTGCTCGGGGTGCTCGCCGTCGTGGCCGAGCGGGTCGAAGTCCTGGGCCGACGTGCGCTTGACGGAGACCACCTTCGTGCCCGGAGGCGGCTTGACCTTGCCCTGGCCGGTGCCGCGCTCGGTCCGGTCCACGCCCTGGATCGCGAGCACGGCGACCACCGCCGCAGCGGCGAGCAGCACGCCGATCACGGCGAAGACCGGGAAGCGCCGGCGCATGCGCAGCGGCAGGTGCCGCCGGGAGCGCTCGGGGAGCGTGGCGATCACGGCGGTGGCCTCGCCGGTCGAGCGGCCCGAGCGGGCCGCCTCGGCGGCGAGCGCGTCCTCGAGGTCGGCCTCGAGCGTGTCCGCGTCAGGGTAGCGGTGCTCGAGGTGCTTGTCGGTCATGCGGTCGAGGATCGCGGCGAGGCCCGCGGACACCTCCGGGCGGCGCGTCTGCACGTCGGGCAGGTCCTCGCGGACGTGCTTCATCGCCACCGCGACCTGGTTCTCGCCGTGGAACGGGACGTCGCCGGTGAGCATCTCGAACAGAACGATGCCGAGCGAGTAGATGTCGCATTGGCCGTTGGCGATGTCGTGCCCGAGCGCCTGCTCGGGCGACACGTAGTCGGTGGTCCCGAGCACCCGGCCCTCGGCGGTCAGGCCCTCCTCGTCGAGCGAGCGGGCGATCCCGAAGTCGGTGATCTTGGCCCGGCCGTCGGCGTCGATGAGGACGTTCTGCGGCTTCACATCACGATGGATCAGCTTCGAGGCATGGGCGCACGCGAGTCCGCGCCCGACCTCGATCGCATAGGCGGCCGCCTCGTCGAGCCCGAGCCTGCCGCGCTCGTCGATCCGCTTCTTCAGGGTCTCGCCGGGGACATACTCGAAGACGATGTAGGGATGGCCCTCGTCCTCGCCGGCGTCGATCACCCCGACCAGGTTGTCGGCCTTGAACGGGACCTCCCCGGTCAGCATCTCGAACAGCAGGATCCCGAGCGAGTAGATGTCGGAGCCCGCGTCGACGGGCTGCCCCATCGCCTGTTCGGGCGAGACGTAGTCGGTGGTCCCGAGC
>JBBQLH010000091.1:0-17343 GCA_038327685.1 Solirubrobacterales bacterium
TCGGCGTTACCGACCACCCTGCCCTGTGATGTCCGGACTTTCCTCGAAGGTGATACCTCCGCGACTGCTTGGCCTGCAAGGAAGAAGGTAGAGCACACATGTACGACGTCATCTACATCGATGCGCACGGCACGGAGACGCGGCTCGCGCAGGATCTCCTCGACCGCGACGGCGCCTGCGCGTTCGCCCGCCGCGAGGCCGCCGAGCGCGGCGCCGGCCGGGCGATGCTCCCCGGCTCGACGAACCTGCGCGACTGCGTCTGCGTGGTCCCCTCGCCCCCGCTTTCCTCCGCCGCCTGAGAATCACTAACGTCCCGGCCATGCGAGTCGGGGTGATCGGTGGCGGGCTGATGGGCTCGGGAATCGCCGAGGTGTGCGCGCGCTCGGGCGTCGACGTCACCGTCGTCGAGGTCGACGACGCCCGCCTCGAGCAGACGCGGGCGAAGATCGACAAGTCGCTCGACCGCGCGGCGCGCGCGGGCAGGCTCGAGGAGGCCGACCGCGCCGCCGCCGGCGACCGCCTCGCCTACAGCACGAGCCTCGAGGACCTCGAGGGCTCCGACGCCGCGATCGAGGCGGTGGTCGAGGACGAGACGACCAAGCGCGAGCTGTTCTTGAAGCTCGACGGCATCCTCCCCGACGCCGAGTTCCTCGCCTCCAACACGTCGTCGGTGCCGATCATGAAGCTCGCCGCGGGCACCTCGAAGCCCCAGCGCGTGCTCGGGATGCACTTCTTCAACCCGGTGCCGGTGCTGCCCCTGGTCGAGCTCGTGCGGTCGATCATGACCTCCGAGCAGACGCTCGTCCGCGCGCGCCAGTTCGCCGAGGAGACGCTCGGCAAGACGTCGATCGACTCCCAGGACCGCGCCGGCTTCGTGGTCAACGCGCTGCTCGTCCCCTACATCCTGTCCGCGGTGCGGATGTACGAGTCGGGCTTCGCCGCCAAGGAGGACATCGACCGCGGCATGGTCAAGGGCTGCGCGCACCCGATGGGGCCGCTCGCGCTCGCCGATTTGATCGGCCTCGACACGCTGCTCGCGGTCTCGCAGTCGCTCTACGAGGAGTTCCGCGACCCTTCGTCGGTCGCGCCGGCGCTCCTCAACCGCATGGTCGAGGCGGGCCTGCTCGGCCGCAAGAGCGGCCAGGGCTTCTACGACTACTCGAACTGAGCCTCGGAGCCTGTCTCAAGACAGGACCGTGCGTCGGGACCGGTGGTGGATCGAGCAGGGCGCCGCACGAATCCGAAGGGAATCCTGGTTGGATTTCCGAGGGTTCGGGTGGCGATCCTGCGAAGCGTCCACGGCCGGTATCCGGCGTGCGGGACTCTTGAGACAGGCTCTAGCTCAGGATCGACGAGTGGCGGGCGACGACCTGCCAGTGACCGTCGATGCGCGCCCACACGTCGGTCAGCCGGTAGCCGTGCGAGAGGTTGACCGCGTCGTAGTTGGCGATCTGCGAGTAGCGCGCGTGGATCACCGCGGTGTCGCCGAAGACGTCGATGTCCATCGACTCGTACGCGAAGGAGACGATGTGGTAGCCGCCCATCGCCGCGCCCATCCACTGCTCGCGTGACATCGGCTCAGGCGCGAGGTGCAGCGCGGTGAAGCGGAAGCCGGGCGCGACGAGGCGCTCGAGCGTCTCCTCGTCGCGGTCCTCCATCGCCTGCATCCAGCCCTCTTCGAGCTCGGCGAGCTCCTTGCGATCCTCCTCGACGGACACGCGGGGCAGGCTATTAGACCTACTCGAGCGTCGTGCCGCAGTCCTCGCAGCGGCCGCCGACCACGCCGGCGCCGGCGGTCCAACGAGGCTGCATCCGGCCGGTGCAGACGGGGCACTCGGCGGCGGCCCCGGCCGAGACGTCGTTCCACGCCTCGACGAGGAGCGCATCGAGCGTCGGCGCGCTCGACGCGCGCAGGTGCGGGGGTGGCGCGGCGAGGGTGGCGGTCACGCGACGGTCCTCAAGACGCCGACGACGCGGCCGAGCACGCGCACCTCGCGCGAGCGGATCGGCTCGAAGCTGTCGTTCTCGGGCTGCAGGCGCACGTGGTCCTCCTCGCGGAAGAAGCGCTTGACCGTCGCGTCCTCCCCCACGAGCGCGACCACGATCTCGCCGTCTGTCGCCGTGTCCTGCCGGCGTACGACGACATAGTCGCCCTCGAGGATGCCGGCGTTCTTCATCGACTCGCCGCGGATCCGCAGGACGTACTCGCCCTCGTCCCCGCCCGCGAGCTCGGGCACGGAGACGTACTCCTCGATGTTCTCCTCGGCCAGGATCGGCTGGCCCGCGGCGACCTGGCCGATCAGCGGCAGGCCGCTCTGGCCGACGACGGACTTCACCGCGTCCACCACCCCGCTCGTCGCGCGGTCGAGCATCTCGATCGCGCGCGGCTTGGTCGGGTCACGCCGCAGCAGCCCGGCCTTCTCGAGGTTGGCGAGGTGGGCGTGCACCGTCGAGGACGACGCCAGCCCGACCGCCTTGCCGATGTCCCGCACCGTCGGCGGATAGCCGTACTTCGCCGAGTACTTCTTGATGAAGTCGAAGATCTCTTGCTGGCGCTTCGTCAGGTCCTTGCCGATGTCCATCCGATCGGCCTCCTCGGTCAATCGCTGAGTGGTCGTACGAACATGTGTTCGAGACAGTAGCGCTCCCCGAGGACGGACTCAAGCCGCCGGTCCAACCCGCGACGCGAGATGTTCGCCACACGGCCAACCCGCCTCCTGCGGCGTGCGCATACCGTACGGGCACATGGCCACCGAAGCCGCCCGCGCCGCCGCGCCGCTCAGCTATCTCGGCGGGCGGTCGTTCGTCGACGACCAGGCGCTGCTGCTGGAGCTCTTCACCGCGGTGCTGGCCGCGAGCGAAGGCGACGAGGCGGTCGCGCTCCACGAGCGCGCGGCCGCGCTCGGGAAGCGCTCGCGGGTGGGCGACCACGCCGCGACGCGCACGCTCGAGGAGCTCGTCGCCGCGCTGTCGCTCGACGACGCCCAGGTGCTCATGCGCTCGCTCTCGCGCTGGTTCCAGCTGATGAACCTGGCCGAGGACAACGAGCGCATCCGACGCCTCCGCCGCCGCGAGCGCGCGAGCGCAAGCGCGCCGCGCGCCGGCTCGCTCCGCGCCGCGATCACGCACCTGGTCGAACGCGGCACGACGGCGGCCGAGCTGCGCGAGATGCTCAGTGGAGCCGAGCTCCGGCTCGTCATGACGGCGCACCCGACGGAGGCGCGGCGGCGGACGACGGTCGAAAAGCTCGCGCGGATCTTCGCGCGCCTGCGCGACCTCGACGAGCGCCCGCCCGTGCCCGGCGACGAGGCGGCCGCCAAGCGCGCGCTGGCGGGGACGATCCAGGAGCTGTGGGGCTCCGACGAGGTGCGCGCGGCCTCCCCCACGCCGCTCGACGAGGTCCACGCGGGCCTCGTGTACTTCGCCTCGACGTTGCACCGCGTCGTGCCGGAGCTCTACCGCGAGCTCGAGGCGGCGGTCGAGGAGGCCTACCCGGGCGAGGAGATCGTGATCCCGGCGCTGCTCACGTTCGGGTCCTGGATGGGCGGCGATCGCGACGGCAACCCGAACGTCACCGCCGCCGTCACCGCGCAGGCGCTCGACATGATGCGGACGGCCTGCCTGCACCTGCTCGAGGGCCGGATCGAGCTGCTCGCCCAGCGCGTCTCGCTCTCCGACCGGCTCGTGGCGCGCTCGCCGGAGCTCGACGCCGCGCTGGAGCAGCTCGCCGCCCGCTTCCCCGAGGAGGCCGCGCGACTCGAGCGGCGCAACCCGGAGGAGCCCTACCGCCGCTTCTTCTCACTGTCGGCCGCGCGCGTGCGCGCGACGCGCGAGGGCGGCGCGGACGGCTACGGATCTCCCGCGGAGCTGCTCGCCGATCTGCGGACGGCGCAGCGCTCGTTGCGAGCGGGCCAGGGCCGGTTCGTCGCCGGCACGCAGCTGCACGACACGATCCGGCAGGTCGAGGTGTTCGGGTTCCACTTCGCGCGGCTCGACATCCGCGAGCACGCCGGACGCCACTGCGCAGCGATCGCTGAGGTCCTCTCCGCGCTCGGCGTCCACGAGGCGTACGGGTCGCTCGCGCCCGCGGAGCGCAGCGCACTGCTGGCGCGCGAGATCGCGGAGCCGCGGCCGCTGATCCCGTCGGACGTGAGCGGGCTGTCGGCCGAGACGCAGGAGGTCGTCGGGACGTTCCGTACGCTCGGCGACCTGCTGCGCGGGCGCCACGCCGGGGCCGTCCAGTCCTACGTCATCTCCGGCACCGAGGAGCCCGCCCACCTGCTCGAGGTGCTCCTGCTGATGAAGGAGAGCGGGCTGGCCGAGGCGGCCGGCGAGCGCGCGCTGCTGCGGATCGTCCCGCTGTTCGAGTCCGAGCGGTCGCTGGAGCAGTCACCCGAGACGCTGCGGTCGCTGCTCGAGCTGCCGGTCTACCGCACCGCGCTGCGAGCGGTCGGCGACGAGCAGGAGGTGATGATCGGCTACTCGGACTCCAACAAGGACGCAGGCTACGTCGCGTCGGGCTGGGCGACCTACCGGGCGCAGGTCGCGCTGGCCGAGGAGCTCGAGCGCCACGGCGTCGCGTGGGTCTTCTTCCACGGCCGCGGCGGCGCGCTGGGTCGTGGCGGCGGGCCGGCCAACCGGGCGATCCACGCCCAGCCGCCTGGAACGGTCGCGGGCCGGATGAAGATGACCGAGCAGGGCGAGGTGCTCTCCGCCAAGTTCTCGCTCCCCGAGATCGCGCACCGCGAGCTCGAGCTGACCGGCAGCGCAGTGCTCGTCAGCACTCTGGAACCGGCGGCGGGCCCGGATCCGGAGCGGCTGGAGCGCTACGGCGCGGTGATGACGGAGATGGCGCGGCGCTCGGCGGAGCAGTACCGGGATCTCGTCTATGGCGACGAGGGCCTGGAGGCCTTCTTCCATGTCGCCACTCCGGTCGACGAGATCTCGCGGCTCCAGCTCGGCTCGCGACCGGCGAAGCGGAAGCCGTCGCGCGACATCGCCGACTTCCGCGCGATCCCCTGGGTCTTCTCATGGACGCAGGCGCGAATCGTCCTGCCGGCCTGGTTCGGGCTCGGCAGCGCCCTCGACGCGGCCGCCGACGCACACGGGCTCGACCTGCTGCGCGAGATGGAGCGCGAGTGGCCGTTCTTCTCCGCCCTGCTCTCCAACGCGGAGATGGCCTGCGCCAAGGCTGACCTCGCCGTCGGCCGCCGCTACGCCGCGCTGGTCGACGACCGCGCGCTGCGCGAGCGGATCTGGACCCAGATCGAGGTCGAATTCGGGCGTACCTGCGACGCCCTCCTCGCGGTCACCAACCAGGAGCGCCTACTCGCCCGCGAGCCCCTGCTGCGCGCCTCGATCGACCGCCGCAACCCCTACGTGGACCCGATGTCGCTGCTCCAGATCGAGCTGCTGCGGCGGTCCCGCGCAGCTGGAGGAGACGACGACGAGGAGCTGGCACGGGCGAGCTTCCTCGCCATCAACGGCATCGCGGCGGGGATGCGGAACACGGGCTGAGTGACCGGGGCGGGTCTATACTCGCGTCCCCTCGCGCCGATGGCGGAATTGGTAGACGCGCCAGGTTGAGGGCCTGGTCCACACTTAGTGGGTGGAGGTTCGAGTCCTCTTCGGCGCACCTTCGAAAGCCCTGCATTCGCGGGGCTTTCGTCGTTCTGGAACCGCTCGCCGGTGGGGGCCACTTTTTCGCGGCAACGCCTAGTGGCAACGGGGCCACAGTCGTGTGGCCCCCAGTGTGGCCCCTTGGAGGCGCTTGTGAGCGTGGATTTCGACCGGAGCAAGCAACGGTGGCGCGTACGCCGGCGCGAGAACGGCAAACAGCGGTCCCGAAGGTTCTCGAGTGAGGCCGACGCGGTTGCGTTCGACGAGGAACGAGCAGTGCCAAAGAGCGCCTCGCTTTCGCGGGCAACACCGCGCCCGACGGCTGGGGGCGATGCGATCTACCCGTATGAAACGAAGGCTGGCCGGCGATATCGGTTCGTGTTCCGGCAGTCAGATGGGACGCTGTCCTCCCGTCGAGGATTCGTGAGCCGGCGTGCGGCAGCTGCCGCACGCCGAAAGCTCATGGAAATCGATCGACCGCGGCGAGATCACCGTGTGCTAGTGGTCGCCTCCGGCCTGTACGAGCAGTGCGATCTGGACGCGGTTGTCGACGTCGAGCTTGTCGAGGAGGCGGGAGACGTGGGCCTTGACCGTGGCGACGGAGAGGTGCAGCGCCGCGGCGATCTCGGCGTTGGTTTCGCCGCGGCCGACGGCGAGGGCGACATCGCGCTCGCGTGGGCTGAGCGTCGCCAGCCGGTCGCGGGCGTGCTCGGTGCGGGCGCCGGCGTCGGAGTCGCCGGCCACCATGGCGATGAGCCGGCGGGTGACCGTGGGCGAGAGCATGCCGTCGCCGGCGTGGACGAGCTCGATGGCGCGGACGATCTCGGCCGGCGGGGTGTCCTTGAGCAGGAAGCCGGCCGCGCCGGCCTGCAGCGCGCGCAGGACGAGCTCGTCGGCGTCGAAGGTCGTGAGCACCACGACGGCGGGCGGGTCGGGCTGTGCTGCGAGCAGGCGGGTGGCAGCAATGCCGTCGAGCTGCGGCATGCGGATGTCCATGAGGACGACGTCGGGGCGATGGAGGTCGACCGCGCCGAGCACCTCGCGGCCGTCGGCGGCCTCGGCCACCACGTCGAGGCTCGGCGCGCCGGCGAGCATCAAGCGCAGGCCGGAGCGCACGAGCGCGTCATCGTCGACGAGCAGGACGCGGATCATCGCGGCAGCCGGGCGCGCAGGACGAAGGCGCCCTCCGGGTCGACGCCGGACTCGAGCTCGCCGCCGGCGAGCGTGACGCGCTCGGCGAGCCCGATCAGGCCGGTCCCCGCCCCGGGCAGCGGCGGTCCCGAGGCGACGGCGACCGGCGCGAGGCTGCGGACCTCGACGTGCAGATCGCCGTCGGGCGCGTTGACGGTGAGCGTCACGGCCGCTCCCGGCGCGTGCTTGCGCGCGTTGGTCAGGCCCTCCTGCGCGATCCGGTACGCGGTGCGGGCGACGGCGGCGGGCGGCGCCGTGTCGCCGAGCTCGATCTGTGCGGTGATCCGCATCCCGGCCGCCCGTGACTCCTCGACGAGGGCGGCGAGGTCGGCGAGCGTCGGCTGGGGTGGTTGCGTCAGGCTCTCGCCGCGGTCCTCGCGCAGGACGCCGATCACGCCGCGCAGCTCGTCGAGCGCGGCTCGCGCGCTCTCGCGGATCACGCGGGCGGCTTCGGCGACCTCCTCGGCCGGAGCGTCGGGGTTGAACTCAAGCGCGCCGGCGTGGACGGAGAGCAGCGAGAGGCGGTGGGCGAGCACGTCGTGCATCTCGCGCGCGATCCGTCGCCGCTCGGCTTCGCGCGCCTCGTCCCCGGCGCGGTCGGTCTGCACGCGCATCGACTCAACGAGCTGCCGGCGCGCGCGTATGAAGAGACCCCAGCCGATCGCGACGGCGGTCAGCAGCAGGCTGGCCCCGACGTCGGACCAGTAGGGGCTGTCGGGGTAGAGCAGCGGGTTCGTGAAGCTCCAGGCGATGGTGAGGCCGGCGACGGCGGCGAGATCGCGGCCACGAGCCCGGACCGCCGCGTTGTAGGTGGCGACGAGGTTCGCGCCGGACGCCGTGATGATCACGGTCGAGATCCCCGCGACACCGATCCCGACCGCGGCCGGATGGGTCCGCCGCCAGCGCAGCGAGACGAGCGCGGCGATCCCGACCACGACGGCCACGACGCGCAACCAGGGAGGATGCAGCTCCCACGTGGACGCGAGGGTGGCGGCGGCGATCGCGAAGGAGACCAGGTACGTCACCGCGTCGACGATGCGGTCGCGGCGGCCGTGCCCTGCGTCGGGGGTGTCGATCACGACGTCTGGGAGCGCGGAGCCGATCCAGCGGGTGAAGCGTGCTGTCGCCTGGCGTGCCATCGCTGGAGGAGAAGGCTAGGCGAGCACCAGCGCGGCAACCCCCTACCAAAGTCGCTGGCTGCCCCCCGCCGCAGGGCACGGGCGAGCGTAGCCCGGAGGCCGTGGCCGGGAGCCCGGCCGTCGGTGAGTCTGCAGCCATGATCGAAACCGAAGCACTCACCAAGCAACTCGGCGGGCGCACCGTCGTCTCCGACGTCAGCTTCCGCTGCGAGCCGGGCACCATCACGGGCTTCCTCGGCCCCAACGGCGCGGGCAAGACCACCACGATGCGGATGCTCGTCGGCCTGTCCGAGCCCGACAGCGGCGAGGCCCGGATCCTGGGCGGTCGCTACCGCGACCTGCCGAACCCCGGCCGGCGCGTCGGGATCCTGCTCGACGCGTCGGCGCAGCACGCCGGGCGCCGCGGCCGCGAGGCGCTCGCCGTGTCCGCTCAGACCATAGGCGTGCCAGTCCAGCGCGTCGACACGCTGCTCGAGCTCGTCGGCCTCGACGAGACGGCGGCCCGGCGCCGGGTCGGCCAGTACTCGCTCGGCATGCGCCAGCGTCTCGGCTTCGCCCACGCGCTGCTCGGCGACCCGGAGGTCCTGATCCTCGACGAGCCCGCCAACGGCCTCGATCCGGAGGGCATGCGCTGGATGCGCGGGCTGCTGCGGGGCTTCGCCGACCGCGGCGGCACCGTGCTGCTCTCCTCGCACCTGCTGGCCGAGGTCGAAGCCGTCGCCGACCGGATGATGATCATCGGCGGCGGCCGGATCCAGGCGCAGGGCACCCGCGCCGAGCTGCTGACCGAGTCCGGGACCATCGTCGAGGCAGACGACCTCGCCGGCCTCGACGCCGCCCTTCACCGCGCCGGCCTGGCGACGCACCCCGCCGACGGCGGCCGGCGGCTGGTCGAGGCCGAGCCCGAGGTCGTCGCCCGCGTGGCCATGGCCGACCGCATCGTGCTGCACCGCATCACCCCCGCCGCCGACGCGGGCCTCGAACGCCTCTTCTTCGAGCTGACCACGACCGATTCGATCACCCCCGAGCTGGCAGGAGCGACCGCATGAGCACCACGACCCTCGCCGCACCGATCCCCGTCAACACCGCCGGCGTCCACAGGCGCCCGGGCCACGGCCGCCTCGTCGCCGTCGAGCTGCGCAAGATGGTCGACACCCGCGCCGGCTTCTGGCTGCAGCTCGCCACCGTCGCGATCACCGTGGTCGCCGTGATCGTCCGCTCAGTCGTCGGCACCGCGGCGGACCACAGCTTCGCCTCCGTCCTCACCGTCGGAGTGTTTCCGGCGGCCGTCCTGCTGCCGGTCGTCGGCATCCTGCTCGTCACCTCGGAGTGGTCCCAGCGCACCGGGATGATCACCTTCGCGCTGGTCCCCGTGCGCTCACGCGTCCTCGTCGCCAAGCTCATCGCGAGCCTCGTCCTCTCCGTCGCGACGTTCGTCATGGTCGTCGGCGTCGTCGCCGCCGGTGTGCTCGTCGCATCGCCGGACGGGACCTGGACCGACGTCGCCCCGTTGATCGGCCAGTCGGCGGTCTACCTGACCGGCGGGATGCTCACGGGCGTCGCGTTCGGCATGGTTCTGCTCGCCTCGGCGCCCGCCATCGTCGCGCTGTTCGCGCTGCCGATCGCGTGGACGGCGATCGCCTCGCTGTCCTTCTTCGCCCACGCCGCCCCGTGGCTGGACACGCGCCTCGCCCTCGGCCCGATGCCCAAGGAGGTCATGAGCACCACCCAGTGGGCGCACGCCGGCACGGCCCTCGCGCTCTGGATGCTGCTTCCGCTCCTCATCGGCACCTGGCGGATCACGCGGCGGGAGGTCGCCGCCTGAAAGCACTCAGACCATCAGCTCGATCCGCCTGCGGGGCGCTCTACGGGTGCCCCGCCCGCACGTTCCACCACGATCCGTCCCCCGAACGACACGGAGACACCACGGGTCCCGTTCGAGATCAGCCCCTCCAGGCCAGGCTGCCCCTTTGCGCGACGGATGAAAGTCAAGTCGTCTGGATCGTGGCGGGCTCCTGTGGGAGAGTGGTGGTGGGTGCGGGTGCTGACGAGCTAAAGCGCAGATCGCTGGGGCTTGGAGGTCTGCCGCGCTGCATTGCCGCTTGACGGCCTTTGTGATGCGCGCCCCGGTGTCGCGCCCGCACCCACCTTGTTGGCCTGCCAGTCGGCGACGGTGCGTTCGTAGGCGCGCTGGGCTTGGAGCGCGAGGTCGCGTTCGGCGCTGCGCATCGCGGTGTTGGTCGACCAGACGTCGCGCCCGCCCTGGCGGCGCGGGGCGCCGGCGGCGAGCTCGAGCCGGCGCATCTTCTTGGTCGTCAGCGACGGCTGGGCGAACGCGTAGTCCTCGCCGCGCGCGAGCAGACACCAGAACAGGCAGGCGAGCTTGAGCGCCGACGCGACGATGGCGATCGAGTGGCCGCGCTTGGCCTTTACGCGCGCGTAGAACGCGGCGATCGGGCCGGGCTGGCGGACGGTCGACCAGCACGCCTCGACGAGCGCGTGCCTGGCGCTGCCCGAGCCTTGCTTGGAGACGTGCCCGTGGTTGGCGGGACCGGCGCCCGACTGACGGACCCGCGGATCGAGGCCGAGGTAGGCGGTCAGCTTGCGCCACGATCCGGGAGGCGGCGGATGTCGCCGACGGCGGCCATGAAGGTCGCGGCGACGACCACGTTGACGCCGGGGACGGTCATCAGCCGCTTGACCTCGGGCCACCCCAGCGCGTCGGCGGCGATCAGCTGGTCGACCGCGGCGATCTCCGTGTCGAGGAAGTCGACCTGGCGCAGGCCAGCGTCGACAGTCTCGCGCTCGCAGACCGCCAGCTCCTGCTCGGCCAGCCACCGGCGTCCCTTCACGCCGAACAGGTCCGCCGCGGGCGGGCGATCCTTCAGGCACCGCATCAAGACGGCGTGGATCTCGTTCTTGACCCGCGACCGCGCCCGGACCCAGCTGCGCGCGTCGGGCCAGCCGACGGCGCATCGCGCGGACGCGCTCATCCGGCGTCCACACCCCATCGAGCTCGCCCGCCCACATGAGCCTCTGAAAAGCCCGGACTCGAAGCCCATCGCGCAAGGCGGCCTGCCCAACCTGCGTTCT
The DNA here is from genome assembly GCA_038327685.1 of Solirubrobacterales bacterium. Taxonomy (GTDB): domain Bacteria; phylum Actinomycetota; class Thermoleophilia; order Solirubrobacterales; family Solirubrobacteraceae; genus DASQFQ01. Next base: position 11,043 of record JBBQLH010000091.1, read on the forward strand.
CCCGAAGGCCCCTGTCCCAGTCGACCGAACCTAAGCCGCCGACCGGATGGCACCGGCGCCTTCAACCAGCAGTTTCATGCCGCGAAAAGCAGAGGGCGTCCCACGGCGCGGACCGCTCTCGCCTCTTCCTCACAGCTCCCCACAACCGCTCACGACCGCGAATCGCCGGCCCCTGTGAGATCAACCTGCCAGCGCGAGGACGGCCCGCGCATGGCGGCGGACCGCCGCCGGGGTCATGCGCCCCGCCGGCAGCTCGACGACGAAGGCCGTGTCGCGCCGGAACGTCGCGTCCTGCCAGGAGGTGAGGCTGCCGGGGAACGTTCCGTAGTGGCGGAAGGGCAGCCCGACCCGACGCGCGTAGCGGCGTTCGATGCCCCGGTCGCCGCCCGAGCCGTCGACCAGGCTGGCGTGCTGGTGAAACCAGACGGTCACCGCGGGGCGAAGCCGGCGCACCAGTCGCAGGATCGTCTGAGTCTCGGGCTCCGAGGCGGCCCGCGGGCCCGACCAGAACGTTCCGCCGCGTGCGTCGAGCGGCCGCCAGTGCCAGGGCGAGTTGCGGTTGAGGTCGACCCCGTGGGCGTTCTGGCGCGTGTGCGCGAGGCAGCCGTCCGGATTGAGCGCGTCGATGAGCCACACGGCCGAGCCGCGAGGCGGCGCTGCGCGGCGCAGCGCGCGTGTCACTGCTTCGCCAGCGGTCTCATCGCCATGCACGCAGCCGATGGCGAGGACCGCGCGAGAGGTGGGCTGCGCGGCTATGACCACGGCCCGGATCGCACGCCCCAAGACGGACCGGCCGATCACGACCACCCGGCGCTGCGCGACCCGCGAAGCGGGGTGCGACACGGCGGTCGGCTGCGCGTGTGCCGCGTGCCCGGGCCCGCCGGCGCAGCCTGCGAGGGCCGCAAGGCCCAATGTCAGGGCGGTGCGGAGGCGCGCTCGTGGAGCGTGATCGCGGAACACGTGCCGTCCGCCCGCGGGGCCCTATCGCCAGATGGCGTCGAGCGCCTTCGCATGCTTGGCGCGGGCCAGCGGCGCGACCGCGAAACCGGCGGCCAGGGTGCGCTCGAGGCCGTAGTGGGTGTGGCGGGCGCGATCGACGATTCCCGGGCGAACCAGCGGGCCGAGGACGAGCGCCCCGACGTGACCGGGGTCGTTCGGGGGGTCGGCGCCCTCGTCCCACGTGACGACGATCACTCCGTCGTGGCCGAAGGCGGGCGAGGACTCGATTCGAGGGATCTCGCGCGCGAGGTAGGCGTCGAAGTGGCGGACCGGATCGCCGCCGCACGGGTCGTGGCCATTCTCGCAGTCATTCGGAACGACGAGGTTGAAGTTGCCGATGTCACCGGTGGCAAGCGCCGCGTCGAACGCCCCGGTGGCCTTCGCGCCGGTGCCGCCCATCGGAAGACTGTCCGCGCGGCAGGAGGCGCGCAACCCGGTGAAGTAGAGCGCGGGATTGTGGTGGGCGCCGTACTCGTTGTGGCGCGACGGCGTGCCGGCGTCGGTGCGGTAGCAGGGCCTCGGCATCGACTCCTGCCAATCGCGCCAGCTGCGACCGGACGCGGCGAGCTGGGCGAACAGGTTCGGGCGGCCCTGGTGGCAGTGCGCGGGCAGTGCATTGTTGGCCTCGCAGCGCGTGAACTGCCCCGAGACCATGGCGATGTACTGGCCGAGGCTGCTCGACTTCGTAAACGTGCGGTAGTTGGTCAGCCATGCGCCCTTCGGGCGCAGCGTGCGCGTCAGGTACGGCGCATGCTTGGTCGTCACCTGCGAGTAGCTCGTGTTCTCGCCGACGATCAAGAACGTATGCCCGAAGCGCGGCACCGCCGCCGAAGCCGAGGTGACAGGGAGCAGTAACGCGACGATCACAAAGGCCCGAAGCAGCTTCACAAGGTGTCCTCTCGGTGTCGATGGAGTGCGCCCGATCCGGCGGACTCGATCGGGAGGGCGTCGAGCCGGCTCGACTGCGCTACGCGGAACCGGGCTCGATCAAGCGTCTCCGACCGCGCATGAATCTCGCCTGAACACCCGAGGCGGGGCGGAGCCCGAGGTGGATGGGCAACCCGTTCGAGGTGGATGGGCAACCCGTTCGTGACGCGATCACGACTCTGCACCGATTGCTGCAGAGCGCCCCAGATCTCGACGACCATTTATACGTCGACCTTGGGCGCTGCAGCCGATCCCCGAGGTCAAGCGCGTCGGCCCACGGATCGGCGAGGAGGGCCCGGACTAGGCTTGCCTCGCTTAGGATCTGGCAATGCCAATCGTGCGCGTGCGCGGACCACTCAAAGGCCGGGCCGGAAATCGCTCCGAGCACGCGATCGAGGGCGGATCGGTCGGAGAGCTGCTGCTCGAGCTCGAGCGCGCGCACCCCGCCGCGCAGGGCTGGATCCTCGACGAGCGCGGCCTGCTCCGGCGCCACATCAACGTGTTCGTGAACGGCGAGCTCGGCGGTCAGGACACGCGCGTCGACGCCGACGACCTGGTCGATGTCCTACCGGCGCTGTCGGGAGGATGCCGGTGACGGAGCTGCTCGTCGGGACGAAGAAGGGACTGTTCGTGCTCGCCGGCGAGCCGGGCGCGCCGTTCGACGTGACCGCGCGGGCGTTCGCCGGAGAGCCGGTCGAGTACGCGCTGCGCGACCGACGCTCCGGCCGCGTGCTGGCCTCTGTCACCTCGCCGTTCTACGGTCCGAAGATCTGGTACGCCGACGATCCCGCCGGCGACTGGGAGCAGGCCGAGGGCGTCGCGCTGCCCGCCGGTGGCGACGCGGCGCTCGAGCGGGTCTGGGTGATCGTCCCCGGCGAGGCCGACGGGACCGTGTACGCCGGCGGCGACCCGGGCGCACTGCTCGAGAGCCGCGACGGCGGCGTGAGTTTCAGCCTCAACCGCGGCCTGTGGGAGCATCCCAGTCGGTCGAAGTGGCAGCCGGGCGCGGGTGGCCTGTGTCTGCACTCGATCGCGACATGGCCCGGCGACCCGGACCGGCTCGCGATCGGCATCTCCGCCGCCGGCGTGTGGCTGACTGACGACGGAGGCGCCAGCTGGCACAGCGGCAACGAGGGCATCGTCGCGCGCTACCTCCCGGACGACCTACCGGCCGAAGATGAGGTCGCGCTCTGCGTGCACCGGCTGCGGCGCGCGCCGGCGCAGCCGGAGCGGATGTTCATGCAGTTTCACGGCGGGGTCTATCGCTCCGACGACGCCGGCGAGTCGTGGTCGGACATCGCCCCCGGCCTGCCGTCGGACTTCGGCTTCCCGCTCGCCATCGACCCCGCCGATGCCGACAGCGCCTACGTGATCCCGCTGACGGCCGACATCGACCGCGTGACGCCCGACGGGCGCCTGCGCGTGTATGAGACTCGGGACGCCGGCGCGACCTGGACGCCTCGTGGCGACGGCCTCCCGGCCGAGCACGCTTACCTCACGATTCTGCGCGAGGCGTTTGACTCGGTGGGCGAAGGGGATGCGCTCGAGCTCTACTGCGGTGCGACGTCGGGAGCGCTGTTCGGGTCGGCCGACGCGGGGTCGAGCTGGTTCGACGTGGCGACGCACCTGCCGCCCGTGCTCTCGGTCGCCGCGTCAGGGGCGCGCTAGTGGAATCTCGACGGTGACCCTCGTGCCGCCGCCCGGCGGGGAGTCCACCTCGAACCGCCCGTCGAGCGCGTCGACGCGATCGCGCAGTCCGTCGAGGCCGCCCCCCGGGGACAGTTCCGCGCCCCCGACGCCGTCGTCGCGGATCTCCACGTGGAGGCACTCGTCCTCGACGGAGACGTGAACGAACGCCTCGTTGGCGTGCGCGTACTTCGCGATGTTGGTCAGCGCCTCGGCGGTGACAAAGTAGGCGGCGGCCTCGACTGCCTCGCCGAGGTCGCCCACCGGCCCGCCCGTAACCTCCACCGGCACCTGAGCGCGCGCGGCGATCGCCTCGAGCGCCGGGCAGAGCCCGCGGTCGCTGAGCAGCGCGGGGTGGATCCCGCGCGCGATCTCGCGCAGCTCCTTCACGGCGAGCTGGGCGTCCTCGCGAGCCTGGGCGATCAGGAGGCCCGCGCTCGCGGGATCGCTCGCCAACCGCGCCTCGGCGGCACCGAGCGTGAGGGCCACGGCGACCATCCGCTGCTGGGCGCCGTCATGGAGGTCGCGCTCGATCCTCCGGCGCTCGGCGTCGGCGGCGTCGATGATGCGCTGCCGCGCGCCGCGCAGGTCGTCCACGCGGGCGCGCAGCGCGCGCGCTCGCCGGTGCTCGGGCGACTCTCCGGGGAAGCGAACCTGAGGCATCTCTTGTGCAGCTTATGTAGAGACAGCCGCTTCGGCTTCGACATAGCCGTGAAAGCCGCCTGAACAGGGCGCCGAACGAACCGCGAACGTCCGAGCGATGCCCAGCTCGCTGCTCTGCGCACGCTCGCGAATCGCCGCGGGCTCGATGTGGTTCAGCTGCGCGCGCTGCGCCTGGCGGACGCTCAGGCGCGCCCGCTCCGCGACATCGCCTGGAACCGCCACTTGGTTGTGCCGGCGCCGCGAGTTGCGATTTGCGCGACGAGCGCTAGCGGCGTCGGTTGATCACCGGGTCCGCGACGAAGGCCTCGAGGCCCAGTCCGGCGAGCCGGGTTGGCCCCTGCAGCGCGTCGATCGCCGTGATCCGGCCGTCGACGATGGTGAAGGCGAGCACCGAGACCGGTTCGCCGGCCTCGGTGGCGACGAAGCCGGACGCGCCATCGATCATCGCCGGGTGCGCCACGCGGTGGGCCGAGAAGAACTGGGCGCGAGTCGCCACCTCCCGAGCGCCCTTGACGAGCTGCAACGCGCCGCTGCCGTCGTCAGCGTGAAGCACAACGTCGGGGTCGAGCACGGCCAGCAGGCCTTCGAAGTCGCCGCTGTAAGCGGCGGCCAGGAACGCGTCGACGACCTTCCGGTGGGCGGTGGGCGCGTCGCGGTCCGCGCCGTGGACGCGGCGCCGTGCCCGTGAGGCCAGCTGGCGCGCCGCGTCCGGCGACCGGTCCACGATGGGCGCGATGTCATCGAACGGCACCGCGAAGATGTCGTGGAGGACGAACGCCAGGCGCTCCGCCGGCCCCAGCGTCTCCAGCACGACGAGCAGCGCGGCGCCGATCCCGTCCGCGGCCAGCGCTTCGCTTTCAGGGTTGGGCGCGGCGTCGTCCGCCCGCGTGATGACGGGGTCGGGCAGCCGCCCAGCCTCCAACGCCTCCTCGCGACGGCGCTTGCGCGCGTCGAGCATCGTCAGGCACACGCGCGAGACCACCGTTGTCAACCAGCCGGCGACGTTGTCCACGTCGCTGTGGTCGGCGCGGTCGACGCGGATCCACGCCTCTTGCAGCGCGTCGTCGGCCTCCGCCCGCGAGCCCAGGAGCCGCGTGGCCACGGCGTGCAGATGAGGGCGGTGCACCTCGAATACATCCATCTCGTCACATCCTCGCGATTCGGTCGGTCAAGGAGGTGACCGACGTCAACCAACCGATGTGACAAGGGAGCCAGAGCCCCATGTTGATGACCGCCCGCATGACCAACCCCGCCTTCGCCGTCGCCGGCGCGATGGACGCGCTCAGCGCGGTGGCGAAGACAATCAGCCGCGCCCGCGTGCCGATCAGCCAGGAGCTCGTGCACCTGCGCGCCAGCCAGATCAACGGCTGCAGCGTGTGCGTCGACATGCACGCCAAGGCAGCGCGCAAGGTCGGGGAAAGCGAGGAGCGCGTCTTCGCCGTTGGCGCCTGGCGCGAGACCCCGTACTTCAGCGAAGCCGAACGCGCCGCGCTCGCCCTCACCGAGGCGCTGACCCGCCTCGCCGACCGGGCCGACCAGGTACCTGACGCGATCTGGGACGCCGCCGCCGAGCACTTCGACGAGGAGCAGCTCGGCGCGCTCGTGCTCGACATCGCGTTGGTCAACCTCTGGAACCGCCTGAACATCGCCACCCGGCAGGTGGTCGGCGAACAGAGCTGGTGAGGTCATGACCCTCGTGATCCGGTGCGGGGCGCCGCCGCGACGTCCCGCACCTGCATCACCTCGCGGACTGCTCGCACCCGACCCTCTTCGCCGACCGTCCAGCTCCACCGATCCGGATCGCGCCAGACGTAAGGACCCCGGGCAGCACGACTGCCGCATTCTCGCAAACGCGGTCGGTGGCCGACCGTCGACACGACTGCCGCTTATCTGAACTGGGGCCCGTGTCAAGTGCCGTGGCGGGGAGTGGTTGCGTTCGGTGGTGGGCTTGGCGGCTCCGTGGATGCCCGGCCTTATCTGGGTCCGCGACCTGGTGGTCGGTGAGGTGATGGTCGATGGGTCAGTC
>JBBQLH010000092.1:0-17302 GCA_038327685.1 Solirubrobacterales bacterium
CGCCGTCTCGCCGATCAGGTAGGCGGCGCGGGCGCGCTCGGCCACCGCCGCGGCGAGCGGCGCGTAGTCGCCGCCCTTGCCGCGGCCGCCGAGGATCACGTGCACGCCGCCGGCGAAGGACGCGAGCCCCGCCACCGCCGAGGCGACGTTCGTGGCCTTCGAGTCGTTCACGTAGAGCACCCCGTCGAGCGTCGCGATCTCCTCGAGCCGGTGCGCGACGCCGGCGAAGCTCGCGAGCCCCTCGCGGACCGCCTCGGGGGCCATGCCGCGGGCGAGCGTGACGGCCGCCGCCGCCATGGCGTTCTGGACGTTGTGGGGGCCGCGCAGCCGGATCTCCTCGAAGTCGACGAGGCGCTCCGCGTCCCACCAGAGCGAGCCGTCCCGGGCCGCGAGGCGGGCCGTCGGGCCGGTCCCGAACCACACGCGCTCGGCCTCCCCCGGCAATCCGTCCGCGGCGAGCTCCTCCGGCGCGACGGCGACCGTGCCGAGCGGCTGGCGGGCGAACACCTCCAGCTTGGCCGCGCGGTAGGCGTCGAACGTCCCGTGGCGGTCCAGATGGTCCTCGGCGAGGTTGAGCAGCACGCCCGCGTCGGGCGCGAAGCGCTCGGTGTCCTCGAGCTGGAACGACGACGCCTCGCACACGATCGTCGTCGCATCGGGCAGCCCGGCGTCGGCGAGCGTGGACAGCGCCGTCCCGACGTTGCCCACGACCTCCGCGGCCTGGCCGGCGGTGCGGTGCAGGTGCCCGATCAGCTCCACCGTCGTCGTCTTGCCGTTCGAGCCGGTCACCGCGATCGTTTCGTTGGGCACGAGCCGCCAGCCGATCTCCAGCTCGCCGACCACGGCCAGCCCGGCCTCCCGCGCGGCGGCCACGACCGGCGCCTGCGCCGGCACCCCGGGGCTCTTGACCACCGTGCCGGCCGCCGCGAGCAGCTCGAGCCCGGACGTGCCGGCGTGGACCGCCACGCCCGCCGCCTCCAACTCCGCCCGGCGCTCGGGCGACACCGGACCGGCATCGCAGCCGGCCACGGCCGCACCGCGGCCGCGCAGCGCGAGCGCGACCCCAACGCCGGAGCGGGCCAGCCCCACGACGAGGTAGGGACCAGGTGGGAGCGGCGGCCGCGGGAGCACGCGGCCATTGTGTCGGAGGGTCAGGCGGCGGCGGCGACCTTCCTGCCGGCGCCCTTGCGACGCGGCTTCGGCGCGGGCTCGGCCGCGGGCTCGTCGGCCGGGGTGGGGCGCAGCCGCGCCTCCGGGTCGGCGCGGCCGCCCGTGAACTCGAGCCCCTCGGACTCGAGGCGGCGGCGCACCTCCCCCGGGTCGCCGAGGGCGGTCCCTCCCACGCTGCCGTCGCCCTTGAGGACGCGGTGCGCCCCCGGCGTCGCCGAGCGGATGAAGCGCTGGTTGAGCGCGCGGGCGTGCTGGTCGGTGCCGCCCGCGGCGTGGGCCACGTGTCCGTAGCTCATCCAGCGGCCGGGCGGAATGGCGGCGACGACCTCGTCGAGCCGGTCGGGATCCATGAGGTTCTCCTCTTGTCGATGTCACGGGCCGCCGACGCTACGGGGTGGATCCCGAATATGGCCCTGTGCGGGTGATTTGTCACGAAGCTGGAACGAGGGTGGTGCGATTTGGGCGCGGCGTGCGTTCGTCGATCGCGGCCGGGCCGGCGAACGTCAACAGCGGCCGGTGAGGAGTGGGTTCCGGGCGGCCCGGCGGCCACGATCCTGCCTAGGGGGCCGTATGAGTCACCAGGGCAGGACCGTGGACCGGGGCCGCCCGGAAACCCACTCCCTAACCCAGCGCAGTTGCCGTTCGCGGCGCCCCGCCCTAAGTCAGCGACTGCTGATACAGCGTGAAGCCGATCGCGCTGCAGACCGAGGCCACGATCCAGAAGCGCAGGATGATCTTCGTCTCCGACCACGCGCGCAGCTCGAAGTGGTGGTGGATCGGGGCCATCAGGAAGACGCGCTTGCGGAACGCCTGGAACGACGCGACCTGGATCAGGACGGACAGCGCCTCGATCACGAAGATCCCGCCGAGGATCACCAGCAGCACCTCCGTCTTGGTCATCACCGCGAGCCCCGCGATCGCGCCGCCGAGGCCGAGCGAGCCCGTGTCCCCCATGAAGATCGACGCCGGGAACGAGTTGAACCACAGGAAGCCGACGCACGCGCCCACGAGGCACGAAGCGACGAGCGCGAGGTCGAACTGGCGCGTCGTGAACGTGATCGCGATGTAGGCGAGCAGGACGATCGCCGCGCAGCCCGCGGCGAGGCCGTCGAGGCCGTCGGTGAGGTTGACCGCCGACGTCGTGCCCGCCAGCACGATGTAGATGAAGACGGGATACAGGTAGCCGAGATCGACGCGGGCGTCGATGATGCGCAGGTCGACGGTGTCGGGCAGATCCGCCCAGCGGGTGGCGACGAGCCACAGGCCGATCGAGATCACGATCGTGGCGATCAGCTTCGTGCGGGCGCGCAGCCCGAGCGAGCGCCGCTTGACGATCTTCGTGAAGTCGTCGGCGAAGCCCAGGAGCGCGCACGCGAGCGCGACGCCGAACACGCCGACCGCCCGTGGCGTGAACGACGTGAGCAACAGGAAAGGCACCGCGATCGCCGTGAAGATGATGATCCCGCCCATCGTCGGCGTGCCGGCCTTGGCGTGGTGCTCCTGCGGGCCCTCCTCGCGGATGTGCTGGCCGAACTCGCGCGCGCGCAGGAACGAGATGAACTGCGGCGACAGGAAGATGCACATGAGCAGGGACGCGGTCCCCGCGATCAGCACTTCGCCCATCAGCCCGCGGCCTGCAGCGCCTCGGTGACGACCTCGAGCCCGACGCCGCGCGAGCCCTTGACCAGCACGACGTCACCCGCGCCGACCAGCTCGGGGACCAGCGCGGCCGCCTCCCCGGCGTCGACCAGGGCGTGCGACTCGCCGTCGAACTCCTCGAGCATCGCGGCGGCGCGCGGCCCCACCGTCACCAGCAGCTCGACTCCGGCGGACGCCGCGTAGGCGCCGATCTCGCGGTGGTGCTCGTGCTCGGCGGGGCCGAGCTCGAGCATGTCGCCCAGGACCGCCACGCGGCGGCCTTCGGCATGCTGCGAGGCGAGATCGTCAAGGGCGGCGCGCATGGACAGCGGGTTGGCGTTGTAGCAGTCGTTGATGACGAGAGCACCGATCCCCAGCGCGACGCGCTCGCCGCGCATCGAGGAGAAGCGGACGTCGATCGCCCCGCTCGGATGCACCCCGATCGCCCGCGCGGCGGCGACGGCGGCGAGCGCGTTGAGCATGTTGTGCTCCTGGTTGAACGGCAGCTCGAGCTCGATCCGGTCGCCCTGCGCGATCACCACATGCTGAGTCGGCGGTGCGTCGGGCACCACGCCGCCCTTCAACGAGGAGCCCTCGTAGTAGACGTCGCCGCCAGGGCCGAAGGTGATGATCTCGAGCTCCTCGCGCAGCCACGGCTCGAGCAGCGGCTCGTCGGAGGGCACGACGCCGGTGGCGCCGGGCCGCATCCCGTCGAGCAGTTCGGCCTTGGCCGCCGCGATGCCCTCGAGCGAGCCGAGCTGCTCGAGGTGGACCGGGCCGATGTTGGTGATGACGCCGACGTCGGGCTCGCAGATCGCGGTCAGCTCCGCGATCTGGCCCGCGCCGCGCATCGCCAGCTCGAGCACCAGCACCTCTGTGCCGAACGGCGCCGCGAGCACCTCGAGCGGCAGCCCGATCTCGGTGTTGAAGTTCTCGCGCGACGCGGCGACCCTGCGGTGCGGCGTGATCATCGCCGCGATCAGGTCCTTGGTGGAGGTCTTGCCGGCCGAGCCCGTGACCGCGATCACGAAGGCCGCCAGGTCCTGCCGCCAGGCGCGCGCGAGCGCGCCGAGCGCGGGCACCGGCAGATCGGAGACGATCACCGCTCCCTCGGCCGCGCCGGCGAGCAGCTCGTCGGCCCACTGGCGTTGGACGACGACGCCCCACGCCCCGGCGTCGAGCGCCGTGACGGCGAACGCGCCCCCGTCGACCTGCTCGCCCGGCAGGCCGAAGAACAGATCACCGGGCTGGACCGCGCGCGAGTCGATCACGGCGCGCGCAGGGCCACCGGCGGCCCGGCCGCCGGCCTGCACGCGCAGCAGCTCCCCGCCGATCGTGCCGGCGATGCGCTGGACACTCCAGTGCCTCACGCGCCCGCCACCGTCCCGTCTCGGCCGGGGGCCTCGCCACCGGCTTCGCCTCGGTGCAGCGCCTCGCGCGCGACGGTGACGTCGTCGAAGGGCTCCTTGCGGCCGTCGGCGAACTCCTGGCCCTGTTCGTGGCCCTTGCCCGCGATCACCACGATGTCGCCGGGCCGCGCGAGCCCGACCGCCCGGGCGATCGCGGCGCGGCGGTCGACCTCGCGCTCGACGTGGCCGCCGCGCGCCCCCGCGGCGACCTCCTCGACGATCGCCTCCGGATCCTCCGAGCGCGGGTTGTCGGAGGTCACGATCGCCAGGTCGGCGAGCCGTGCGGCGATCTCCCCCATCAGCGGGCGCTTGCCGCGGTCGCGGTCGCCGCCCGCGCCGAAGACGACGATCACCCGCCCCTCGGCGACGGCGCGCGCCGAGTGCAGGACGTTCTCGAGCGCCCCCGGCTTGTGCGAGTAGTCGACCACGACCGCGAACGGCTGACCCGCGTCGACGGGCTCGAAACGGCCGGGCACCCGCGGCGGCTCGGCGAGCGTCGCGAGCAGCGGCTCCGGAGCCGCGCCGAGCGCCCGTGCCGCCGCCCACCCGCCGAGTGCGTTGAGGACGTTGAAGCGCCCCGGCATCCCGAGCCGCACCGACCACTCGCCCTCGGGCGTGCGCAGCGTGAAATCCGAGCCAGCGGCGTCCGGGCGCACGTCGAGCGCGCGCACGTCGGCCTGCTCGTCGATCCCGAACGTGACCGTGCCGGGGAACTCGGCGGCCAGGCGGCGGCCGTAGGGGTCGTCGGCGCCCGCGATCCGCACGCCCGGGTCGATCTCGAACAGCTTCCGCTTGGCGAGGAAGTAGCTCTCCATGTCGGGATGGAAGTCGAGGTGGTCCTGGCTGAGGTTGGTGAAGACCGAGGCGGTGCAGTGGATCCCCTCGGCGCGGCGCAGCTCGAGCGCGTGCGAGGAGATCTCCATCGCGCAGGCGGCGTCGCCGGCGTCGAGCATCTCCCGGAACGTGCGCTGGAGGTCGATCGCCTCCGGCGTCGTGCGCTCCATCGCGCGGTGCTCGCCGCCGACGATCGAGGCGACGGTCCCGAGGAGCCCGCACTGCATGCCGACCGCCTCGAGCATCGCGCGCACGAGCCACGCCGTCGTCGTCTTGCCGCTCGTGCCGGTCACCCCGACGACCCGCAGCTCTGCGGTCGGGTCGCCGTAGAAGCGCGCGGCGGCCTGCGCCATCGCGGCGCGCATGTCCTCGACCTGCACCTCGGGCACGCCGAGCCCGAGCGGGCGGCAGACCACGAGCGCGGCCGCCCCGCGCGCCACCGCGTCCGGCGCGAAGTCGTGCCCGTCGCGGGTGAAGCCGGGGACGCAGAAGAACAGCGTGCCGGGCTCGACCTTGCGATTGTCGAAGGCGAGGCCCGTGATCTCGGCGTCGGGGCCGTCGCCGAGCAGCTCGCGCAGCGTCATCGGCGCGGAGTGTAGGGGCGCTCCTGGTCGTACAGCCGGAGCGCGAAGCGGCCCGCCGGGTGCTCGCGCAGCGCCCGCACCTCACCTGCGAGCGGCTCGGGCAGGGCCTCGACGGGCGGCAGCGGCACGCCGTAGCGCGACGGGACGAGCACGGAGGCCGCCAGCGCGGCGAAGGTCAGGTCGGCAGCGGTGAAGCTGTCGCCGACGAGGTAGCGCCGCCCGTCGCCCAGCCGCTCGCCGACCTCGTCGAACACCGATCGCACGCGCCCGCGCGACTCGGCCGCCGTGTCGTCGTCCACGTCGAGGTAGCGGCGGATGATGCGCTCGACGAGGGGGAGGAAGAGCGGCAGCACGGCCCGCTCCCAGCGCGGAACGCCCGTCGCTCCGTACGCGCGGACGAGGTCGGGCCGGGCGAAGATCCGGTGGTACATCCAGCGCCGGCCGTGCGGGCCGAGCTCGGCGTCGAACCGCGCCTCGAGCGCGGCGGCCCCCGGCGGGTAGAGGCGCAGGTCGCTGCGGGCGTCGACCCAGCGCAGGATGTCCGAGGACTCCGTGAGCACCTCGTCGCCGGTCACGAGCACGGGCGCGGTGCGCCCGCGGCCCGCGCGCCGCACGTGCGCCCAGTGGATCGCCTGCAGATGCGGCTCCTCGCGGTAGGGCAGGCCCGCGCGCTCGAGCGCCCAGCGCGCCTTCTCGCAGTAGTGGCTGATCGGGATCGTGATGAGGCGCGGCGCTTGACTCGGCACCGCCGGAAGCGTATGACGCAGCGCCATGCCTCCACTGCGCGTATCCGCCCAGCTCCAGCCACAGCACTCCGATTGGCCCGCGATGCGCCGAGCGTGGGCCGAGGCCGAGGAGCTGGGCGTCGACTGCCTCTTCAATTGGGACCACTTCTTCCCCCTCCAGGGCGAGCCCGAGGGCAAGCACTTCGAGGCGCTGACGGTGCTCGGTGCGATGGCCGAGGTCACCGAGCGGGTCGAGCTCGGCTCGCTGGTGATCTGCAACGCCTATCGCAACCCCGAGTACCTGGCCGATGCCCACCGGACCATCGACCACATCTCGGGCGGACGCGCGATCCTCGGGATCGGCGCCGGCTGGTTCCAGAAGGACTTCGACGAGTACGGCTACGACTTCGGGACCGTCGGGAAGCGCATAACCGCGCTCGAGCAGGCGCTGCCGCGCATCGAGCACCGGCTCGGCAGGCTCAACCCGCCGCCGCTGCGCGAGCACATCCCGATCCTGATCGGCGGCGGCGGGGTCAAGCGCACGCTGAAGCTCGTCGCCCGCCACGCCGACATCTGGCACGCGTTCGGCGACCTGGAGGTGTTCCACGAGAAATCCGCGATCCTCGACGAGCACTGCGCCGCCGAGGGCCGCGACCCGGCCAGCGTCGAGCGCTCGTGGAACGCGGCGAACGGGGACTGGGACGCGTACCGCGAGGCCGGCGTCACGCACTTCGTCCTGGGCGTCTCCGGCACCCCGACGGGCTACGATCTCGGTCCGCTGCGCGAGCTCGTCGAGTGGCGGGACGCGGCATGATCGAGATCGACGAGAGCACGGAGTTCGGCGCGCGGGTGGCGGCGCACCTGGGCGACGACGTCGTCGTGTGGATGACGACCGTCACCCCCAGCGGGAGCCCGCTGCCGAGCGTGGTGTGGTTCCACTGGGACGGCGGGGACGACGTGGTGATGTTCAGCCAGCCGGGGGCGCGGCAGCGCAACATCGAGGCGGACCCGCGGGTGTCGCTGAACTTCGCGGGCGACGGGCGCGGCGGCGACATCGTCGTGCTCTCAGGCCGCGCGAGCTTCGAGGCACCGCCGGCCGAACGCCTGGAGGCCTACCGCGAGAAGTACGCCGACGACATGACACGCATCGGCCTGACGCCGGAGCAGTTCGCGCAGCGCTACTCGGTGCAGATCCGGATCGAGCTGACGCGACTACGCGGGCACTAGGGCGCGGTCCACGATCGCGCGCCCGTCGATGCCCGCGGGCAGCGTCCCGAAGGCGCGGCCGCGTGACTCGCCGAGGCGGCCGGCGCAGAACGCATCGGCCACGGGGGCGGGCGCGTTGCGCACGAGCAGCGACGCCTGGAAGGCGACCGCGAGGTCCTCGACCGCGCGGCGGGCGAGCCACTGGGCTTCGGAACCGCCCAACTCGGCCAGCGTCGCGGGCAACGCGTCGAGGTGGGCGTCGAGTCGCGCGTCGCCGCCGCGGGCGAGCTCGCACTCGGCCAGGAAGGCGGGCAGCCCCTCGCGCTCGCGGCCCATTGCGCGCAGCACGTCGAGGCTCATCACGTTCCCAGAGCCCTCCCAGATGCCGTTGAGCGGCGCGTCGCGCAGCAGCTGCGGCAGCGGGCTCTCCTCGACGTAGCCGTTGCCGCCGAGGCACTCGAGCGCCTCGGCCGCGTGCGGCGCCGCGCGCTTGCAGATCCAGTACTTGAGCACCGCGGTGGCGAAGCGACGCAGGTCGTTGTCCTCCTCGTCGTAGGCACGCGCGAGCCGCAGCGCCGTCGCGGTGGCGGCCTCGGACTCGATCGCGAGGTCGGCGAGCACGTTGACCATCAGCGGCTGTTCGACGAGCGGCGCGCCGAACGCCGCGCGGCCGCGGGCGTGGTTGACGGCCTCGGCGACGCCGCGCCGCATGCCGGCGGCGGAGCCGATCACGCAGTCCAGCCGCGTGTGGGTGACCATCTCGATGATCGTCGCCACGCCGCGGCCCTCCTCCCCCAGCCGGCGCGCGGCGGCGCCGCGGAACTCGACCTCCGACGACGGCAGCGAGCGCGTGCCGAGCTTGTCCTTGAGGCGCTGGAGCTCGAAGCCCGGGCCGCGCTCGACGACGAAGCAGGTCAGCCCGGCCGGAGCCTGGGCGAGCACGAGGAAGACGTCGCACATCGGGGCCGAGCAGAACCACTTGTGGCCCGTGATCTCGTAGTGGCCGTCGCTCAACGGGTCCGCGCGCGTGGTGTTGGCGCGCACGTCCGAGCCGCCCTGCTTCTCGGTCATCGCCATCCCGCACAGCGCGCCGCGCTCGTAGTCGGGCAGCGTCAGCCGCGGCTCCCACTCCGCCGCGAGCTCGGGGTCGCGCCGCAGCGCCGGGATCGCCGAGTAGGTCATCGACACGGGGCACATGACGCCGGCGTTGGCCTGCGACCACAGGGCCATCAGCGCGGCGCGCGCGACGTGCGCGCCCGGGCGCGGCTCGCGCCACGGCAGCGCGTGGATCTCGCGCTCGACCGCGCCGCGCAGCAGCCAGTGCCATGACGGGTCGAGGTCGACCTCGTCGATGCGGTGCCCGTAGCGGTCGTGGGTCTGGAGCCGGGGCGTGTTGCGCTCGGCGCGCCGGCCGTGCTCCTGCGCCTCGGCCGAGCCGGCGACGGCGCCGGTGTCGCGCGCCCGGTCGACCGCCCAGCCGCCGCCCTCGCGCTCGAGCGCCTCTCGCAAGGGAACGTCGATCTCGAAGAAGTTGACGCCTTCGAGCGGGCTGGCCTGGTTGGTGACCTCGTGCGTCTGGGTCTGGCGAAGCGTGTCCACGCTTCGAACCTTAGGGGCTGGTCCCGGTAGGGGGCGGTGGTCGGAGGGGCCGCATCCGGGCGCCGACCCACCGAGACAGGCCCTATCCCGGCGGGATCTTGAGGTAGCTCAGTGCGAACGAGGTGATGCGCTTGAAGGCCGGGCCGGCGACCAGGCCGCCGTAGATCTCGCCCTTGGGCTCGTCGACCATCACGGCGACGAGCAGCTTCGGCCGCCGCGCGGGCGCGAAGCCGACGAACGAGCCGACGTACTTGGTCGCCGAGTAGCCGCCCGTGACCGGGTCGGGCTTCTGGGCCGTGCCCGTCTTGCCCGCCAGCTGGTAACCCTTGATCGCCGCGCCGGTCGCCGTGCCGCCGGGGCCGAGGACGCCCTCGAGCATCTGGCGCAGCGACGCCGCGGTCGACGCGGCGATGACGCGGCGGCCCCTGTGCGGCGGCAGCGGGCGGCCGTTGACGCGCTGGACGATGTGGGCGGCGCGCAGCACGCCGCCGTTGGCGATCGCCGAGTAGGCGACCGCCATCTGCATCGGGGTCACCGCGAGGCCCTGGCCGATCGGGAGGTTGCCCATCGAGGCGCCGGAATACTTGGCCAGCGGCAGCACGATGCCGCCCTCCTCGCCCGGGAGATCCGTGCCGGTCGGCTTGCCGAAGCCGAAGCGCCGGACCCAGTAGTCGAAGCGCTTGGCGCCCAGCTTCAGGCCGATCGTGACCGCGCCGACATTGGAGGACTGCGCGAGGATCTCGCGCGTGCTGAGCGTCACCGGGCCGCGTGGATGCGATTCGCCGATCTCGCGGTCGTAGAGGCGGATCGTCGGCGGCAGGTTGAACTTCGTGTCCGGCGTGACCTTGTGGTCCTCGAGCGCTCCCGCGACGGTGAACGGCTTGAAGGTCGAGCCGGGCTCATAGGTCGCGCCGACAGCGCGGTCCTGACGGGCGAAGTCGGGGGCGTGGCCGGGATTGTTGGCGTCGACCCGCGGCCAGTTCGCGAGCGCGAGCAGCGCGCCGGTGCGGGGATCCATGACGATCGCGGTGGCAGCGTGCGGCTGCCAGGTCTGGCCGACGTCCGCGAGGACCTCCTCGGCCTTGTCCTGGATCGCCTCGTCGATCGTGAGCGTCACCTGGGAGCCGGGCTTCTCGCGGCGCGTCTCGCGCAGCTCGATCGCCTCGCCGAGCGCGTCCTTGACCAGCCGCCGCTCGCCGTCGCGGCCGCGCAGGAGCGGGTCGAGCGAGTACTCGAGCCCCGACAGGCCCGTGCCCTCGGACCCGACGCCGCCGAGCAGCTGGGAGGCGAGGAAGTCGCGCGGGTAGGTGCGCAGGTGCTCCGGGATGAACTCGAGCCCGGCGATCTTCATCCCCTCGACCCTGCGCGCTCGGATGGCTGGGACGCGATGGGCGAGGTAGGCGAAGCCGGTGTCGCGGCGCGTGAGCTGTTTGAGCAGCTCGGCCTCTGGCGTGCGCAGGGGGCGGGCGAGCTTGGCGGCGACCTTGGCCGGATCCTTGACCAGGTAGGGCGTCGCGGCGACGGTCGTCGCGGGCTGGGAGACGGCGAGCTCGATCCCGTTGCGATCAGTGATCGCGCCGCGCTCGGCCGGGACGGTGACCTTCGCCTCCTGCTGCGTCGCGGCGACCTTGCGCAGCGCGTCGGCGCGCACGACGCCGAGCCAGCCGGCGCGCACGCCGGCGAGCGCGAGCAGAGCCAGGAAGACCGCGAAGAGGAGGCCGATCCGCCGCTCGATCAGCCGCACGGGGCGCTAGCCCTGGGGCGGGGTTGGGGCCGCGGCGACGGTGCCGCCCGAGCTCGGGGCGGTGGTGGCGGGTGCCTGCTGAACGGGGGCGGCCGTGGGCGCCGGCGTGACCGCCGCGGGTGTGGGCGCCGGCGTCGCCGCCGGGGCGGCGGCGGTGGTGGTCGTTGATGCGGCCGTCGTCGTGGTCACCGTCGTCGCGACCAGCGATCCGGGCACGACGCCGGCGTTGGCCATCAGCTCGCGCGCGGCGTCGCTCGGCGCGCGCATGCGGCGGGCGGCGCGGGCGGCGTCTCCGCCGTTGCGCACGCGCAGGTAGTGCACTTCGCCGGCGGCGGGCGTGACCATGCCGTCCTTGTCGGCCGCGGCGCGGATCCGCTCGCCGGAGGCGAGGCGGGCGATCTGCGCCTCCATGTCGGAGTTCTGGCGCTCGAGCGTCGCGGCCGTCTCGACGGCGCGGCTGATGCCGGAGTTGAGCTTCAGCAGCGACACCTGCATCGCGACGATCCCCATCAGCGCGAGGCCGACGAAGCAGATCCACACGCGCCCGCGCAGCAAGCGGTCAATGACGCGATGGTCGGGCAGCGCGCGCAGGCGCTCGAAGACGCCGGTGCCGACGCGCGGCGCGGGGACGGCCTGCGGGCGGGCCACCGGCCCGGACACGCGCCGCTGCGGGCGCGCGGGCGCGTGCGGGATGCGCGTCCGCGCGGAGTGGCGCTCGCGGGCGGTGGCGGCGGCCATCAGGCGGGACTCCCCGTGGCGAGCTTGCGAGCGGCGCGCAGGCGGGCGGACTTCGCGCGCGGGTTCTCGGCCACCTCGCCGGGTGTCGCGGCGACCGAACGGCGGAAGACGGGCTCGGCCTCCGGCGTGCGACCGCAGCCGCAGACGGGCAGGTCGGGCGGGCAGATGCAGCCGCGCGCGCGGTCGGCGAGGAAGCGCTTGACGCGCCGATCCTCGAGCGAGTGGAAGGAGATCGCCGCCAGCCGGCCGTTGGGGCGCAGGACCTGCCACGCCAGCGGCAGCGCGGCGTCGAGCTGGTCGAGCTCGGCGTTGACCGCGATCCGGATCGCCTGGAACGTGCGCTTGGCCGGATGGCCGCCGCCGAAGCGCGCCGGCGCCGGGATGGCGGCGGTGATCGCGTCGACGAGCTCGAAGGTCGTGGCCAGCGGGCCGAGCTCGCGGCGGCGGACGATCTCGCGCGCGATCCGCTCGGCGTAGCGCTCCTCTCCGTACTCCCGCAGGGTGCGCGCGAGCTGGCGGCGCTCCCACGTGTTGACGACCTCGGCCGCCGTGAGCTCCTGCGCCGGGTCCATCCGCATGTCGAGCGGGGCGTCGTAGGCATAGGAGAAGCCGCGCTCGCGCGTGTCGACCTGCATCGAGGACATCCCGAGGTCGAGGTAGACGAGGTCGGCCTCGAAGCCCTCGTCGCGCAGCGTCTCGAGGCCGTGCGCGAAGTCGGCGCGGAGGAAGCGCGTGCGGCAGGAGACCTCGGCGGCGAGCGCCGCGAACGCCTCCTCCGCGAGCGGATCGCGATCGATGCCGACGAGCAGGCCGGCGGGTCCGAGGCGGTCCGCCACGAGGCGGCCGTGGCCGCCCGCGCCGACCGTGCAGTCGACGGCGACCTGGCCCGAGCGCGGGTCGAGCGCCTCGATCAGCTCCCCGGCGAGGACGGGGACGTGAGTACGTGGCATGTCAAGCAGGATGGCCAAGAGACGATGTGAGCTCAGCGGCCCGCGCCGTGAGGTCGGTGTCGTAGGTCTGCCAGGCGTCCAGATCCCAGAGCTCGAGCGAGTCGCCCGCGCCCACGATCATCACCTGACGATCGATGCCGGCGTGCTCGCGATGCCCCGGCGGCAGCATCACGCGACCCGCCGTGTCGAGCTCCACGTCGGCCGCGTTGCCATGGAAGAAGCGCCGCAGCTCGCGCGCCTCGGGCGAGAACGGGTTCAGCCCGGCGACGGCTGCGGCCGTCATCGCCGAATAGGTCAATTCGGGATACACGCTGATGCAGCGATCCACGCCCTTCACGAGGAACACCGAGCCCGCCAATTGCGCGCGGAACTTCGACGGCACGGTGAGCCGGTGCTTCGCGTCGAGCGTGTGTTCGAAGTTGCCGTTGAAGGCCAAGGCGCATGTGGTCCGGAGGTCCGGGAAGTCGAGTCGATCCGAGGTGGCGGAGTGGGAGGAGCCCCGCCACCCCGGACCGGCTGTACAAGCGGGAAGCTACCCCACTCTGCCCCACTCTGCAACACAATTACCTTCTTTTGTCCCACAATGCCTCGGTCCGGTTCGCTTCCGGACATGTTTTCCCTGCAAATCGGCGCCTTCTCGAGTGGGGCGATCGTGCGGTGGTCGGCGCCCAGCGGCCGCAGGACTGCGTGCAGGTGGCGGCCGTGCACGCACTGCGGATGGTTCCGAGCGAGGTCGTCGAGTTCCTCGCGACGCTGCCCGGCCCGGTCCGCGCGGTCTATGAGGCTGGGCCGACGGGGTTTGGGCTGGCTCGGGTCGCGGGTGAGCGCGGGATCGACGTGCGCGTCGTGGCCGCGGGCAAGGTTCCGCGCGCGTCGGGTGACCGCGTCAAGACCGATCAACGCGACGCTGAGCGCCTCGCGCGCCTGTTGGCGGCCGGCGAGCTGCGCTTCGCGTTTGTGCCGAGCGTCGCCGACGAGCAGTTCCGTGACGTGATCCGCGCGATCGAGGACTGCCGCGGCGATCTGATGCGCGCTCGCCACCGGCTCGGCACGATGCTGCTGCGCCGGGACCTGCGATGGAGCGGCCCAGGGTCGACGTGGACCCAGGCGCACCTGCGGTGGTTGCGCAGCCTGCGCTTCGACGACGTCTGCTCGCAGGCCGTATTCGTCGACTACCTGTCGGGGGTCGAGATGCTCGTCGCTCGCCGGGCGGCGCTGAGCTGCGCGCTCGAGCAGGTCATCCCCGACAGCCGCCACGCCCCGACGATCGCCACCCTGCGCTGCTTTGCGAGGGATCGACACGCTGTCGGCCGCCGGACTGTGCGCCGAGGTCGGCGACTGGCACCGTTTCCGGCCCAAGCAGCTGTCCGGGTTCCTCGGGATCGTCCCGACCGAACACACCTCCGACCGAAAGCGCCGCCACGGCTCGATCACCAAGGCCGGGTCGATCCACGCCCGCCGGCTGCTGGTCAAAGCCGCCCACCACTACCGCCACCAACCGCCGTCGGCGACGGCCTGGCCCGCCGTCAAGCCGGCCAGGACCCCCGCGCGATCGAGTCTCATGGCGCGCGCAGCGACGCCTACACCAGCGCTGGCAGGTCCTGCGCCTGCAGCGACGCAAGCCCGCCGGTGTCGTCGCGATCGCCTGCGCCCGCGAGCTCGCCGCGTTCTGCTGGGAGGCCGCCACCCTGACCTAAACCCCGCCAACATCCCCGCGCGACCCGGTGCTGCCGGGGCGCGCGCGAGACCCACGGGCCTCACGCTCGTCGCGACGAGCAGTCCGCGATTCGACTATCGGCAACCACCAACACCCCCGGACGGTGGCAGCGCCCGCTTCTAGACCGCGGACCGCGACGAACACAGGGTCATGAGGGACCCAGCCCTCGAATATCAGCCTGGCATCGCCGCCGAACCGCTGAGCCCGCTCGCGCCGCCCCGGGAACACCACCCGCCACAAGCCGACCCACAACGCCCAACCCAGGACGACGACACCGCACGCCCCCTTGACAAACCGACCTCCACATCAGGTCGAGCGGTGGCTTGGGGCAGTGCGCAAGTACCGCCGCGCGCTCATATGACCCTGGATTGCTATCGGCCGGCGATGCGCTGGATGCGTTCGTTGATTTGGCGGGCGGTGTCGTTGTCGTGCTCTTCCGTCTCGACCAGGACCGCTGCCTCGACGGCGGCGCGCTCGAGTGAATCGTTCACAGTCTTCGTCACGAACGCCGGCCGATACCCGGCATCTCCAGCGAGCGCTACCCAGGATTTGGCGTCGACCTCCTTGAGGTGCCTCGCTCCGTCGATGCTCATGGCCAGCCGCGTCGTCAGCTCGGGGTAGACAACGGTGCTCACGATGTCGTAGAGCGGAGCGAGGGTCGGCGCGCCTTGGTCATAGAGCAGCGAGTAGTTCTTTCCGTGCGCGTCGCAGTTGCCGACGATCCAGTTGAACGCCAGCGCCCGGATCAGCCGCGGAAGCTCCTGCGCGGGGATGGGCGTGCAGCGGCGGATTAGCTCCGCGGACTGCACGACGGTCGGTCCGCCCTCCTGCTGGTACTTCTTGTCCGCCGGCAGGCCGAGCGCCTGGCAGAAATCCTCCTGATGCAATCTCCGGATTGGATCAGAGGTCAGGTCTCGGTCGTAGCGCTCGACGATCAGGAACCGACCTCCCGACGTCGTCTGGGCCTTCGTGATCTGGGCGACCGGCAGCTCGCACTCACGTGCGAGCGCCATGCAGAAAGCCTCGTTGTCGACTAGGCCAGGAAATCGCGTGGGCTCAGGCTTGAGGATGTGCGTTGTCGGGGCGGCCGTGTTTGTCGGAAGGGCCATCCGCCCATCGTCGTCGATGATGACCGGAACCTTCGGCTGCGCTCCCGCCAGCGAGAGTCGGATGCCTTCTCCAGCGTCGGCGGCCAATGGACGCTTGGGCAGCTCGCTGAGTAGTCGGGCGAGTTGCTCGTCGTCCAGCGCGTCAGAAGTCGGTTCGGTGGGGGGCTCAATGCCGTCGGGAAGCAGGGTGATCGCGCCGGCAACGTCACCACCGACCTCCTCCAACAGGCCGTAATCGTTGGCCTCAGAGATCCCGAGGTTGCGAGCGAGCACTTCGCGGACGTCCCCTTCTGGGAGGAGGCCGCCGAAGACTGCCCGCACCGTTTTGTGCCCGTGCGCCTCGCTCTGCCGCGGCAGCGCCTGAGAGATTGGAGGACCGTCATAGTCCGAGTCGTAGCGGAATTGAAGGTTGCCGTTGGGCTTCCGGATTAGGTCTCCGACTCGCCGGGTCGCCATCCATACGACGAGCTTGGTCATTGAGCGCGCTCACGTAGCGCTACATCAAGTCCGACCGCCTCCGCAACCCGCAAGGCAATGTTCAGCTGCACCGACGGCTTACCACGCTCGAGCTCGCCGATGACTCGGCGATTCACACCGACCACATCGGCCAGCGCGCTCTGGCTCAGGCCAAGGCGCTGCCGTCGATCACGTATGCGCTGCCCAAAGACTTCTGTGGCGGAAGAGGAATGCATGGTACCGAGCGGTAACAGTAGCGCACAAGCCTGTTTGTTGGTACCGATCGGTACCAGAGCTATGCTGTGGCGCACCTTGTTACCGATCGGTACCCAAATCACGGTCGCCCGGAATTGCTACAGATCGGTACCAGCCGCTGCTTCGGGCGTCACAGCGGCAACGTGCGGCGTAGAGACTGCGTGCTGCCACCAAACAAGAACCCCTCAACCCAGCAAGCCACGGTCACCGCCCCAAGCCCATCAGGAGGATTCCGCCTCTTGGACTTGTCAAGGCTCAGGACCCGCGCAACGCAGTAGCCAGCACTAGGTCCTAATCTCAAGATGCTCAAGATCAACACCAAAGCGGCACGCACTTGCACTTCAATGCTCGGCCGTGCAGAGGGACCGAGGCGGGCGTCGTAGCCCCGACCCGGAGCGATGGGCCAACCTTGAACTGAGTAGATTCAGGAACCGCATCCAGCGGCGACGAGACCAGTAGACGGCGCCGCAGTGCAGCGGGGGGCAACGGCTTGAAAGTCATCCTGAATCACTCGGGCTCAGTGGTCCGCGACCAACTGAGCCGCTCGCTCATGGAGCTCTTCGACGCTTGCAGGGAGCGAGGACACGAGATCGTGATTCCACAAACGGCTCGTCTCGAGTTCGATAGGCACCAGCGCGAGATGGCGGAATCAGCGAGACAGCGGCTGACCGCGGCCTACGAGCTTCTCGACTCACATGGAGTCACGTATAGCCGCCAAGAGCCGGAGACGCTAATCGAGGAGCCCGACCTTGTTGCGATCATCGCCGCTTCCGGGGTCACCGTCTCCGAGGCCGAACCGACTGTCGATGAGTTCGCGGATGCGCATCGGCGTGCGTCGTTGCACGAAGCTCCGCACCCGCCGGAGTCGAAGTCCGATGAAATGCGAGACCTCGTGATATGGGCCCAGTCACTCCGGCTTGCAGCCGAGGGTGATGGCGCTCTGCTAATCAGCAGGGATCGAGTGCATGTCCATCCTCGGGGAGACGCGGAGGCCGGCGCTTCGGGCCTTGTGCGCCTAAAGAGCGTTGACTGTCGGCGCCGGGTGAAAACTGGACCACCTGCGCCGGTTGAAAACTGGACCCTGATCGTCCGGGGGTCCGCGGAGCCTGGGTTCGTTTGCGCAGAGCGAGCTCGGGAGGACCAGGGTGGTCGGAGTGCAGCAGTGGGC
>JBBQLH010000093.1:0-16692 GCA_038327685.1 Solirubrobacterales bacterium
CGCGGCAGCGTCGCGGCGCTCCTGTGGGCCTACCAGAACATCCACGGGCGCCGCGAGTACCGCCGAACCGGCGCCCAGCAGCCGGTCCAGCGCGCGACGAAGGAGATCGCGGCGTGAGCGCCACACGTTCCTCGCGGCTGGTCAGCTCGGGGGTGGCCGAGCTCGCCGGCGCGCTGTCGGGCTGGGTCTACACGCTGGCGCCGCTCGCAAGCCTCGCAAACTGACGGGATTTACAGGTATTTTTCGGACGCGCCCGAGAGGATTCGAACCTCTGACCTTCGGTTCCGTAGACAGCCACTGGCCGCAGCAAGCGCCTCCAAAAGCAGCGTTTTAGCGGGTATTCTTCGAGTTACCTCCGATTGGGCGGAGCTGTTCGGAGACAAAAACGGAGACAAAAACGCCGGTCGCTCCGCTAGACTTGAGCAATGCCGTCAGCAGCTCCTCTCGCCTCCCGATCGGTCTCCGGCCATGTCCGCCTGCGCCGCGGCAAGCGACGCTCGACGTGGTATGCGAAGTGGCGCGACGCCGAGGGCGTCTTTCACCAGGACAAGCTCGGCCTGGTGTGGCTCGAGAAGGGCTCGCCGCCGCCGGGCTACCTGCGTGAGAAGGACGCCGAGTCCGCGCTGCAGGCGATCCTCACCGACGCGCGCCGCGGCGCCAAGGACCAGGTCCGCACCGGAATCACGTTTGACCTCGCCGCCGAGAGCTGGCTGGCGTGGGGCGTGCGCGACCGCGACTGGAAGCCCTCGACGCTGTCAGACAACCGCTCGGTCCTCAACGCCCACCTGCTGCCCGCCTTCGCCAACCGGCGGATCGAAAAGATCACGCCCGACGACATCGAGCAATGGCGCGACGAGCTCGTCGACGACCGCGGTGCCAGTCGCCGCACGGCCAACAAGTGCCTGATCATCCTCGGCGCGATTCTCGAGCGGGCGATCAAGACCCACGGCCTGATCGCCAACCCGGCACGCGAGGTCAGCAAGCTGCGTGTGCGCTATGACCCCAACCAGTACGACTTCTACTCCCCCGAGGAGATGGCGCAGCTCGCCGAAGCCGCGGCCTCAGACCAGGACCGTGCGGTCTTCCTGACCGCGGCGTTCACCGGCCTGCGGATGGGCGAGCTGATCGCCCTGCGGTGGGGCGACGTGGACTTCGACACCGAAGCGCTGCACGTCTACGGCTCCTACTCGCTCGGCACTCTGACCGCTCCCAAGTCCGGGCTGACCCGCACCGTCCCGACGGCCAAGCAGGTCCACGCACTGCTCAAAGAGCATCGCGACTGCGTCGCGCACGGCCGCGCCGACCTCGTCTTCGGCGGCGAGCGCGGCGAGTTCCTCGACGGCTCCGCGCTGCGCCGCCGCTACAAGAAGGCCCTCAAGAACGCCGGGCTGCGCCCCCTGCGCTTCCATGACCTGCGCCACACCTTCGGCTCGATCGCCATCAACCAGGCGACCATCGTGCAGGTCCAGGCATGGATGGGCCACTCCGACGTGCAGACCACGATGAAGTACATGCATCACCGCAGCCGCGCCGGCGACGCGCGGCTGCTCTCGGCCGCCTTTGAGCCCAAGAAGCCGCCCGCGGCCCGTCGGCGCAGCGCGCAGAAGAGGGCGGCGAAGTCGGGCTAGTCTCGTCGCCGTCACGGCCAGCGGACGGGCCCAGCGATGTATGCCAATTGCGCTTCGTGACGCTATACGTCACAATCGGCAACCAGAAGACATGTCCGTGACGCCGAACACCCTGCCGGACCTCCTGCTGAGCAGCGGACGCCACAGCTTCACGCTGGCCGACGCCAAGAACATGCTCTCCAGTGACGACGCCGCGGTACGGAAAGGCGTTGAGCGCCTGGCACGCAAGGGCCAGGTCTTCTCTCCCAGCCGGTCGTTCTACGTCGTCGTCCCGCCGGAGTTTCGCTCGTGGGGCAGCGTGCCGGCCGCGCATTTCATCGATGACCTGATGGGGTTCCTGGGCCGCCGCTACTACGTCGCGCTGCTCTCAGCAGCCGAGTTGCATGGAGCCGCGCATCAGGCCCCCCAGGTCTTTCAGGTCATGGTCGATCGCCACCTACGCGATCGCGACGTCGGTCGCGCGCGCCTGCGGTTCTTCACCGGCACGCACGTCGCCAACGCACCAGTCGAGCGCCGCAACGTCCCGACCGGGCAGGTCACGCTGGCCACGAAGGAGCTGACCGCGGTCGACCTCGTCGAGCACCCAAGCGCTGCGGGTGGGATCGACAACGTCGCCACCGTGCTCGCCGAGCTCGGACCGCTCGACGGCGCCCAGCTGGCCGCAGCCGCCGAGCACCGCGCGCGCAGCGTCGCTCGCCGGCTGGGCTGGCTGCTTGGGTTCGTCTCCGCGCAGATCGACCTCGATGCGCTGCGCGCGCTCGCTGCCGCCGGTGACGGGACGCCGACCGACCTACGGGCCGGTGGCGCGCGGCGCGGATCGCTTGATCGCTCGTGGAACGTCCGCGTCAACGTGCAGGTCGATCCCGACCTGTGATCCCCAGGGCCCACATCACGCATTGGGCGGCGGGTGCGCCGTGGCCGAGCGAGCTGCAGATCGAGCAGGATCTGATCCTCTCGCGGCTGATCGTCGAGATCGCAAACCACGACCTGCTCGGGCCGGAGCTGGCCTTCCGCGGCGGGACGTGCCTGCACAAGCTGCACCTCCCCACGGCGCTGCGCTACAGCGAGGACCTCGACTACGTCCGCACCACCCACGGGCCGGTCGGCGCCGTCGTTGACGCGCTGCGCGACGTGACCACCGCCGTCGGACTGCAAGAGCGATCACGCAAGATCCAATCGGGGATGGCCACCTACGTCTGTCGAGCGCCAGCCGAGACCGGCGGCGTGATTCGCATCAAGATCGAGACCAACGTCGAGGAGACCGAGCCGTTCCTCGACCGCGAGCGCCTGTCCTACGCGGTGGTCAGCCCGTGGTTCGACGGCCACGGGCAGGTCGCGACCTTCGCGCTTGACGAGCTGATGGCCACCAAGCTGCGTGCGCTCTACCAGCGCCGTAAGGGCCGCGACCTGTTCGATCTTTGGCACGTGCTGGTCGCGCTGGACGTCGACGACGCCCGGATCGTCGCCGGGCTGGAGCACTACATGCGCGATGGCGTCTTCAGCTATCCACAGCTCGCACGGAACCTGCGGGCCAAACTCGAGGACGCCGACTTCGCCGCCGACCTCGACGCGCTCGTCACGACACGGCCCGAGGACTACGTGCTGCACCGCGCCGCCGACCTCATCATGGAGCGCCTCGGGTCTCGCCTCCGAAACGCGCCCCCGATCGACGACATCCGTGACGGCACGTGGCGGGCGTGAGCGGCCAAGGGCGTAGCGAGACGGCAGTCGTCGCGGCCACTGGCTGACGCAGTCGCGCCCAGCCGGTTCAACACGGGGGCCACCACGCGCCCGGGAGGATTCGAACCTCCGACTTCTGGTTCCGTAGACCAGCGCTCTATCCACTGAGCTACGGGCGCAAGCGCGGAGGACTGTAGGGCACGCAGCGTCGTACCCGACACTGACTGCATCGTCCGAACCGCCGCCGACCGTGAGCGCGGCCTCGTCGTCTTGTCCCGAAATCCGGCGCGTCCATCCCGCCGGGCACGCTCACTCGCCGTACAACCTTTCGCGCGCTCGGTTGTACCCGTGAGCGGCTGTGTTTTCGGCCGCTCGTTGCGAGGAATGTTCTCGCTAGAACCGGACGGAACCTCGTCGAGTTGCTCCTCCCGGTTCGGATAAATGTCTATCCCGAGGAGAGTCCATGTTCACCTCTTCGCGTCGCGGCAGGTGTCCGCGACCATCCCCTTTTGGCGGTGCTTGTCATGGCCGCTGATCCTGCCCTGACGCTGTCGCTGGACGAGCCGCTGCTCGATGTCGAGCAGGCCGCCGCGCTGCTGGCCGTGCGGCCCTCGTGGGTGCGCGACGCAACGCGCGCGGGTCGTCTGCCGTGCATCCGTGTCGGCAAGCACATGCGCTTCACGCGTCCGATGCTCGAGGAGTGGGCGGCTCGCAACCGCATCCAGAATGCCGAGACCGGCGGCCGCTTCGCCGCCCGCACACGGAGGTTCTCATGAGCACCCGACCGAGACCAGCCCTTCGCGAGCAAAGCGGCGTAGCGGACGCTGGACCGGTGCCGCTTGGCCCTGCGCCCGCCGTGGCGGACGAGGACGAGCGGCCCCTTCCCCGCGCGCAGCGCATCACGCCATCTGCGGCAGATGTGACCTCGGAGCACATGTTGCGCGCGCAGGCCGAGGCGCCGCCGTCCGGTTGGCGTCGCGTGCTCTTTCAGCTCAGCCGCGGGACGTTGAATCCGGGGCCGAGCGCGGCCGACGTGCAGCGCCGCGAGCTCGTCGCACGCGTCAAGAGCCCGGTCAGCGGTTGCCGGCGGATCGCGGTCGTCTCCCGCAAGGGCGGTGTCGGCAAGACCACGACCACGCTGATGCTCGGCCACACGTTCGCGTCGTTGCGCGGTGACCGCGTGATCGCGCTGGACGGCAACCCCGACGCCGGATCGCTGGCCTACCGCGTGAGGCGGGAGACGACGAACACGATCACCGGCCTCTTGGCGCACCGCACGGCGATCCAGCGCTACGCCGACATCCGCGCCTACACCAGCCAGGCGCCCACGCGTCTTGAGGTCGTGGCGGCCGACGATGACCCTCGGATCACCAATGCGCTGGTCGAGCAGGACTTCCTGACCGCGGTCGAGCTGCTGGAGGTCCACTACAACCTCGTCTGCCTCGACACCGGCACCGGGGTGCTCGAGTCCGCCGCGAAGGGGATCCTGGCGCTCGCCGACCAGATCGTCGTGGTGACCGCCCCCTCCTTGGATTCCGCGCGGACCGCGTCGTCGACACTGGATTGGCTTCAGCGAAACGGCCACGCCGATCTCGTGCGGGGCGCCGTCGTGGTCGTCAACGCAGTCAGGCCCCGCAGTCAGCTGGAGCTCGAGCGTGTCGTCGAGCACTTCGACGCGCGCTGCCGCGCGGTCGTGCAGATCCCCTGCGATCCGCACCTGGAGACCGGCGCCGAAAGCGCCCTGGAGCACCTGCGTGAGCCGACCCGCCACGCCTATCTGCAGCTCGCGGCGGCCGTCGCCGACGGCTTCGCCGACCACCACCTCACCGAAAGGAATCCGTGATGCGCCTCGCCCTGTATTCCGTGCTGGCCGACGTCAGCGCCAAACCCGACCCCGCCGGCCTGCCCGGCAGCTCGGTCGCAGAGAAGCTGATCAACGGCCTGTTCTTCTACACCCTGCTCGGCTGCCTGGCCGGCCTGCTGCTCAGCGTGCTGATCTGGGTGTTCAGCTCGCGAGCGCAGAACTACCACCACGCCGCCACCGGGCGACAGGGGACGATCGTCGCCGCGGGCGGCGCGTTGATCGCGGGTGCCGCCCCGGCGCTGATCAACTTCTTTCAGGCCCTCGGCACCCAGGTCAAGTAGCCCGCCATGGCCGATCGCGTACGCGTCCTCGCCGGAGACGGCGCGACGGACCGCCGCCGTCCGCCGGTCGCGGCCCTCGCCGTAGCCGTCCTTGCGCTGATCGTCGGGCTGCTGATCGGACGTGGCACGGCCCCGGACGAAAACAACAGCGCACGGCCGCCGGGCGCGGCGGCGCCGCGCGCTGACGGCCAGCCGTCACGCCGGGTCGGGACCGTGGGGGTCGGCTACCCGCACACGCGCGCCGGAGCGGTCGCGGCCACGCTGAACGCCGGCGCCGTGCTCGGCGACCCGCGCGTGCTGCTCGATCCGGCGCGCCGCATGCGTGTGCTGGGCCTGATCGCGACCGACCGCTACGCCAAGACGTTCACCGGTCCCGGCGCCGCCGCGCTGGACCGGGCGCGGAGCGAGCCGCTCGGTCGCGGGCTTGCGCAGGGGGCGCAGACGATCTCGCTGACCAGCCCGCTCGCCTACAACGTCACGTCCTACACCGATGACACCGCGCGCGTCATGAGCTGGGGTGTCGCGGTGGTCGGTAACGACGCGGGCCTGACGCCGAGCGCGGCGTGGGCGACGACCCGCACGACGCTGCGCTGGCGGGGCGCTGACTGGAAGATCGACGCCGCCTCCTCAGTCGATGGGCCGACGCCTGGTCTCGGCGGGCAGCGCCCGACGGACGCCGGTCCGTTCATCTCCGGCCTGGTGGCCAGCCAGGGGGTGCGTCATGCGCCCTGACGCGCGCCGGCTTGCTGTTCTCTTCGTCGTCGTCCTCGCGGCGGTGCTGCTGGGCGGTGCAACGTCACCGGCGCCGGCGCGCGCGGACGTGTGCGACAAGGTCCCGTCGATCCCCGGCGTCCCGAATCCGATCAAGACGGGCTGCAAGGTCGTCGGCAAGGTGCCCGGGATCGTCACTGATCCGGGCAAAGCCGCCACGGACATCGTGACCGCCCCAATCAAGGCGGCCGGCGACGAGGTCATGCAGGGCGTGACGAAGTGGGTCGCCGACGGCGCCGCCTGGCTTGTCGGCCAGGCCGGCAAGCTGATCGACGAGACCACGACCCCCAGGTTGGACTCGCCGTGGTTCACGCAGCAATACCAGGCGATGGCCGCGCTGGCCGCCGTCTTCGCGTTGCCGCTGCTGCTGCTCTCGGTGCTCCAGGGCGTGTTGCGGCGTGACGGATCGATTGTCACGCGCGCCGCCTTCGTGCATCTTCCCGCCGCGTTCCTGCTCACGGCGGGCGCGGTCGCGGTCGTTGTCCTGTTCTTGCAGCTCACCGACGAGATGTGCACCCAGGTGTCGGGCTCGGTCGGCGGTGACGCCAAGGCGTTCTTCAAGGACACCGGCGACGCGATCTCAAAACTCGCCGGCTCGACCGGACAGGGCGCAGTGCCGTTGTTCGCGGTGTTCCTCGGCGGCCTGATCGCGGCCGTCGGGGCGTTCTTTGTCTGGGTCGAGCTGGTGATCCGCTCCGCCGCGGTCTACGTCACGGTGCTGTTTTTGCCGTTTACGTTCGTCGCGATGGTCTGGCCGACCACCGCCCGCTGGTGCCGGCGCCTGGTCGAGCTGCTGTTCGCGGTGATCTTCTCGAAGTTCGTCATCGTGGCGATCATGGCCCTGGCCGCCGCGGGCCTGGGCCAGAGCCGCTCCCAGGATGCCTTCCAAGGCGTGCTTGCCGGGGCGGCGTTGATGATGCTCGCCGCGTTCTCCCCGCTGGCATTGCTGCGCCTGATCCCACTGGCCGAGGCCGCGGCACACACCAACGGGCGCTCCGGCGCCGGGTCGCAGACGCTCGGCCCGGTCGCCGGTCCCGCCGCCGTGATGCGCCGCGTCAGCGCCTCGAACTGGGGCGGCAGCGGTGGTGGTGGCGGCGGCCTGCGCGCGGCTCCGGCCGCCGCGACCGCGGGTCCAGCCGGGCTTGCGGCGGCGGGTACTGCCGGTGCTGCGGGGGCGATGACCGGTGCCGTGCGCTCCGCCACCAAGCAAGGCGGGGCGGGTGGCGCGGGCGGCCCCGGACCGGGTGGTGACGGCGGGCGCTATGCGGCCGTCGGCGGCGGCGGTCAGGCCGCCCGCCCGGCCAGCGCCCCCGCCGGTGGCCGCGACGGTGCGCCCGCTTCGCCGTCGTCTGGGTCCTCGTCGGGCTCACGTCGAGACAGCGCGCCGCCGCCCACCGAGCGCGGTGGCCAACGCGGCGGGCAGGGCGGTGCGCCACCGATGGCCCCCGGGCGCGATCTCAGCGGCGCAAGCTCCCCGGAGAGGCGGGGCGGCGATGGCAGCTGACGCGCGCCGCTACCGCTTCGGGCCGCTGGAGCGCCGGGGCCTGATCGGCGCGCTGCGCGCCGGCCAGGTCGGCGTGCTCGGCGCCGGCCTTGTCATGGTGATCGTGCTGTTGCAGCTGTCGCGCTCGCCCGCGATGGTCTTCGCCGCGCTGCTCGTCGTCCTCGCCCTCCTCGGGGTGTGCTTCGCGCCGATCGCCGGCCGCACCCTGGAGGAGTGGACCCCGATCCTCGTCGCGTGGACCCTTGGTGGCGGCCAGCGCGGACAGCGCTGGCGCTCGGCGCTCCCCACCGGCGGACGGCGACGGCGGATCTGGCCGGACGCGTCACGCAACGGCCATGGCCCCGAACCTGAGGTCGAGGAGGATCAGGAGCCGGTGTCGCTGCCGCCGCAAGTGGCCGGCGTCCTGCTGCTCGCCGCGCCGTTGCGCGGCGAGGACGTCGGCATCCTCAAAGACCGCAAGGCCAAGACCTACACCGGCGTCCTGTCCGTCCGCGTGCGGTCCTTCGGGCTCCTCGATCAGGTTGAGCAGGAGCGACGCCTGGCCGGCTGGGGCTCGGTGCTCGCCGGCCTCGCTCGGGAGAACTCCCCCGTGCGCCGGTTGCAGTGGCTTGAGCGGACCGTCCCGTCTGACGGTGATCAGGTCGCCCGTTATCTGCAGGAGGAGCGCGACCCCACCGTCCCGCTAGCGACCTCCAGCGTCGCGTCCTATATCGAGCTGGTCGAGTCCGCCGGCGCGGTCACGCAGGATCACGAGCTGTTCGTCGCGGTGCAGATCGACGCCAAGAAGGCCTGGCGGCAGGTCAAGCGCCTGGGCAAGGGCGACGAGGGCGCCGTCACGCTGCTGCTGCGCGAGCTCGAGACGTTGGCCGAGCGGCTCGTTGCCGCCGATGTGCAGGTCCAGGGTGCGCTGCGCCCGCGGATGCTCGCCCGCGTCATCCGTGATGCGTATGACCCCTACGGCCGCACGTTTCGCAACCGGCTTGCCGCGGTCTCGCCCGACCAGGCGGGCACGACTCCGGGGCAGGCGTGGCCGTTGGCGGCGGACGCGACGTGGGGTGAGTACCGCACCGACTCCGCGCTGCACGCCACCTACTGGGTGGCGCAATGGCCCCGGATCGACGTCGGCGCGACGTTCCTGGCGCCGTTGCTGATGCAGACCAATGTGCTGCGGTCGGTCGCGACGGTGATGGAGCCGGTCGCGCCGTCGGTGGCGATTCGCAAGGTCGAGGCCGCCCGCACGACCGACATCGCCGACGAGCAGACCCGCAGCCGCACCGGGTTCGTGACGACGGCGCGCAAGCGCTTGCAGCAGGACGCCACGATGCGCCGCGAGGAGGAGCTCGCCGACGGCCACGCCGAGTTTCGCTTCGCCGGCTACGTCACCGTCTCCGCTCCGGACCCCGAGCAGTTGGAGCGCTCCTGCGCGGAGGTCGAGCATGCCGCCCAACAGGCCCGCCTCGAACTGACCCGCCTATACGGCCAGCAGGCCGAGGGCTTCACCTTCACCCTCCCGCTTGCGCGGGGCCTGCGATGAGCCTGCGCGGTCGACTCCGACATCGCGACGCGCCCGCCCGCGCGCGAGAGAACGCTCCGCGCGAACGCGACTCCGTGTCGGGCGGCCTGCTGCCGGCCCGGGTGCCGGGTGAGCGCCCAGGGCACGCGGCGACGACCGCGCATCTGCAGGCCGCCTACCCGTTCGTGGCCGAGGGCGGCCTCGGTGGCCGCGGCGTCTACATCGGCCGCGACGCCTACGGCGGCTCGTTCGTCTATGACCCCTGGGAGCTCTACGGCCGCGAGCTGACCTCGCCGAACATGCTCGTGATCGGCCAGATCGGCCGCGCCAAGTCCTCGCTCGTGAAGACGTACGTGTGGCGCCAGTCGGTGTTTCGCCGCCGGGCGTGGATCATCGACCCCAAGGGCGAGTACGGCGCCCTCGCCGACGCCTTCGGCGTGACGCCGCTGTCCTTGGAGCCCGGCGGGGCGTTGCGGCTGAACCCGATCAGTCGCGAGGCCGGCTGGCAGGGGCAGCTGCGTCTACTTCAGGCGGTGTGCGCCGGGGCGCTGCACCGCCCGTTGGTTCCCGAGGAGGAGGCCGGGCTGCGCGAAGCGCTGAAGGTCCTCAACGCGCTAGGTGACGAGCCGACGCTGCCGGGCGTCGTCGACGTGCTGCTGCGCCCGTCCGACGAGATGGCGGCCGCGCTCGCCACCGAGGTTGTCGAACTGGCGCAGGCGACCCGGCAGGCGGCCCTCGGCCTGCAGCGCCTGTGCGAGGGCGACCTGCGCGGCATGTTCGACGGCCCCACCACCCCGGGCCTCGACCTCGACGCGCGGCTGGTGGTCATTGACCTGCACGCCGTCTATGACTCGGCCGCGCTCGGCATCCTCATGACCTGCGCGGCGGCCTGGCTGCGCGCGCAGGTCGACGCACAGCGCGCTCGCGCCGAGGCCCACGGCGAGTCAGGGGACAAGCTGATAGTCGTCGTCGACGAAGCCTGGCGAATCTTCAGCCACCTGGGCATCGGCGAGTGGTTGCAGGACTCCTTCAAGCACTCCCGCGCCTACGGGGTCCAGAACCTGATCGTCATGCACCGCCTCTCTGACCTGCGCGCCGCCGGCGCCGAAGGCAGCCGCGAAGCACGCCTGGCCGAGGGGCTACTCGCGGACGCCGAGACCCGCGTGATCTACGCCCAGCCCACCGACCAGCTCGCCGCCACCCGCGACCTACTCGGCCTGACCGAGACCGAGGCCGAGCTACTGCCGACGCTCAGGCGCGGTGAGGCGCTGTGGAAGGTCGGACAGCGCTCCTTCCTCGTGCACCACCGCCTCTCAAGCTTCGAGACCCAGCTCGTCGACACCGACGCGCGGATGGCGCTACGCGCCGACCCCGCGAGGATCCCCCCGGATCGGGACGTGATCGCGGAGCCCGCGCCATGAACGCTGGCCCCCGATGGCCCGGACCGGCGGCGGACGGCGGCGGTCTCGGGGAGCGCCTCGCGGTCATCGTGCTTGGCGGCGTCCTCATCGCCGGTCTTGGTGCCTGGCTTGTGACGCAGCTTGCGGCGATCCTCTTCGCAGGTGGCGCCACGTCGCTGTCACCCGGCGACGCGATCGGCGGCCTGGCGCGCATGCCTGGCCATCTCGGCGACCCTCGGGCCGCGTGGCCCACCCGCGTGCGCTCCCAGCTTCCCGGACCGGCCGGGTTCTATGCCGCGGCGCTGCTCGTGATCGCTGGCCTGGCGGTCGCCGCGGTGGGGGTCGCTCGGTCGGTGCGCTGGGCGCGCGAGCATGCACCGCTTGCCGCGCACCCGGCGGGCCGCGACCGGCACGCGGCGCGCTGGGCGCGGCCCGCGGACCTGCGACCACTCGCCGTGAAGGCGCCGGCCCGCGGCCGGGTGACGCTCGGCCGGGCCGGGGGCCGGTTGTTGGCCGCCGAGGAGCGCCAATCGGCGATCATCATCGCGCCGACGCAGTCGCTGAAGACGACCGGCCTGGCGATCCCGGCAATCCTGGAATGGGACGGACCCGTCCTCGCCACCAGCGTCAAGACCGACCTACTGCGCGACACCATCGAGCACCGCCGCAGCGTCGGTGACGTGCTCGTCTTCGATCCCGCCGAATCCACCGGCCTGCACGCCGACGGCTGGACGCCGCTGAGCGGCTGCCAAAGCTGGCAGGGCGCGCAGCGCACCGCCGCGGTCCTCTGCGCTGCCGCCCGCCCCGGCGGCTCCACCCTCGCCGATGCGGACTTCTGGTACTCCGCCGCCGCCAAGCTCCTGGCCCCGGTGCTCTTCGCCGCCGCGATGGTTGACGAGGGGTCGATGGCCGATGTCGTCAGATGGGTCGACACCCAGGAGGTCGACGAGGTCCGCGACGCCCTCCAACAGGCCGAGGTCGAGGAGGCGCTGCAGGCCGCGCAGGCGACGTGGGGACGCGACGAGCGCCAGCGCTCCTCGATCTACACGACCGCCGAAACCGTCCTTCAGGCCTACGCCGACCCCGGCGTGCTCGCCGCCGCCTACCAGCCCGACCTGACCCCCGAGCGGCTGCTCGACGGGTCGCGGACGACCGCCTACCTGTGCGCCCCGGTACACGAGCAGCAGCGGCTGCGGCCGCTGTTCGCGACACTCATCGAGCAGGTCATCGCCGCCGTCTACGACCGCGCCGCCCGCACGGGCAAGCCCCTCGACCCGCCCTTGTTGCTGGTGCTCGACGAGGCCGCGAACGTCGCCGCGCTGCCGAGCCTTGACACGCTCGCCGCGACCGCGGCCGGGCAGGGCATCCAGCTCGTGTCGGTCTTTCAGGACCTTGCGCAGATCCGCGAAAGGTGGGGCACCCGCGCTTTGACGATCGTCAACAACCACCGCGCCAAGCTCATCGGCTCCGGGATCGCTGATCCCGACACCCTCGACTACGCCGCCCGCGTCCTCGGCGACGAGGAGATCGCCCAGCTCTCCTCCACCGCCGGGCAGGAAGGACGCGCCTCCACCACGCAGTCCACGACCTACCGCAGCCTCGCACCCGCCCACACCCTCCGCCAAGCGGAGCCGGGCAGCGCCGTGCTGATCTACGGCAGCCTGCCCCCAGCACGCATCCGGCTGCGCCCGTGGTTCGCCGACCGTCACCTCCGCGAGCTCGCGAACGCTCGGGAGCACACATGAGGCGCGTAGCAGCAGCCATGTGCGCGGCCCTCGTGCTGCTCGTGGCCGCGAGCGGATGCGGCGGCGACCACACCCGCGACACGAGCTCGAAGCCGACCACCACGCCCGCAGTTCCGGGGCCGATCATCGGTGGGCCACGCACACCAACAAACCCGTTGAGCGCTGCTGAGCGCGCCGCCGCCACGCGTTCCGCGCGGACGTTCCTCTCGCGCTACCTGCCCTACCTCTACGGGAGAGCCCGGCCCGCGAGCGTCATGCCGGTCTCGCCGACCGTCGCGCGGACGCTCCGCACCTCGCGCGCCCGCGCCACGCCCGCCCAACAACAACGCCGCCCGCGGGCGACCGCCCTGACCGTGACCGCACAGAGCACCCGCAGCGCGATCGCCTCCGCCACGATCGCCGACGGCGGCCCCGCCCCCTACCGGCTCTCCTTCACGCTCGAGCGCCGCGCCGGTCGCTGGCAGGTCGTCGCGCTGGGCAACGACTGAACCGGAGCCCGGTGCGGTGGCGACGCAGACGCGCACCCGGCTGTGGCCCGCCCTGCTCGCCGGGCTGCTGCTGATCCCCGTCATCGTCGGCGTCGGCCTCATCGCCGCGCTGACTGGCTCCGGCGGCTGCGACGGCGTGGCACCAGCGGGGCCGCCGTCCAAGGAGGCCAAGCGCGACATCCCCGCCGACTTCCTGACCATCTACCAGCAGGCCGGGGCGAAGTACCAGATCCCCTGGCAGATCCTCGCGGGGATCGGCCGGGAGGAATGCGACCACGGCCGAAACCCCGACCCCTCCTGCACCCCGCGACCCGGCGCCTCAGGCCCCGGGGCCGCCAACTCGGCCGGGGCCGCCGGCCCGATGCAGATCGGCGTCGGCGGCGCCGCCGGCAACTCCTTCGGCCCCCGCGGCGTCGACGCCAACGCCGACGGCAAGACGGGCGCTCACGACCCCGCCGACGCGGTCGCCACCGCGGCAATCATCCTCATCAAGGACAAGGGCGCCCCGGTCGGCAAGGGCATCGACGCGTACCGCACCGCCGCGCGCGCCTACAACGGCTCCGGGCCCCAAGCCGAGGCGTACGCCGACCGCGTCATGGCCGACGCCCACACCTACGCCAGCGGTGCCAACGCCGTCGCCAACGCGGCACCGGGCGCCGGCTGCGGCGACACCGGCCTCACGTCGGGCGGCGTGCCGGGGAAGGTCGTCATCGCACCGGGCGCCAACCGCCCGGGCGCCGGGCTGCAGAAGGTCCTCGTCGACTACGTCGCGCAGATGGCGGGCCTCGTCGGCAAGCCGATCACGATCACCACCGGCACCAACCACGACCAGTACACCGTCGACGGCAACGTCTCAGACCACTGGGACGGCCACGGCGCCGACATCGGCATGGCCGCCAACAACGGCACCGACGACGGCCCCGTCGGCGACCGCATCATGACCGCCTGCCTGCTCTTGGCCGGCGAACCAGCCGCCCGCGCCAGCGCCGAAGCCGAGCGCGGTGGCCTCTACACGCTCACCCCCAAGGGGCTGCGCATCCAGTGCATCTGGAAAACCGACGAGGGCGGCAACCACCACAACCATGTCCATGTCGGAGTACGGCTCAACGGCTAGCGGACCGCAGCTGCTGCGCGAACACTGGCCCGGACCGGCTTCATCGCTGAACGCGTTGACACGCCTGGCCTACGGCAAGACCCGGCCCGAGAGCTGACCCCGGGCGCCCGCGATCGGGACCTAGGCGAACCCTGGCTCATTCGAACCGGGACGATGTGGTGTGACGCTGGGCGCGATGTGGGTGGGGCCGCGGCCCGCCGATTGTGGCACGCCTTCGGCGTGCGGGGCGGGGCCTGCCGGGCCCCGCACCAGGCGGAGCCCCTGAGCCCTCGTGGGAGGTCTTCGATGTTCGATTCCAGGTTGGTGCTGATCGCCGAGCAGGAGGAGCGTTACCGCGCATTTCTGGCCGCTCAGCTAACGGCCGATGGCGCCGAGGTCTACGTCGCAGAGGACGTTGTGCAGGCACGCGCGCGAGCGGCGACGCACGATCCCGACGCGGTGATCCTCGGCCGGCTGGACGCTCCGGCGGCGGCGCTCGGATTGCTGCGTGAGATCCGGTCGGGCGACGGTCTGCATGGCCAGCCGGCGCGTGACGTGGCCGTCCTCGCGGTCCTCGACGACGACGGTGAGCTGGCGGTGTTGCGGGCCTTCGACGCGGGCGCCGACGACGTGATGTCCCGGTCGGGGAGCTACCCGGTGCTGCGGGCGCGGCTGCGCGCGATGATGCTCCGCCCCCGGGATCGCTCCGCCAGCCCGACCTGCCGGGTCGGCGAACTCGCCATCGACCGTGCCGGGCGGGAGGTGCGGTTGCGCGGCCGGCTCGTGGAGCTCGCGGCGAAGGAGTTCGCGTTGCTCTCCGCGCTTGCCGCCCACCCGTCGCGGGTGTTCACCAAGGATGAGTTGCTGCGCGACGTGTGGGCGTTCAAGTCCGCCGGGCGCACGCGGACGCTTGACTCGCACGCCTGCCGCTTGCGGGCCAAGCTGGGAGCGGTCGCCGGTGACCGGTTCGTTGTGAACGTGTGGGGCGTCGGCTATCGCTTGGTTGACAGCGCCCCGGTCGCGTTGCGCGAGGTCGCGTGATGGGCGACGACGCGCACCTGGCGCGCTACCTCGCGCTGCTGTTTGGCGCGGCGCGTACGGCGACGTTTGTCGAGTTGCGCTGGCGGACCGGCACGGGGATGCGTCAGCGCTTCCTGCCGCTGGCAGACCTCGCAGCGGTCGCCTGCGAGATCGCGGCTCTCGGCAGCACCCATGACGTCTACGTCGGGGTGCTGCCGCGGTGGCGTGCCGGTGGACGGCGCGCGGACGTGGTGGGTGACGGGCGCACGGTCTGGGTCGATCTGGACCGTCCCGACGCGCTGCGGATGCTCGAGCCCGTCGACCCGCCCGCTGCCGTGATCTGCGCCTCCGGGGGCAGGGGTCACGTCCATGCCTACTGGCGGCTGCGCCGCGCGGTGCCGCCACGGGTAGTCGAACGCGCCAACGGTCGCTTGGCGTGGGCGCTGGGCGGCGACTTGCGAGCCACGGATGCGGCACGCATCCTGCGGCCGCCAGACACCGTCAGCCGCAAGCACGACACGACGGTCGAGCTGCTGCACCACGCCGGCGAGACGACGTCGCTCGGTGAGCTGGTCGGCGGGTTGCTCGACCCGCCCGGCTGGACGCCGACGCCGCGGCGGACACGTCGCCGCCCGGCGGTGGCTGGTGTGCTGGCCATCACACCGCAGGTCTATGTGGAGCGGTTGACCGGCCAGCGCGTCGGGCGCTCGCGCAAGGTGCGCTGCCCGCTGCACGAGGACGCCACGCCGAGCCTGCACGTCTACCCCGACGCCGAGCGCGGCTGGTTCTGCTTTGGCTGCGGCCGGGGCGGCACAGTGATCGACCTGGCCGCCGGCATGTGGGGACGAGACACGTCCGGCCGGGCGTTCGCCGCCTTGCGCGCGGACCTCGACGCCGTGCTGCTCAGCTGAAGCGCAGGCCGCTGCGGGCACCCCGCGGGCGCCCTGACAAGCGAACCGGCATGGATGGCATGCGTGAGGGTCCTTCCGGGGTGTCGGCAGGTGTCCGTGTGTCTTGCCTCGAGGATCGCATCGCCCCCATAGCGACTGACGTTGTGGCAGGGAGAAGCGTTGCTGGCAGGCAGGGCGTGGGTGGTCATAGCGCCGCGTGATGGGGCGATGCCCTTCGGGCTTCGTCAAACGGACACCACCAACCCCCAGGAGGAACGTCATGAACACCATCAACCTCACCGGCCGCCTGACCCAGGACCCCGAGCAGCGCACCGCCGGCGACCTGCAGATCACCAACCTGCGCCTCGCGATCCCGCGGCGCAAGGCCAGCGACGGCACCGACCGCGGCGCGGTCTACATCGACATCGTCGCGTTCGGCGGTCTGGCCAAGACGTGCGGCCAGTACCTCGCCAAGGGCCGCCGCGTGAACGTCGTCGGCCGCCTGGAGCTGGATGAGTGGCAGGCCCAGGACGGCTCCCCGCGCCGCCGGCACAAGGTCATCGCTGACCAGGTCGAGTTCCTCGACCGCGCCCCCGCCACGGACAACGACGACGGCGAGCCCAGCGACGAGGTCGCCGAGCGCCGCGAGCAGCGCGAGCAGCAGGCCGCCTGACCACACCCGGTGGCGGGCCCCCCCCCCCGGGGGGGGGGGCGCCCCCAGGGGGGGGGGGGGATGATGTTGAAGGCCCCCGGCCGGGCGCCGGTGGGGGGGGGGGGCGCGGGGGGGGGGGTGGGGCGGGGCGGGGAGCAGCCCC
>JBBQLH010000094.1:0-16418 GCA_038327685.1 Solirubrobacterales bacterium
CAGCCCGTCGGCGCCGGACAGCTCGAGCGCCTTGACGACCTCGCCGTCGGGCAGCGTCACGCGGGTGCCGCCGGTGACGTAGAGCCCGGCCTCGACGATGCAGTCGTTCCCGAGCGAGATCCCCAGGCCCGCGTTGGCGCCGAGCAGGCAGCGCTCGCCGATCGAGATCACCGCGGTGCCGCCGCCCGAGAGCGTGCCCATGATCGAGCTGCCGCCGCCGATGTCCGAGCCGTCCCCCACCACGACGCCGGCCGAGATCCGGCCCTCGACCATCGAGGCGCCGAGCGTGCCGGCGTTGAAGTTCACGAAGCCCTCGTGCATGACCGTCGTGCCCGCGGCGAGGTGGGCGCCGAGGCGGACGCGGTCGGCGTCGGCGATCCGCACGCCGGAGGGCAGGACGTAGTCGGTCATGCGCGGGAACTTGTCGACGGAGAAGACCTGCAGCGGCTCGCCGGCGCTGCGGAAGCGCATGCGGACCTCGCCCAGGGCAGCCGGGTCGACGGGTCCGTGGCTGGTCCATGCGACGTTCGGGAGGACGCCGAACAGGCCCTCGAGCGACAGCCCGTGCGGCTTGACGAGCCGGTGCGAGAGCAGGTGCAGGCGCAGGTAGGCGTCGTAGGCGTCGGTGGGCGCCGACTCGAGGTCGTCGAGCACGGTCGCGACCGTCACCGTGCGGACCCCGCGCCGCTCGTCGCGCGGGCCGTCCTCGAGCTCGGTCGTGCCCGGCCCGGCGGGAGCGCCGTCGAGGCCGAGCTGCGGATCGGGGAAGAGCACGTCGAGCACCCGCCCGTCGCCGGTCAGCGTCGCCAGTCCTCTCCCCCAGGCCTCGGTCATCGGCGTGGGACGCTAGCCGACCTCGCCCGTGAAGACCGGGACCGCCCAGCCCTCGAGGTCGACGTGGAGCGACTCGTCGACGTCGACCGTCAGCTCGCCGCCGTCGAGCTCGACGGTGACCCGCGAGTCGCCCCCGTGCAGCACGTGCGCGACCGCCGCGCCGCAGGCGCCGGTGCCCGACGACTGCGTCTCCCCCACCCCGCGCTCGAAGATCCGCGCGCGGATGCGGTCGGGGGCGAGATCGGTCCAGAACGAGACGTTCGTGCGGTTGGGGAAGATCTCGGCGTGCTCGATCGGCGGGCCGATCGCGGCGAGATCGAGCGCCTCGAGCTCCTCGCGCTCGGCGATCCGGATCGCGGTCTGCGGGTTGCCGATGACGATGTGCTGGTAGCGTCGGCCCTCGAGCTCGCCCTCGCCGCTCAGCTTCGCGCGGCCCATGTCGGTGCGGCAGCTGTGCGCGCCGGTGATCGTCGCCCGGATCTCGCCGGCGAGCGTCTGGATCGAGTAGGTGGGAGCGGCCGTCCAGCCGCGCTCGCGCAGGTACAGCAGCGCCTGGCGGGCGCCGTTGCCCGATAGCTCGGCCTCGGAGCCGTCCGGGTTGAAGATCCGCAGCCGTGCCACGTAGCCGGGCTCGTCGGGCGGCGCGAGCGCGAGCACGCCGTCAGCGCCCACGCCGCGGTGGCGGTCACACAGCGCGCGGACGCGCTCGGGGTCGAGCCCGTCCGCTTCCACGATCAGGTAGTCGTTGCCGAGCGCCTGCCACTTCTCGAACCTCATGAGCTCGAGATCATGCCGTGCAGCTCGGCCGCGACGTCCTTCGGCGGGCGGCCGGTGACGTCGATCGCGTGCACGCCCGGCAGCTTGCGCATCCAGGTGAGCTGGCGCTTGGCGTAGCGGTGCGTGCGGACCTTCATCCCCTCGGCGTCGCGCGCGAGCAGCTCCTCGAAGCCGAGCGCCTGGCGCGCAGTCGCCGAGGCGCCCGCCGCGGCGGCGCGCACGACCTCGTCGATCGCGCCCGCGGCCACCATGGCGTCGACGCGCTCGTCAATGCGGTCGCGCAGGGCGTCGCGGTCCATCACGAGCCCGGCCAGCAGGGTCGGGCGGCGGGTGTCGGTCGTCCACAGCTGCGAGTCGCCGCCCGCCGCGGGCGGCGGCTCGACGCCTCCTTCGAGCAGTTCGAGCGCGCGCACGATCCGGCGCCCGTCGCTCGGCGCCACGCCGGCCGCGGCCGCGGGCGAGCGCTCGCTCAGCAGGCCGTGCAGCGCGGCGGGGCCGCGCGCGGTCAGCTCGGCGTGCCAGCGCTCTCGCACGCCGGCGACGGGCGGGGGGCGGAGGTCGAGGTCGGCCAGCGCGGCGCGCAGGTACAGGCCCGTGCCGCCGACCACGATCGGCCGCCGACCGGCGGCGAGCGCCGCGTCGATCTCGGCGTGCGCGCGCTCCGCGTAGGCGCCGGCGCTGAAGGTCTCGGTGACGGGCAGGAA
Organism: Solirubrobacterales bacterium; assembly: GCA_038327685.1. Classification (GTDB taxonomy): domain Bacteria; phylum Actinomycetota; class Thermoleophilia; order Solirubrobacterales; family Solirubrobacteraceae; genus DASQFQ01. The sequence continues at coordinate 2,316 of JBBQLH010000094.1, forward strand.
GCCGACGAGCCGGTGCTCGAGCCGCGCCTGCTCCCGCGCCCCCGCCGCGCCGGTGAGGATCCCGAGCCCGGCGTAGACCTGGAGCGCGTCGGCCGAGATGGCGACCGGATCTTCGCCCCCGCCGTGCAGCCGCTCGGCGAGTGCGATCGCCACCTCGGTCTTGCCCACGCCCGTCGGACCGAAGATGGCGATCACGCGCACGCTCGGGAGTATCGTCAGACGGGTGAGCGTGCACATCGCAACCGGCCTCTCCACCACCCCCGACGCGCGCGCCGGCGCGCTGGAGGCGGCGTCGGCGGCCGCGCGCGGGCTCGGCGAGCGCTCCTGTGACCTGGTCGTGATGTTCGCCACCGGCGCCCATCTCGCCGCCCCGGACGCGACGCTCGCCGCCGTCCAGGAGATGCTCGCCCCCGCGACGCTGATCGGCTGCGGCGCCGGCGGGGTGATCAGCGACGCGCGCGAGATCGAGACCGGCACCGCCGTGTCGGTGTGGGCGGCCTCGCTCGGCGACGGCGAGGTGCTGCCCTTCCACGCGACGGTCGAGGAGCTCGAGGAGGGCTCGGGCGCGCTCTCGGGGCTGCCCGACCTCGACGGCGCGGCGGGCGCGATCCTGCTCGCCGACCCGTTCTCGTTCCCCACCGACGCGGTCCTCCGCTTCCTCTCGGAGGCGACGCCGCTGCTGCCGCTGCTCGGCGGCGTCGCGTCGGCACGGACGCCCGACAACGGTCCCGTGCTGTTCTTCGGCGACGAGGTGGTCGACGGCGGCGCGGTCGGCGTGCGGCTCGACGGCGTCGAGGTGCTGCCGTGCGTCTCGCAGGGCGCCGCGCCGATCGGCCCCGAGCTGACCATCACCGCGGCCGACGGCCACATCATCGGCGAGCTGGCCGGCAAGCCCGCGCTCTCCAAGCTGCGCGAGGCGATCGACGGGCTCTCCCAGGAGGATCGCGACCTCGTCGACGGCGGGCTGCTGATGGGCATCGTGGTCGACGTGAACAAGCCCGACTACGTGCAGGGCGACTTCCTCGTGCGCGGGCTCGTGGGCGCCGACCCCGAGACGGGCGAGGTGGCCGTCGGCACGGAGGTCCGGCCCGGGCAGGTCGTGCGGCTGCACGCGCGCGACGCCTCCAGCGCGGACCGCGACCTGCACCGCGCGCTCGGGATCCGGATGGAGGCGCTCGGGGGCCGCCGGCCGGCCGGGGCGCTCGTGTTCGCCTGCAACGGCCGCGGCTCGAGCATGTTCGGCAGCCCCGACCACGATGCCGAGGCGATCACCGCTGAGCTGGCGGGCGCGCCCGCCGCAGGGTTCTTTGCCGGGGGCGAGATCGGCCCGGTCGGCGGCGAGTACTTCCTGCACAGCTTCACGGCCACCGTGGCCGTCTTCGCCCGGTGAACCTCGGCGGGCGCTCGGTCCTGCTCACCGGGGCGACCGGGGGCATCGGGCACGCGATCGCGCGCGCCGCCGCCCGGCGCGGCGCGCGGCTCGAGCTGACGGGCCGTCGCGCCGACGTGCTCGAGCCGCTGGCGGCCGAGCTGTCCGCCCGAGCGATCGCCTGCGACCTCTCCCAGCCCGACGAGGTCGCGCGGCTGCTGAGCGAGGTCGGCAACGCCGACGTGCTGATCGCCAACGCCGCGCTGCCGGCCAGCGGCCTGCTGAGCTCGTTCAGCGTCGAGGAGCTCGATGCCGCCCTCGCCGTCAACCTGCGCGCGCCGATGGTGCTCGCGCGCGGCCTCTCCGCGGGCATGGTGGCGCGAAGCTCCGGCCACATCGTGTTCATCTCCTCGATCTCGGGCAAGACCGCGAGCGTCGGCGGGTCGGTCTACTCGGCGACGAAGTTCGGGCTCCGCGGCTTCGCGCTCGGCCTGCGTGAGGACCTCCGCGGCACCGGCGTCGGCGTCTCGACCGTCTTCCCCGGCTTCATCTCGGACGCGGGGATGTTCCACGACTCCGGCGCCGAGCTCCCCGACTACGTCGGGATGCGCACGCCGGAGCAGGTCGGCGACGCGGTCGTGCGCGCGATCGAGCGCGACCGCTCGGAGATCGACGTCGCGCCTCTGAGCATGCGGGTCGGCGCCGCGGTGGCGGGGCTCCTGCCCGAGCTCTCGGGCCGCCTGCAGCGGCGGCTGGGCTCGGACAAGGTCGCGGACGCGATGGCCGAGGGCCAGCGCGCCAAGCGCCGCTGAGCGCCGTCAGCCGAAGCGGGCGGCGAGCAGGCAGAGATCGTCGGTCAAGGGGTCCGTGGCGAACTCGGCGACGCAAGCGCGGAGCGCGTCGACCGCCTCGGACGGCGACGGGTGCTTGAGGCGGCGCAGCGCGGTCGTCACACCCTCGAGGCCGAAGAACCGCTTGCCCTGCCGGGCCTCGGTCAGCCCGTCGGTGTAGAGCAGCATCCCGGCGCTCGTCGCCGAGCGCGCCGAGCCCTCTACGTAGCCCGGATCCGGGCCGAGCCCGAGCGGCGTCCCCTGGCGTGGCGCGGCCAGCTCGCGCGGATCGTCGAGCCACAGCGCCGGAGGATGGCCGGCGTAGGCCCAGCGCAGGCACTCCTCGACCGGGTGATAGGTGACGCAGGCGGCCGTGACGTAGTCGAAGGTCGCGCTCGCGCGCTCGATCAGCGCGACGTTCGCCCAGCTGAGCAGGCGACACGGATCGTCCGAGTACGGAGCCGTCGCGGCGAACGTGGTCCGCGTAAAGGCGGCGCGCCGTGCGGCTTGCAGGCCGTGCCCGACGACGTCGCCGACGACCAGGATCGTGGCGTCCTGGGGCCCTTCGGCGACCAGGTAGAAGTCACCGCTGACGCGCTCCGCGGCGGGCAGGAACGCGGCGGCGAGGTCGATGCCGGGACGCTCGGGCAGCTCCGGCGGCGTCAGCGCGTCCCGGACCGCGCGGAGGTCCTCGAGCTCATGCTCGGCGGCCCCGAGCTGTTCCTTCAGCTTGGCGAGCTCGTCCTCATGGACGCCCGCCTCCGAGCGCAGGCGCGCGATAAGCTCGTCCTGACGCTGCTCGTGCGCGTGCATCTCTCGCATCTCGTCTTCGCGGTCCATCAGCTCTGCTGCGACCTCTGAAGCTCTCTCTCGCCAATCGCCTGCCCGGGACGTTCCCGCGCCCGCACGTCCGGGGAAGGTCCATCGTCCCGCACCCGGCGGGGCCTGTCCACACTTCCCGGCGCCGCGTCACTTTTCGGCCCGTCGGGCGGCGGAGGGCTACCGCGGGCCATCGCCGGTGCCGTCACTGTCGCGCCGCGCGGCCATGCGCTCGTCCGTGTCGCCCTCGCGGGTGATCGAGGCGATCGCGGACAGCACCTCGTCAGCGAGGCGCGGGCCGTCGGCGTCGGATTCCGGGGTGGCGGCGATGCGCACGATGACCTCGTCGGAGTCGACCTCCTCGAGCGAGATGTGCGGCTCGTGGCGCACCGGCGTCTTCACGCCGCGCTGGAGCAGGGCCTGGACCTCCGACGGCTTGACGTCCGGGCGCAGGCGCGCGCGCAGGTCGACCGCGGCCGGCTCGCGCAACGGGACGACGGCCGAGGTCAGCACGACGTTGTTGGGCACCATGATCGAGTCCTCGCCCCGGGCGAGCGTGACGTAGAGCAGGCCGAGCGAGGAGACGGTGCCCTCGATCTGGCCGGCCAGGCCGCCGCCCTGCAGCCGCACACGGTCGCCGATCCGGAACGGGCGCGCGGCGATCAGCACGACGCCGGCGATCAGGTTGCCCAGCGTCTGCTGGGCGGCAAGGCCGAAGACGACGGCGGTGATCGCGCCGCCGACGGCGAGCGTCCGCGGGTCGAGCCCGGCGATCCGGAGGGCGGAGAGGCCCGCGATGGCCAGGAACGACAGCCGGATCAGGAACGACACCGTCCCCGCCGTGCCGGGGTCGACGCGGCGGAACAGCGCCGGCTCCACCCAGCGCCCGAGGTCGCGCGCCAGCGCCCAGCCGAGGATCACCAGCACGACCGCAGCGACGACGCGTACCGGCGTGTCGACACCGAAGAGCCTCTCGCGCAGGACGTAGCCGACGATCGTCAGCACCGTGAGCGGGACGACGAGCAGCAGCTCCCGCCGTGCGCTGTGCGCGCGCTGGATCGTGTGCAGCGTGATCGAGCGCGCCCGTTGCGCGGGCGCGCTCGCGTCGAACTTGGGTCGGCTGCGGCGAAGCATCGCTACAGCCAACACTGCCCGGAGCGCGGGGTTTCATCCCTGCAACCCGCCACTGTGACCGAGGTCACCCGATGTGGCTCAGAACAGGCTCGTCTGGTGCACCTCCTCCCGCTTTGGCCGCGGCGGTGCAAGCGCCGGCGGCCGCGGCGGGCGCTCGAAGCGCTCCGGCGCGCCCTTCGCCCGCCGCCGCCCCGGCAGCCGCGCCTCGAGCGCCTTGCGCTGCGCCGGCTTGACGTAGGCGCCGTTGCGGTAGAGCTCCTCGTAGCGCTCGACGAGGTCCGGGCGCTTCGTCCGCAGCCAGTCGAAGAACACGTCCCGCGTCGCGCCGCGCAGAAACAGGGCCTGTCCGCCGATCGAGGTCGCCCCCGCCGCCTCGGCGAGCTCGATGATCTTCTCGACCTGGCCGGGGCCGTCGTTGATCCCGGGCATCAGCGGCGCGATCAGGATCCCCGTCGAGATGCCGATGCGATTGAGCTCCGCCACCGCCTCGAGCCGCGCCCGCGGGTGCGGAGTGTGCGGCTCGGTCGAGCGCCACATCTTCTCGTCCAGCGTCGGCACCGACATGCACGCGCTCACCCGCGCCCGCTCGGCGATCTGCAGCAGCAGATCCTTGTCGCGCAGCAGCAGCGGCGACTTCGTGAGGATCGAGCACGGGTTCGAGAAGTCCCGCATGGCCTCCCAGATCCCGCGCATCAGCTTGTAGCGCCCCTCGACCCACTGGTACGGGTCCGTATTCGTCCCGAGCGCCACGTGCTCGCCCTTCCAAGACGGCCGCGCCAGCTCCGCCCGCAGCACCTCCGGCACGTTGACCTTGACGACGATCTCCGTGTCGAAATCCCGCCCTGCGTTGAGGTCCAGGTACTCGTGCGTGGGACGAGCGAAGCAGTTGTGACTGACCACTCCGTCGGCGATGAAGTCGCCTGTGCCGGTCGTGATGTCGTAGAGCGGAAGCTCCATGCCGAGCGGCTCGATGTTCACGACCTCCAGCCGGCTCTGCGACTTGACCGCGCGCCCGTCGATCAGGCGCTTGCGGGTGATCGCCGGGTCCGTGAGGTGGTGGAACCGCAGTTGCTGCTCGAGGCCGCCGCGGATGCGCACGTTCGACATACCCTCGCGCACCTTCTCGACGATGAAGGGCAGTCCCAAGCGCCGGCACGCGAACGTGGTCCAGTCGAGGATCGTCGAGTCGGTGTTGCAGATCCTGATGACGCCCCCGCCGAAGCTGCCTTCCGCATCGAAGATCCCGGCGAGGAAGCCCTTGTCCCACTCGAGGGAGCTCCGACCGGGCCACGCGATGATCTCTCTGATGGTCTCGACCGAGACCTTGGATGATGCGCGTATCGCGTGCATCTCCCTATAGCGCTCCCGGGCGGCCGCGAACTGGAAGCCGGTGGTCTCGACGTTCAGGTCCTCGAGATAGACCTGGGCGCGGGCGAGTGCTTCGAAGTCAGTCAGGGCAAGTCGCAACTGATTCTGCACCCAACCGCGGCCGTTCGGCCGCTCGTAGATGCGCGTGGCGAGATGTCCGTCGCCTCGAATCACGCCGCACAGGTATCCGCGCTTGTATTCCCGCGTCCCCAGCGGCGACTCGGCAAACGCGCCGGTGCCCATCAGCTTGCTGTTGAGCGTCAGGTGGGGCCGCTGCATCGGTCCCTGCCCGGCCCCGATCACGTGCTTCCAGCCTCGTCGCGTGAGGAAGCGGTGGTCGGCACTCGTGATCAATTCCGTGCCGTTCTCGAGCGAGACCCGATACGCGGGCTTGCGGACCATCCAGTGGTCGAGCACGGTCGTCACCACGTAGCGTCGGTAGGCCCCGCGTCTGACGGTGCCGTAGATCTCGTTCCCAGGCCGGATGTGGCGGAGTGAGCGAGTCCTCCCATCGGCCATCAGGATCGCGGTATCGCCCCCGGCACAAAACGTGCACGCATGAGCACAGCCCCGATACGGGTTGATCGTCCACGGGAACGGCATCCGCGATCGCTGCGGGACGCGGTTCAGCGCCGATTTGGCGTGGATCTCGTAGAACCGGGTGTCGAGTGCCTCCGGAGCGTCGAAACGGCGTACCACGGCGTCCTGGTAGCCGGGCAGTCGCCCCTGCTCGTCCTGTTCAGCCTCCTGGTTCGACCAGCGCACGAACATACGTTCGCATGCGGGGCGGACGGACCGGTCAGGCGCGGACGCGCGGCAGCCGCCGCGAGGCCCTGCGCTCGGCCCGTGAGAGCTTCTCGGGGCCGTAGAGCGCGGTCGCCCAGGCCGAGCCGGGCTTCGCCAGCAGGCAGCTCGAGACGAGCCACGGCACGCCGAGGAGGAACAGGCCGAGCGCGAGCCAGCCGTAGCGGCCCTTCAGCGCCGTGGCGATCCCGGCGGTCAACGTCACGAGCGTGAAGATCCAGACCCCGACCGGGATCTCGGGCGATGCTCCGAAGTCCCCGGCGGCGAGCGCGATCACGGCGGCAGCCTACCTTCGGCGGCACGACCCGGTAGACCTCATGGCTTGCGATCGATTGAGGACACCGTGGTGCTCGTGACCGGCGCGACCGACGGACTCGGCCGCGGCGTCGCCCGCGAGCTCAGAGCCCGAGGCGCCCAGGTGATCCTGCACGGCCGCGACCGCACGCGGCTGTACCCGCTGGCGCGCGAGCTCGGCCGCGACGGTGTCCCTGCCACGGCGGTCCTGGCCGACCTCAAGTCGCTCGATGAGGTGAGGGCGCTCGCCGGTTACGTCCAGAGCTCGACCGACGAGCTGCACGTCCTGATCAACAACGCCGGCATCGGCTCGGGGCTCCCCGAGGGCCGGGAGCGGAGCGAGAGCCGCGACGGCTATGAGCTGCGCCTCGCCGTCAACCACCTCGCCGGCTTCCTGCTCACGATGCGCCTGCTGCCGCTACTACAAAGCTCGGCCCCGGCGCGCATCGTCAACGTCTCGTCGCTCGGCCAGGCGCCGATCGACTTCGACGATCCCATGCTCGAGCACTCCTACAGCGGCACCCAGGCCTACGCGCAGAGCAAGCTCGCGCAGATCACGACGGGCTTCGAGCTCGCCGAGCGCCTGAATCCCAAGGAGGTGACGGTGACGAGCCTGCATCCCTCGACCTACATGCCGACGAAGATCGTGCTCGAGGAGCTCGGGAGATCGGTCGACCGGCTCGAGGACGGCGTCGAGGCCACGGTGCGCCTCGCCCTCGATCCGGATCTCGAAGGCGTCACCGGCCACTTCTATGACCGTGACGCCGTCGCGGCCGTGCATCCGCAGGCGGACGACCGCATGGCTCGGCGCCGGCTCTGGGAGCTCTCGCTGGCCCTCACGGGCGAGCGCGAGCCGCTCTTCTAGCCGACCGGCTGAGGCGCCGGGAAGACGCGCAGGAAGCGCTTGACCGCGGGCGTACTGCCCTCGATCTCGACATCCCCGGTGCGCAGCGCCTCGGAGAGCGGGCGACCGTGCCAGAGCACGGCCGCGAGCGTGCCGGGATCGCTCTCGATCGTCGCGTCGGCCGCCTCGGCGTTCCCGCGCGCGATCTCGAGCCTCCCGCCGGCCACGCGCGAGCGGAAGCCGTCCTCGCCGAGCCGCAGCGCGACGGTGACGTCGAGCCCGTCGGCGGCGCCGGCGTCGAACAGCGTCTTCAGCGCGATCACGAACGAGTCGGCGCCAAAGGCGGCATCGCCCGCAGGGAACGCCGTCTCACTGCCCCAGCGGCCGAGCTCGAGCACGACCGGCTCGAGCGCGAGCCCGCGGGCGGTGAGCTCGTAGACGCGCACGCTCGCCGGGGGCGCGAGCTTGCGGCGGCGCAGCAGGCCGGCCTGCTCGAGCTCCCGCAGGCGCTGGGAGAGCACGTCGGGGCTCAGGTTCGGCAGGCCCGCTCGCAGATCCGTAAAGCGCTTCGGGCCGAGCAGCAGCTCGCGGGCGACCAGCAGCGCCCAGCGCTCGCCGACGACGTCGAGTGCGCGCGCGACGCCGCAGCGGTCTCCGTAGGTCCGTTTGGTGGCCATCGGGGCGAGTCTACCCGATCTCGTCGGAAGTTCCAATGTAGTAGTTGGAATCTCCAACTCTCTGATACGGTTGCCCAATCCAAGCGACGAGAGGATCAGCGATGAGCGAGCGCGACGGCTTCGAGCCAGGCGTCCCCTGCTGGGTCGACACCCGGCAGCCCGACCCGCAGGCCGCAGTGGACTTCTACACGCGGCTGTTCGGCTGGGAGGCCGAGCCCTCCGACTACACGATCTGCCGGCTCCGCGGGGCGGACGTCGCGGCGATCGCCCCCGGTACCTTGCCCGCGTGGAGCACCCACATCTGGGTCGAGAGCGCCGACGAGACCGCCGCCCAGGTGCAGGACGCCGGCGGGCGGGTCGTGACGGCGCCGTTCGACCTTCCGGGCGCCGGTCGCACGGCGGTCCTGGCCGACCCGGCCGGCGCCGAGTTCTCCGTCTGGCAGCCCGAGGGGCACAAGGGAGCGCAGCGCGTCAATGAGCCCGGCGCGTGGGCCATGAGCTCGCTCAGCACCCCCGACCTCGACGGCGCGAAGGCCTTCTACGGCGCCGTGTTCGGGTGGGAGACCGACACGTTCTCCGCGGGCGAGATCTCTGTGACGCTGTGGCGGCTCCCCGGCTTCGAGGGTGGCGAGCCGGAGCAGCCGGTGCCTGCCGACGTGATCGCCACGAGCGTGCCCTCCGACGGCCCGCCGCAGTGGGGCGTCGACTTCTGGGTCGACGACACCGATGCGACCGCCGAGCGCGCCACGGAGTTGGGCGGCACGGCCATCGTCCCGCCGTTCGACCTCCCGATCGGCAGGACTGCGATCCTCGCCGACCCGCAGGGCGCGGCCTTCTCGATCAGCCGGGTGGTCCCGCGATGAGCCGCCTCGTCGTCACCAACTTCCTGACGCTCGACGGCGTGATGCAGTCGCCGGCCCACCCCGACGAGGACCGCCGTGGCGGCTTCGAGCACGGCGGCTGGCAGCCGTCCTACTTCGACGACGTCATGGCCGGCGTGATGGCGGAGGGCATGGCCGGGGGCCGGCTCGATGCTGTTCGGGCGACGGACCTACGAGCACTTCGCATCCGTCTGGCCGCACATGCCCGACGACAACCCCTTCGCCCAGGTGCTCAACAACCGCCAGAAGTACGTCGCGTCGACGACGCTGACGGAGCCGCTCGAGTGGCAGAACTCCACCCTGCTCGTGGGCGACGTCGCGGAGGCGGTCGCGAAGCTCAAGGAGGAGCCCGGCGATGACCTCGGGATCCTCGGCAGCGGTGAGCTGATCCGGACGCTCATGCCGCACGGCCTCATCGACCGGTACGTCCTCTCCATCCACCCGCTGGTCCTGGGATCGGGCATCCAGATGTTCGGCGGCGGCGCCTCCGCCGCGCTGCGGCTGGTCGACGCGACGCCGACGACCACCGGCGTCATCATCGCGACCTACGAACCGGAGCGCTAGCCGGCGCGGGCGAGCAGGAAGGTCTGCTCGCCGCGCAGCGTCTGGCTCGAGGCCTCGTGGATCTCGACCTCCACGAGGTCGCCCGGGGCCGCGAGCCCGCTGAAGTTCACCACCTTGTTGTGGCGGGTGCGGCCGCGCAGGCGCGCGGCGTCGGTGCGCGAGGTCCCCTCCACGAGGACCTCCAGCGTGCGCCCGACGAACCGCTGGGCGCGCTCGCGGGCGCGCCGCTGGACGACCTCGACGAGGCGCTCCATGCGCTCGACGCTCACCGCGTGCGGCAGGAACTCGTCGGCGAAGGCGGCAGCTTCGGTGCCGCGGCGGGACGAGTAGATGAACGTGAAGGCGCCGTCGAAGCCGACCTCCTCGGCGACCGCGAGCGTCTCGGCGAAGTCCGCCTCCGTCTCCCCCGGGAAGCCGACGATGATGTCGGTCGTGATCGCGCAGTCCGGGACGTGCTCGCGGATCAGGGCGACGCGGTCGAGGAAGCGCTCGCGCGAGTAGGTGCGGCGCATCCGCTTGAGCACGCGCGTGGAGCCCGACTGCAGCGGCAGGTGGATGTGCTCGCAGACGCTCGCCAGCTCGGCGTGCGCGCGGATCACGTCCTCCTTCATGTCCGACGGGTGCGGGCTCGTGTAGCGGATGCGGTCGAGGCCCTCGATGCCGTCGAGCGCGTGCAGGAGCTCGGCGAACGACGTCCGCGGCCGCGCGCTGCGCCCGTAGGAGTTGACGTTCTGGCCGAGCAGCGTGACCTCGCGCACGCCGTCGGCCGCGAGCCCCCGGACCTCGGTGACGAGCTCGTCGAGAGGCCGCGAGACCTCCCGCCCACGCGTGGAGGGGACGATGCAGTAGGAGCAGACCATGTTGCAGCCGGCCGAGATCTGCACCCAGCCCTGGAAGTCGCGGCCGCGCTTGGCCGGCAGGTGGCCGGTGAAGCCCTCGAACTCGAAGAAGCCCTGGGCGGTGATCGAATCGCTCAGGAGGAACTCCGCCAGCTTGTGGACCTGGCCGGGACCGAAGGCGACATCGACGAATGGGAACTGCCGGAACACCTCGTCCTTGACCGACTGCGCCCAGCAGCCGCCGACCCCGATCACGCGCTCCGGGTCGCGGCGCTTGAGCGCCGCGGCCTCGCGCAAGTGGGCGACGAAGCGCGCGTCGGCCTTCTCGCGGATCGAGCAGGTGTTGAACAGGATCAGCTCCGCGTCCTCGCGGCTGGGCGCCTCGCGGTAGCCGAGCGCCTCGAGCATCCCCTTCATCCGCTCGGAGTCGTGCTCGTTCATCTGGCACCCGAAGGTGGTGACGTGGAAGGTCTTCATGCTCACTCAGCGAGCGTAGTCGGTGGCCCTCGACTCCCTGATCACCGTCACCTTGATCTGGCCCGGGTACTCGAGCTCCTGCTCGATCTCGCGCGCGATCTCGTGCGAGAGCAGCACCGCCCCGTCGTCGTCGAGCGAGCCCGGCAGGACCATCACGCGGATCTCGCGCCCGGCCTGCATCGCGTAGACCTTGTCGACGCCGTCGTGCCGGGTGGCGATGTGCTCGAGGTCGCGCAGGCGCTTGACGTACTGCTCGAGCGACTCGCCGCGGGCGCCGGGGCGCGCGCCCGAGAGCGCGTCGGCGGCCTGGACGATCACGGCCTCCACGGTCTGGGGCTCGACCTCGTTGTGATGCGCCTCCATCGCGTGCGCGACGGCCTCGGGCTCGCCGTGCTTGCGCGCCAGGTCGCCGCCGACGAGGGCGTGCGGCCCCTCGATCTCGTGCGAGACGGCCTTGCCGATGTCGTGCAGCAGCGCGGCGCGGCGGGCGGTCTTCGGCGACGCGCCGAGCTCGTGGGCCATCATCGCCGCGAGGTGGGCGCACTCGACCGAGTGGGCCAGCACGTTCTGGCCGTAGCTGGTGCGGAACTTCAGGCGCCCGAGCAGGCGCACCATCTCGGGGTCGAGGCCGCCGACGTTGGCGTCGAAGCAGGCCTGCTCCCCCGCCTCCTGCATGTGGCTCTCGAGCTCCGACTTGGCCTGGTAGAAGGTCTCCTCGATCCGAGCCGGGTGGATGCGGCCGTCCGAGAGCAGCTTCTCGAGCGTCATGCGGGCGATCTCCCGCCGCACGCCGTCGAAGCCGGAGAGGATCACGGCGTTCGGGGTGTCGTCGATGATGAAGTCGACGCCGGTGAGGTGCTCGAGCGCGCGGATGTTGCGCCCCTCGCGGCCGATGATGCGGCCCTTCATGTCGTCGGCGGAGAGCTGGACGACCGACACCGTCGTCTCGGCCGCGTGACCGGCCGCCATCCGCTGCATCACGACGGACAGGATGTTGCGCACGCGGCGCTCGGCGTCGCGCTTGGTCTCCTCCTCGATCTGGCGCACGCGGCGCGCGCAGTCGTGGCGCGTCTGGTCCTCGAGCTCGCGCAGGAGGATCTGCTTTGCCTGCGAGGCGCTCAGGCCCGAGACGCGCTCGAGCTCGATCACGTGGCGCTCGCGCACGGACTGGATCTCGGCCCGCTGCGTCGCGTACTCGTGTTCGCGCCGGTCGAGCGTCGACCGCTGCCCCTCGAGTGCCGCCTCCTTGGCGAGCAGGCGCTCCTCGAGGCGCACCATCTCCCCGCGGCGTTCCTTGAGATCCGACTCGACGCTGCCGCCGGCCATCGGCTCTGCCGCGACGGCCTGCGTTGCGGTGCCGGACCCGCTGCCGCCCGCGAGAGCAGGCGCCCGGCGGGCGAGCAGCGACGCGGCGCCCACGAGCCCCGCAGCCAGACCCAGCGCCACCACCACCGCTGCGATCACGATTTCCATTGTCGTTTCCTCTCCCCGATGGACCGGCCGAGGCCGACCCGGGCTCACCGTCAATTTGAGAGCGCCAGACCAGGCTCGAGGCACCGAGCGAAAGAGCGACGTGCATGAAGGCGGCCTTCCGGCCGCCGCGTCAGATGGCGGCTAGTTGCGTCGTGGTCGAAGGAATCGGGCGAGGCGCAAGCGCCTCAAGGTCATAGGTCGGTCGGCCGTCACGTGATGCTGCTTTGATCTCTCGCTGAAAAGCGTCTGTTTGCTGGTATTTTCAGGCCCTTGGGCCCAGTCTGTTGCTACGCGGATCGTAGTACTGCGGGGCCGCCCACGCAAACGTGGGCGTCGCCGCCCGTTCAGGCCCACGGATCCGGCTCGGCCTCGGCCCCGGTGTGGCGGCGCAGAGCGTCGAGCGCGAGCTCGGGCGCGTAGCCGCGGCGGACGAGGATGCCGAGCGCGCGGTCGCGCTCGGCGCGCGTGCTCGGCGGCGCCGGGCAGCGGCGGCGCAGCAGCTCGAGCGCCGCACCCAGCTCCGCCTCGGGGTCCTGCGCGGCGACGGCGGCCTCGATGGCGTCGTGGTCGACCCCGAGCTCGCGCAGGCGGCGCGCGATGCGATCCGAGCCCCAGCCGTCGAGGCGCCGGCGGTCCTCCGCGAAGCGCTCGGCGTAGCGGGCGTCGTCGAGGTAGCCGAGCTCGATCAGCTCCGTCACCACCTGGTCGGCGATCGCCGGCTCGACGCGCTTGCCGAGCAGCATGCCGCCGACCTCGTCCACTGTGCGGTCGCGCTTGTTCAGCGACCGCCAGGCAAGCGCGCGGGCGCGCTCGATCGCCTCGACAGGCTCGACCTCGGGCGCCACGCGGCCACTAGGCGGCCTCGACGGCCACCGGCGCCACGGGCGCGTCGTCGTCGACGTGGAGCGCGTCCTTGCCTGTGCCCGTCGACGAAGTCGACTGGGTGTCCCGGTCGATCGGCGCGACGAGGTCCTGGCCGATGCCGAGCGCGTCGTAGACCTTGCCCTCGATCTCCTTGGCGATCTCGGGGTGCTCCTCGAGGAACCCCTTGGCGTTGTTGCGGCCCTGGCCGAGCCGCTCCGAGTCGTAGGAGAAGAAGGAGCCGGACTTCGCGACGATGTTGTGCTCGATCCCGAGATCCAGGATGCAGCCCGAGCTCGAGATGCCGGTGCCGAACTCGATGTCGAACTCGGCCTGGCGGAACGGCGCCGCGACCTTGTTCTTGACGACCTTGACCCGCACGCGGTTGCCGATTGCCTCGGTGCCGTCCTTCAGCGTCTCGATGCGGCGGATGTCCAGACGGTGGGAGGAATAGAACTTCAGCGCACGGCCACCCGGCTGGGTCTCCGGCGAGCCGAACATGACGCCGATCTTCTCGCGGATCTGGTTGACGAACAGGCAGAGGGTCTGCGTGCGGTTGAGGTTGCCCGCCAGCTTGCGCATCGCCTGCGACATCATGCGCGCCTGCAGGCCGACGGTCTGGTCGCCCATCTGGCCCTCCAGCTCGGCGCGCGGGGTCAGCGCCGCCACCGAGTCGATGGCGACGACGTCGACGGCGCCCGAGCGCACGAGCATGTCGGCGATCTCGAGCGCCTGCTCGCCGTAGTCGGGCTGGGAGACGAGCAGCTCGTCGATGTCAACGCCGATCTTCTGCGCGTACAGCGGGTCCATCGCGTGCTCCGCGTCGATGAACGCGCACACGCCACCGAGCTTCTGCGCCTCGGCGAGGA
>JBBQLH010000095.1:0-16398 GCA_038327685.1 Solirubrobacterales bacterium
TTGGTGAGGACCATGGAGCGCCAGTGGTCGACATCGGACTCCAGGAAGCCGCGCGGGGCCCCGAAGCCCGCGTTGGCGAACACCACGTCCAGGCGGCCGTACGCGGCCAGCGCCTGCTCGACCATCGCCTGCTGGTCGTCCCACTCCGTCACGTCGCAGCGGACGACCAGCGCCTCGCCGAGCTCGCCGGCGAGCGCCTGCAGCTTGTCCTCGCTGCGTGCGGCGAGCACGACGCGGTAGCCGGCCGCGTCCGCCGCCTTCGCCGTGGCGGCGCCTATGCCCGTCGACGCGCCGGTGATCAGGAAGACCTTCGTATCGTTCATGCGCGACATGCTCGCGGACAAGGCCCGCATCGAGGTGCGCGGTGGCGCGGGTGGCGACGGATCGGTGTCCTTCCGGCGGGAGGCCCACGTCCCCAAGGGGGGCCCCGATGGCGGCGACGGCGGCCGCGGCGGCGACGTCGTGCTGCGCGTCGACGATTCGCTGCGCGACCTCCAGGCCTTCCGCCGCCGCGTGCACTTCCGCGCCGAGCGCGGCGGCCACGGCGAGGGCGCCCAGCGCCACGGCGCCGACGGCGACGCCCTTGTCATCGGCGTGCCGCCGGGGACGCAGATCGAACGCTGGGACGGCACGCGCTACGACCTCGTCGCACCCGGCCAGGAGGTCACGCTCGCCCGCGGGGGCATCGGCGGGCGCGGCAACAAGCGCTTCACGAGCGCCGTCCGCCAGGCGCCGCGGCTGGCCGAGAAGGGTCTCGAGGGGGAGGAGGGGGCGGTCGAGCTGCACCTCAAGCTGCTCGCCGACGTCGGGCTCGTCGGGCTGCCCAACGCGGGCAAGTCGTCGCTGATCGCGCGACTCACGCGCGCGCACCCGAAGATCGCCGGCTATCCGTTCACGACCCTCGAGCCGAACCTCGGGACGATCGAGGCCGCCGACCGCCAGCTCGTGATCGCCGACATCCCGGGGCTGATCGAGGGCGCGAGCGGCGGCGCCGGGCTCGGCCACGACTTCCTCGCGCACGTCGAGCGGACGCGCGTGCTCGTCCACGTGCTCGACCTCGAGCCCCTCGACGGCTCGGACCCGGTCGCCAACCACGCGGTGATCGAGCGCGAGCTCGCCGAGCACGATCCGCGGCTGGCCGAGCTGCCGCGCGTCCTCGCGCTCTCGAAGGCCGACCTGGTCGAGCCCGAGGGCGCCGAGGCCGCGGCCGAGGAGTGGCGCGAGCGCTTCCGCGCCGCCGCGTCCGCGGCGGGCGCCACGGAGTACGAGGAGGGCTTCACCCCGCCCGTGATCGTGACCTCCAGCGCCACGAGGCAGGGCCTCGACGAGCTCGAGCGCGAGCTGTTGCGCCGCGTCCCGGTCACCGAGCCCGTGACCGCCGCCGCCGGCGAGGACGAGCTGGCCGAGTACAAGGTGTTCCGCCCCACCGCAGGGCGCGAGTTCGAGGTCGAGCGCCTCCCCTCCGGCGCCTTCCGGGTCCGGGGCGAGCCCGTCGACCGCCTGATCGCCCGCCACGACATCGAGAACGAGGAGGCGCTGGTGCACGTCGAGCAGCGCCTCCACCGGCTCGGCGTGATCCGGGCGCTCGAGGACGCCGGTTTCACGCCCGGCGACGACGTCGAGATGGGCGGGGTCGTGTTCGAGCTCGACCCGGGCTCGCCGTTGTAGGCGGTCGTTCGCGGCAGCGCCGGCGAAGGTCAACGGCTGCTGGTGAGGAGGAGGGCTCGAGTGTGAGTGGCGGGGGTGTGCGGTGTTGGGTCTGACTATGCGACTCAACATCGCACACCCATCCGAGCTGACCGCCGCGGCAGCTCGCACCCTTTTCCTCAATGCGCAGTTGCTGTTCGCGCCGCAAGCGCGGCCGCTAGGCTCCGCTCCCCTGCGGATCTGGATCGACATGACGGCGCCCGCGCACCCGGTCGTCTTCCGCCCGATCATCCGCCTCCTCCGCGAGGCAGGACACGAGGTGGAGGTGACGGCGCGCGACTACGCCCAGACGATCCCGCTGCTCCAGCGGATGGGGATCGACCACGTCGCCGTGGGGCGCCACGGCGGGGCTTCGCGTGCGAACAAGGCGAAGGCGCTGGCGAGCCGGACCTGGAAGATGCGCCGCTTCGCCCGCGGGCGCTTCGACCTCGCGGTCGCGCACGGCTCCAACGACCTCGCGCTCGCCGCCGGCTCGCTGCGGATCCCCGCGGTCAACACGTTCGACTACGAGTTCGCCGTCCAGCAGCACAACATCGGCTGCCGGCTCGCGCGCCGCGTGATGACGCCGGACGCGATCCCGCCCGAGCGGCTCGAGCGCTTCGGCGTCGGGCCGGGCAAGCTCGTCCAGTACGCGGGGCTCAAGGAGGAGTACTACCTGTCGGACTTCGAGGCCGATCCGCGCGCCCTGGAGGAACTCGGGGTCGATCGGCAGAAGATCGTCGTGATCGTGCGCCCGCCACCCGACGTCTCGCTGTATCACCGCAAGTCCAACCGCCTGTTCCCGCGCGTGCTCGAGCATCTGGGGCGCCGCGAGGACGTCACGGCGGTCGTGATCCCGCGCACGGAGGCCCAGCGCGAGCACGTCGTCGCACTCCAGCTACCGTCGGTGATCGTGCCCGCGCAGGCGGTCGACGCCCAGAGCCTGATCGCGCTCGCCGACCTCGTCGTCTCGGCCGGCGGGACGATGAACCGCGAGGCGGTCGCGCTCGGCACCCCGGTCTACACGACCTACGGCGGGCGCCTCGGCGGTGTCGACGAGCACCTGATCCGCACCGGCCGGCTGCGCCCGCTGACCGACGAGCGCGCGATCGAGGTCGTCAAGCAGCGCGGTGAGCGCACGATCGCACGGCGCGATCCCGCCGTGCTGAGCGAGATGATCCTGGGAGCGGTCGCGTGAGCCAGGCCGCCGCGACCCCCACCATGTCCCAGACCGCCCACGAGACGCTGGTCGAGCGCTATGCGCGCATGGCCCACACCTTCCAGCCACGGCCCGTGGACCGCGTGCTGCGCGTGCTCGACCGCGTCCTCGCCGCCGTCGGCCTCGTCGTCACCTCGCCGCTGATGGCGCTGTGCGCGCTCGCGGTGCGCCTGAGCGGCAGTCGCGGGGTGCTCTACCGCGGCGCTCGGGTCGGCCAGGGCGGCGCGATCTTCACCATGGTCAAGTTCCGCACGCTCAAGCCCGAGGCCGAGACGCGCCTCGGGCCGTTCTACGGCGAGCAGCTCACGCGCCTGACGGCCGGCGAGCAGACGCGCGTGGGCAGGGTCCTGCGCGCCACCAAGCTCGACGAGCTGCCGCAGCTGTGGAACGTGCTGCGCGGGGAGATGAGCATCGTCGGCCCGCGCCCGATCCGACCGCTGTTCTTCGAGGCGCTCGCGCAGGAGATCCCCGCCTACTGGCAGCGCCTCGTCGTGCCGCCCGGGATCACCGGCTTCGCCCAGCTGCGGCTGACGCGCGAGATGACGTGGGCGGAGAAGCTCGCCCACGACTTCGAGTACATCGCCGACCGCTCGCTGCGGCTCTACTTCGAGGTGGTCGCCTCGACCGCCTGGCTCGTGCTGTCGCGGCCGTTCCGGCCCGCGGACTGACATGTGCGGCATCTGCGGCATCGTCCGCATCGACGGGCGGGCCGTCGACCCTCAGGTGCTCGGCGCGATGAGCGCCACGCTCGTGCACCGCGGGCCCGACAGCGGCGGCGAGGTGATCGACCGCGAGGCCGGGCTGGCCGCGCGCCGGCTCGCGATCATCGACCTCGAGGGCGGCGACCAGCCGATCGCGGGCGAGGACGGCCGCGTCGTGGTGGTCCAGAACGGCGAGATCTACAACCACGCCGAGCTGCGAGCCGAGCTCGAGCGCGCGGGGCACGTGTTCCGAACTCCTCACTCGGACACCGAGGTGCTCGTCCACCTCTACGAGGAGCACGGGCCGCGCTTCGCCGAGCGGCTGCGCGGGATGTTCGCCGTCGCGGTGTGGGACGGCGAGCGGCGGCGGCTCGTGCTCGCGCGCGACCGCTTCGGGATCAAGCCGCTGTACTACCGCGACGCGCCCGGCGAGCTCGCCTTCGCCTCCGAGCTCAAGGCGCTGCGACAGCTTCCCGGCCTGTCCCGCGAGCTCGACCTCGACGCGCTCGAGGCCTTCCTCGCCTTCAACGCGATCCACGGCCCGCGCACGATCTTCCGCGAGGTGCGCAAGCTGCCGCCCGGCCACGTGCTCGTGCTCGAGGAGGGGCGGACGAGTCTGGAGCGCTACGCCTACGACCGGCCCGCGCCGGAGACCGCGCTGCGCGACGAGCCGTGGGAGGCGCTGGCGGGCGAGCTGCGCGAGCGGCTGCGCGACTCCGTGCGCGCGCACCTCGTCGCCGACGTCCCAGTCGGCGTGCTGCTCTCGGGCGGGATCGACTCCTCGGCGCTCGCGGCTCTGGCCGCCACCGAGAGCCCGGGCCGCGTCTCGACGTTCTCGATCGGCTTCGCGGAGCGCTCGTTCTCCGAGGTCGAGCTGGCGCGCACGATCGCGCGGCGCTACGGCACCGATCACCACGAGCTGGTCGTCGAGCCCGACGCCGCCGAACTGCTGCCGACCATCGCCGCCGCCTTCGACGAGCCGTTCGCCGACTCCTCGGCACTGCCGACCTACCTCGTCTCCGAGCTCGCCGCGCAGCACGTCAAGGTCGCGCTGTCCGGCGAGGGCGGCGACGAGCTGTTCGGCGGCTACGAGACCTACGTCGCCGACCGGCTCGCGCTGCGCGGCGGCGGCGCCGCGCGGCTGCTGTCTCCGCTCGCCGAGCGGCTGCCGAGCGGCTCGGGCCGGGTGCCGCTCGACTACAGGCTCAAGCGCTTCACGCGCGCCGCGCACCTGCCGCCGCTCGAGCGCCACCACGGCTGGAAGGAGATCTTCTCGCCCGACGCGCGCGCGGAGCTGCTGCGGCCGGAGCGCCGCGGCACGGAGGACCCGCTCGACGTCTACCGCGCGCGCTGGGCCGAGAGCGAGGGCGCGGACACCCTCGCGCGGTGCCAGGACGTCGATCGCGCGATCTACCTCGTCGACGACCTGCTGGTCAAGACGGACCGCATGAGCATGGCCCACTCGCTCGAGCTGCGCGTGCCGTTCCTCGACCCGGTCGTGGCGGAGCTCGCACTCGCGCTCCCGGTCGCCGCCCGCGTGCGCGGCTTCGCCAAGAAGCGGCTCCTGCGCTCGGCCGTCGAGCCGCTCGTCGGCCGCGAGATCGCCTGCGGGCGCAAGAAGGGCTTCTCGATCCCGGCCGCGGCCTGGCTGCGCGGCGAGCTCGAGCCGTTCTGCCGCGAGGTCCTGGGCGCGGAGCGCGTCCGCAGCCAGGGCTACCTCGAGCCCGCCGCGGTCACGCGGCTGATCGACGAGCACGTCGCGCGGCGCGAGGACCACTCGCGTCAGCTGTGGGGGCTGATGAGCTTCTCGCTCTGGCAGGACGGGCTGGAGGCGGACCGCGCGCCCGCCCCCGCACGCTCAGCGGCCTAACCTGAGCCGCGCCATGCCCACCGCCGTCGTCAAGCTGGGGTCGTCCGTGGTCGCCGAGGCCTCGGGCGACCTGCGCGCCGGCGTCCTCGACCACATCTGCGACGAGGTGGCGACGCTGCACGGCGCGGGCGTCGACGTCGTCGTCGTCACCTCGGGTGCGATCGCGCGCGGCATGCGGCTGCTCGAGCTGCCGGTGCGCCCGCGTGCGATCGAGGACCTCCAGGCGGCGAGCGCGGTCGGCCAGGGCAAGCTCTACCGCGTCTACGACGAGCTGCTGCGCGACCGCGGGCTGACCTCCGCCCAGGTGCTGCTGACGTTCTTCGACATGAGCGCGCGCACGCACTACGTCAACGCGCGGCGCACCCTGCGCAAGCTGCTCGACTGGCGGATCGTGCCGGTCATCAACGAGAACGACACCACCACCACCGACGAGATCTCCTTCGGCGACAACGACTTCCTCGCCGCCCAGGTGGCGGTGCTCGTCGGCGCCGAGCTGCTCGTGCTGCTCACCGACACGGGCGGGCTCTACACCGCCGACCCGCGGCTGGACCCGACGGCGAGGCTCGTGGACGAGATCTCCGACCTCGAGGAGCTCGCCGGGCTCGAGATCGGCGCCGCGACGTCGCCCCTGGGCTCGGGCGGGATGCGCTCGAAGGTCGTGGCGGCC
Source organism: Solirubrobacterales bacterium (assembly GCA_038327685.1). Lineage (GTDB taxonomy): Bacteria > Actinomycetota > Thermoleophilia > Solirubrobacterales > Solirubrobacteraceae > DASQFQ01. The sequence goes on from JBBQLH010000095.1 coordinate 6,144, forward strand.
GAGATGGCCACCGCCGCCGGCATCGCCACCGTGATCGCCTCGGGCCTCGAGCCGGGCGTCATCGGGCGGGCCTGGGCGGGCGAGCCCGCGGGCACGCGCTTTCACCCGGGGCCCGCGCGCCATTCGAGCTTCAAGCTGTGGCTGAAGTACGCCAAGCCCTCGCACGGGACCCTGTGCGTCGATGCCGGCGCCGCGCGGGCGCTGCGCGAGGGCGGGACTTCGCTGCTGCCGGTCGGCATCGTCGACGTCGAGGGCTCCTTCGACGCCGGTGACGCCGTCGAGATCCGCGAAGCGGGCAGCGTGCCGATCGGCAAGGGGATCTGCAACTACTCCGCCGCGGAGCTGCGCCGCGTGATGGGCCGCAAGTCCGCCCAGGTACGCGAGGTGCTGCCGCGCGCGACCGAGGAAGCGGTGCACCGGGACTACTTCGTGCTGGCCTAGTGGGTCGCGGATTTCGGGTGAAACGTCGCGAGAGGGCCCACTAGACTGGCTCTGCGTATGGCCGTCGCGACCCCCTCCGTCACCGACATCTGCCTTGCCGCGCAGGCCGCCTCGCGCGAGCTCGGCGGCCTGAGCTCCGCTGTCAAAGACGCGGCGCTGCTGCGCGTCGCCACCGCGCTCGAGGAGCGCGCGCCCGAGATCCTCGAGGCCAACGCGCGCGACCTCGAGGCGGGGCGCGAGTCCGGGCTCTCGGACGCGCTGATGGACCGCCTGGCGCTCGATCCCGCCCGGATCTCCGGGATCGCCGGCGCGGTCCGGGCGATCGCCGCCCTGCCCGATCCGGTCGGCGAGGTCATCGATGGCTCCCGGCTGCCCAACGGACTCGACGTGCGCAAGGTGCGCGTGCCGCTCGGCGTGATCGCGGTGGTGTACGAGGCGCGCCCGAACGTCACCGTCGACGCCGCCGCGCTGTGCCTCAAGTCCGGCAACGCGATCGTGCTGCGCGGCTCCTCCTCGGCCGCGCACTCGAACGCCGTGCTCGCCTCGATCGTGGCCCCGGAGTTCCCGGACGGCGCGGTCTCGCTCGTCTCGGGCGGGCGCGAGCAGCTCGCCGAGCTCGCCGGCCAGGAGGGGGTCGTCGACCTCATCATCCCGCGCGGCGGCGAAGGGCTGAAGAAGGCCCTGAGCGCGGTCGCCAAGGTCCCCGTCATCTACGCCGCTTCCGGCAACTGCCACGTCTACGTCGACGCCTCGGCCGACCTCGACGCGGCGCTCCGGATCGTCCTCAACGCCAAGGCCCAGCGCCCGGGGGTCTGCAACGCCGCCGAGACGCTGCTCGTGCACGCCGACGTCGCCGCGACCTTCCTGCCGCCGGCGGGCGCCGCGTTGCGCGACGCCGGGGTCGAGCTGCGTGCCGAGGAGCGCGCGGCCGCGCTGCTCGACGGCTCGGTGGCGGCGACGGACGTCGACTTCGCCGAGGAGTTCCTCGCGCTCGTCCTCGCCGTCAAGGTCGTGGACTCGGCGGCGGAGGCGATCGAGCACGTCAACGGCTACGGCTCCGGCCATTCCGAGGCGATCGTGACGGGCAGCGCCGCCGCGGCGCGCGCGTTCCAGCTCGGGGTCGACGCCGCGTGCGTCTACGTCAACGCCTCGACGCGCTTCACGGACGGCGGCGAGTTCGGGATGGGCGCCGAGATCGGCAACTCGACCCAGAAGCTCCATGCCCGCGGGCCGATCGGGCTGCGCGAGCTGTGCACCTTCAAGTACCTGGTCGAGGGCGACGGCCACGTCCGCCCCTGAGGGCCGCGCCGTGGCGCGTACCGGCCTCCTGGGCGGGTCGTTCAACCCGCCGCATGTCGGACACATGCTGTGCGCACAGGAGGCGCTGACGGGCCTTGGGCTCGATCGCGTGCTGCTGGTCCCCGTCCACACGCCACCGCACAAGGAGCTCGAGGACGAGCCCGGGGTCGAACATCGGCTCGCGCTCTGCCGGCTCGCCGCCGCGGGCGCCGAGGGCATCGAGGTCTCCAGCCTCGAGGCCGACCAGCCCGGCCCATCGTTCACGATCGATACCCTCCGGAAGCTGCATGAGCGAGATCCAGGCAACGAGCTGACCTTCATCTTGGGTGCCGACCAGGCCTCCGGCCTGCCGGGCTGGCGCGAGCCCGCGGCCATCCTCGAGCTCGCCGAGCTGGGCGTGGCCGGCCGCGACGGGGTGCGCGACAGCGACGTGCTCGAGCGGCTGCAGGAGCTGCCGGGCGCCGCGGCGCGCGTGCGCTTCTTCTCGATGCCGCGTATCGACGTCTCGTCCTCGATGATCCGCGCCCGCGTGGCCGAGGGCCGCCCACTGCGCTGGCTCGTGCCGGACGCGGTGGCGGCGTACATCGCCGAGCACGGCCTGTACGGCGCGGGGCGCGAGGCGGTCGCGCGATGACCCCGGCAAGCCGCCCCGCGGACGATCCCGGCGCCGCCGAGCCCGACGGCGCCCAGATCGCGGACTGGATCGCGGCCTTCGCCGCCGACAAGCTCGCGGTCGACGTGCTCGTGCTCGACCTCCACGGCGTGATCGGCTACACGGACTACTTCGTGATCTGCTCCGGGAACTCGGATCGCCAGGCCAAGGCGATCCACGACGGCATCCACCTCGGGATGAAGAAGGACCACGGAATGCTGCCCCGGCGCGTGGAGGGCCTGGCTGAGGCCCGCTGGATCCTCATGGACTACCTCGACGTGATCGTCCACGTCTTCACGCCCGACGCCCGCGACTACTACCGCCTCGAGCAGCTCTGGGGCGAGGCCCCGCGGCGGGCGGTGCAGAGCTAGGAACGAATCGAGGCCGCCCTCCCGGACGGCCTCGGCGCTGCCAATGGAGCTGAGGGGGCTCGAACCCCTGACCTTCTGGCTGCCAGCCAGACGCTCTCCCAGCTGAGCTACAGCCCCGTCGGTTCCCCAAGAATAACGTGCCAGCGCCCCAGTGCGCGCGAGCCCTGGCGCTAACCTCCGCGCCCCATGAGCACGGAGCGCCGCTATGACCCGAAGACCGTCGAGCCCAAGTGGCAGGCGATCTGGGAGCGCGAGCGCACGTGGGAGGTGAGCAACGAGGACGCCGCGGGCACCGACTCGTACTACGTCGCAGAGATGCTGCCCTACCCCTCGGGCGAGCCGCACATGGGGCACCTGAAGAACTACGCCGTGGGCGACGCGGTTGCGCACTTCCAGCGCAGGATGGGGCAGCGGGTGCTGCACCCGATCGGCTACGACGCGTTCGGCCTGCCGGCCGAGAACCACGCGATCAAGAGCGGCGAGCACCCGCGCGACTCGAGCGCGAGCTCGATCGCCGCCTTCCAGCGCGAGTTCCGCTCCTGGGGCGTGTCGTTCGACTGGTCGCGCGAGCTGGCGACCCACGAGCCGACCTATTACCGGTGGACGCAGTGGATCTTCCTCAAGCTCTACGAGCGCGGGCTCGCCTACCGCTCGCGTGCCGCGGTGAACTGGTGCCCGAAGGACCAGACGGTGCTGGCCAACGAGCAGGTCATCGACGGCCGCTGCGAGCGCTGCGGCACGCCCGTCGAGGCGCGCCAGCTCGAGCAGTGGTTCTTTCGCATCACCGACTATGCCGACCGCCTGCTCGACGACCTCGAGACGATCGAGTGGCCGTCGCACGTGGTGCGCATGCAGCGCAACTGGATCGGGCGCTCGGAGGGCGCCGAGGTGGCGTTCACCGCTCCCGAGATCGGTGTCGATTACCCGGTGTTCACCACTCGCCCGGACACGCTGTTCGGCGCGACGTTCTTCGTCATGGCGCCCGAGCACCCCGACGTGCTGCGCCTCGCCGAGGGTACGGAGCACGAGGACGAGGTGCGCGCCTACGTCAACCACGCGCTGACGGAGAGCCACGAAGACCGCGGCGACATCGACCGCGAGAAGACCGGGATCCCGCTCGGGCGCAGCGTCGTCAACCCGGTGAACGGCGAGCGCATCCCGATGTGGGTGGCCGACTACGTGCTGATGGAGTACGGGACGGGCGCGATCATGGCGGTGCCGGCTCACGACGCCCGCGACTTCGAGTTCGCGACGAAGTTCGGGTTGCCGATCCGTCGCGTGATCCAGGGCCCCGACGACGAGCTGCCCTATACGGGCGACGGGCCGCTGGTCAACTCGAACGAGCGCTTCGACGGCATCCCGAACCGCGAGGCGCTCGAGCAGATCGTCGACTGGCTCGACGACCAGGGGCGCGGCCACCGCTCGATCAACTACCGCCTGCGCGACTGGCTCCTCTCCCGGCAGCGCTACTGGGGCTGCCCGATCCCGATCATCCACTGCGACCGCTGCGGGCTCGTGCCCGTACCGGTGGACCAGCTGCCGGTGGAGCTGCCCGACGTGCGCGACTACGCGCCGAAGGGCCGCTCGCCGCTGGCCGCGGCCGAGGAGTGGGTGAACGTCGACTGCCCCAGCTGCGGTGGGCGCGCGCTGCGCGAGACCGACACGATGGACACCTTCGTCGACTCCTCCTGGTACTTCTTGCGCTACTGCGACGCGCACAACGACGAGGCGCCCTGGAACCCCGCCGTGCTCGCCCGCTGGATGCCGGTCGACCAGTACATCGGCGGCGTCGAGCACGCGATCCTGCACCTGATGTACGCCCGCTTCTTCGTCAAGGCGCTGGCGGACATGGATCTGCTCGACTTCCAGGAGCCGTTCCTGCGGCTCTTCACGCAGGGCATGATCACCCACGACGGGGCGAAGATGTCCAAGTCGAAGGGCAACGTGATCAGCCCCGTCGGCTACGTCGAGCGCTATGGCGCGGACACCGCGCGCTGTTACATCCTGTTCATCGGGCCGCCCGACCAGGACGCCGACTGGTCCGACGAGGGCGTTGAGGGCGTGCACCGCTTTCTCGGGCGCCTGTGGCGCCTCGGCGTCGACGTCGCCGAGCAGATCGGCGAGCCCGGGCCGGCGCTGGGGCCGCTCGAGGCGCCCCAGGGCGACGACCTCGAGCTGATGCGTAAGGCGCATTGGGCGATCGACAAGGTCACGAACGACATGGCGGGCCGCTTCGCGTTCAACACGGCGATCGCGGCCGTGATGGAGCTGGTCAACGAGTGCTATCGGCGCCGCACGGCGGTGCAGCCGGCCACGCTCCATCTCGCCACCGCGACCGCAGCGTCGCTGATCTTTCCCTTCGCGCCCCATTGTGGTGCCGAGGTCTATGAGGCGCTGACGGGCGAGCGCGTGTGGGAGGAGTCCTGGCCGGACGCGGATCCGGCGATGCTCGAGCGCGACACGGTGGAGCTGGTGGTACAGGTCAACGGCAAGCTGCGCGACCGCGTGCAGGCGCCGGCGGCCGCCTCGCGCGAGGAGCTCGAGGCGCTGGCGCGCACGCCGCGGCTGGAGGCGCACGTCGACGGCAAGGAGGTCGTGAAGGTCGTCGTCGTGCCGGGCAAACTCGTCAACTTCGTCGTGAGGTAGGTCGCCGGAAGGCATCGCGGCAATGGATAACCCCTCCAAGGCCGTCGCCCAGGCACTCGCGCGCCTTTCGTAACACCTTCGGCACACAGCCGGAACCGACAGCGGCAGATCGGCTCGAGGTCGCCCGCCTAGTTTCGGCGTCATGACCGAAACCCCGCGCCACGTGCTCGTCCTCTGGGGCCTCGGGCTGATCACCGTCGCGCTGCTCGGGGTGCGCTACCTCGGGCACGGGAGCGGCCCGCCGGCTCCGGCGGCGCCGGCGATCCAGGTGGGCGACCAGTCGGGTGGCGGGTCCTCGCGCGTGGTCGTCCACGTGGCCGGCGCGGTGCGGCGGCCGGGCGTCTACCGATTGCCGGCGCGGTCGCGGGTCGTCGACGCGGTCCGTCGCGCGGGCGGGGCCCGCCCGCGCGCCGACCTGAGCGCGCTCAACCTGGCCGCGAAGCTCGAGGACGGTCGCCAGGTCGTGGTGCCGCTGCGCGCGCCGGCGGGCGCCGTGGCTCCGGCCGGAGGCGCTGCGCCCGCCGGCGCGGCCCCGGCGGCCCCGCTCGACCTCAACACCGCGACCACGGAACAGCTCGACCAACTCGACGGGATCGGACCGGGGATGGCCGGGAGGATCCTGGACTACCGCAAGGAGCACGGCGGGTTCGGCTCGGTCGAGGAGCTCGGCGAGGTGCCCGGGATCGGCGAGAAGCGCCTGGCGGCGCTGCGGGAGGAGGTGCGGGTGTGAGGTGGCCCGTCGCCGCGCGGGCGTGGCTCGAGGTCGTGCGGGAGCACCCGCGCCACGTCGTGCTGTTCGCCCTTGCCGCGGGGCTAGGGCTCGGCCCGGTCTCCGCGCCGGGCACGGTGGCCGGCGCGCTGGCGGCGGCTGCCGTGGGCGGCCGCCGCGCACTCGGGGCGCTGGCCGCCGGGGCTGTGCTGCTGGGTGCGGTCGTCGCCGACGCGCGTCTGGCTGCGCTCGATGCGGGTGTGCTGCCGGCGATGCACGGCCGGCACTGGGAGGGGAGGGCGACGGTGCTCGAGCCGGTGCGCGAGCACGGAAGCCACGCCGCCGCCCGCGTACGGCTCGACGGGCTCGGCGAGCAGGCCGTGATGCGGCTACGTGTGCCGGGTGGCGCCGGACGAGCGTGGCCGCCGGGTCCTCCGGCGGGTGGCGCCGCCCCGCCCTGGCCGACGATGGGCGCCGTCGTGGCGGTCTCGGGCCGGATCGCGCCGCTCGGGCACTACGACGCCTACCAGCGCCGCCGGGGCGCGCACGCTGCGCTCGAGGTCGATCGGCTCGGCCCTGTCGGCGCCTGGCGCGGGGGACTCCTCGGGACGCTCGACTCGGTGCGGCGGCGGGCGGAAGCCGGGCTCGGCCGCGGGCTCGCCCCGCCCGAGGCCGCCCTGCTCAGAGGAATGGTGCTCGGCGAGGACGAACGGCTCTCGGACGAGGTCCGGACGGACTTCAAGCGATCGGGTCTCGCGCATCTCCTCGCGGTCAGCGGCCAGAATGTCGTTCTCCTCGCGATGCTCGTGCTCGGCGCGGGCATGGCGCTCGGCCTGCCGCTGCGCATGCGGCTCGGGGCGGCGCTCGTGCTCGTCGCGCTCTACGTGCCGCTGGCCGGCGGCGGCCCGTCGATCCAGCGCGCGGGCGTCATGGGCGCGGCGGGGCTCGTCGCCGCGCTCGCGGGCCGGCCGGCTTCGCGCTGGTACGCGCTCGGCCTCGCCGCGGCGGTGACGCTCGCCGTGAACCCGCGCGCGTCCGGGGAGCCGGGCTGGCAGCTTTCGTTCGCCGCGGTCGCCGGACTGCTCGCGCTCGTGCCCCGCTGGCGCGAGGCGTTGCGGCGGGCGCGCGTGCCTGGCCCGCTCGCGGACGCGCTCGCCGTGACCGCCGCGGCGACGCTCGCGACGGCGCCGCTGATGGCGCTGCACTTCGAGCAGGTCTCGCTCGCGTCGCTGCCGGCCAACCTGGTCGCCGCGCCGGCGGTCGCTCCCGTGATGTGGCTGGGGATGGGGTCGATCGCGCTGGCGCAGGTGGCACCGGTGCTCTGTGCGCCGCTCAATGTCGTCAACGGCTCGCTGCTCGCGTACCTGGAGTGGGTCGCGCATGTGGCCGCGCAGCCGCCCGCGGCGGCTCTGCCGGTGCGCATCGGCGGCCCGGCCGGACTGGCCGCGACGTATGCCGCCGGAGGCGCTGCTCTCGCCGCGGCCGGCCGCATGTGGCGGCGCGCCGGCCCGGAGCGGCGGCGGCTCGCGGTGCCGCCGGCGGTCGGCGCCGTGGTGCTCGCCGCGCTCGTGCTCGCTGCGTCGCACCATGGGCCCGCCCTGCCGCGCCCGGGCGAGCTCGTGGTCTCGTTCGAGAAGACCGCATTGGCCAGGGCGGCAGCAGGAGGGCTCACGGATGTCGGTTGGGCCGGGACGTTCTACGACACGGCAGCCGAATGTCGATCGCAAAGCCGCTCAGAGGAGCGCTCGCAGCGCGCGCGAGTATCGGCCGTCGTCCGACTCTTGGGCGCGCACGCCGCGCGCGTTGGGAATTCTGATCTCCCAGCCCTCGTAGGAGGCCTTGTGACGGACGAGGGCGATCGAGCCGTCCGCCGGGACGAGGAGGTGGGCGGTCTTGCGCCCCGTATGGAGGGACAGCGTGGCGGGAGCCGAGCCCGCCGACCATAGGACGCCCGAGGCGTCGAACCAGACATCAAAACCGCCCGCCCGGGCGAGCACCTCAACGATTTCCGGACGGTCGGGTGCGAAGCCATCGGCATCTTCGACACCGTCCCACTGGGCGACGCCCGCGGAGCCGGTCTGCCCAGACTATATGGCGCTCGCTATACGCGCGAGGACACTGTGCGCAGCCGCCGCGTCGCAACCCGGGAGCAGGACCGCGAACTCGTCCCTGCCAATGCGAGCGAGCCGTCGCCCAGGCGAAGCTCAGCCAACCACGCGTGCGACGCGGCGGCGTGAAGCACGTCACCGGCCTCATGGCCGTGGCTGTCGGTCACGAGCACCGCGGTGGCCGACCTCTTCAGCCACCACCTCGCGCTCGAGCTACACCACTTCTACCGACTTGACCCTGCGCCAGCGCGACGCTCGCCCTCGAGGCTGCCGGTAGGCGACCGTGATGATCGGCGGGCGCGGACGTAGTGTTGACGTGATGTGGATCAGAACAGCAGTCCTGGCGTGCGCGGTTCTCGCGGGTTGCGGGAGCGCAGGACAACAGACCCAATCACCCCCTGTCCACCGAAGCGGGGGAGTTCCACAGGCGGTCGGGCCCGCGGTTGCGGTCGGCGCGGGCGACGGGCTGCGCTCGATTACGCGCGCTGTCGTCGACGTGTCGGTCCGCACGCACCAGGGCGCTCAGTCCATCGAAGGCATTCGGGTCACAGGTACGTGCGTGAGCGGCCAGATTGGCCTCACCGTTGGGCACGCGGCGCCGTACGAGCCGTTGCAAAAGACCCACATCCCGCAGCCCTACCACATCCCGCTTGTTCCGGTGCAGCGCTACCGGCTGCACGCGCGCTGTGATCACGGCCGCTTCCGCATCCATCGCAGCGCTGGGTTTGAGGTGCGGCTCGGGCGCGGCCCGCTGACAGTAGAAGGCGCGCATCGACTCGCTATCTCGCGGGCCGTAATATTTCGGTTCCCGGGGGGGATCGAGTAGCGGCGTGCAACTTGAACACCTCGGCCGCTGCGTCCTACCTTCGAAGGCCGACTCCGACGCTGCCCGACGAGCCCACGCCTGAGTCAAGTAGCGATTCGTGGTGTAGCTCGCGGTCGTGGTCGTCAGGTTCGGGCGGCTTGGAGCTGGGCGGGGTTCTCTTCCTCCCCCTGGTCGGGAGGGGTGTCTCGCTCGAGAAGGGATGAGAGTGATTCTTGGGAGAGGTAGCGGCGGCCGACGAACCATTCTTCGTTCTGCTCGAGCAGCAGCGCCCCGGCGAGCCGGAGCGACGCGGCGTCGTCGGGGAAGTCAGGCTCGGCGTCTTCGAGCAGCCGGATCTCGCGGTTGACCCGCTTGAGCGGGTTCGTGCTCCGGAGCTTTGACCAGTGCTCGGCGGGGAACGCGTAGAACGCGAGCCAGGCGACCTTCGGCGCCGGCCGGGCGAGCCGGTCGACGACCTCGGCGAGCTGCTCGCGTGCTTCCACAACGCAACTTTGGCCAGGGTCCGACGACCACCGGCTCATCGAGTCCTGGTTCTCCAAGCTCAAGCAGCGCTGCGTCTGCCGCGAGGATTCGAGACCCTCGACCAGGCCCGAGCCATGATCGGCGCCTTCATCGACCGCTACCACCACGGGCCCCACTCCGGGCTGCCTACCGAACGCCGCGCGAAGTCGCAGCCACCTGGAAAGATCACGACGACAAGTCAATCCCAGCGGACTGACTGTCAACGCTCATGGGGTCCAGGCCAAGCCCGACTCGCCGCGCCACGCCACACTGTCACGATTGACGCGCCAACCGAGCACGGAGGCCTTTCCGGACGCTGGCGTCGGTTAAGTCAGACGAGTCCCGCCGACGGTATGGAGGACATGTTCTTCCCGCCGCGCGACTGCGCCGCCGAGGAGGCGCTCATCCCCGACTCTCAGATGCGAGTGGTCGACACGATCGCAGGACATCTCGGGCTCTTGGGCCCCGAGCCCGCGTACATGGAGCAGATCGACTCACACCTGGGCCGAGTTGATAGCCCTGGAGCCGTACACGGCGTGCGGCGCGGCGGCGGCGGGCAAGCGCCCGCGCCGGATCCACCGCCGCCCGGCGCCTACTTTTCCTCGACCTTGAGCGCGTTGCCGATCTCCCAGAATGTCGGCGCCCACAGGCCGACAAAGATCGCCAACCGCTGAGTGCCGGCCTGGTCGCTGCCGTTCGTGC
>JBBQLH010000096.1:0-16017 GCA_038327685.1 Solirubrobacterales bacterium
ACCCGTGCGCAGGCGCTTGAGCACGACATCGCGCGTCGAGATCCTGAACACACGCGTGAAATAGGAGCGCAGGCTCGTGCCGTCGACCGTGGTGACCTGGTTGCGCAGCTGGCGGCTGCCGCCGGCTGCGCTGGCGGCCGGGCGCAGCTCGGGGGGACCACCTTCGTCCAGTCCGAGTCCGCTCCGATCGGCCTCGACGCCCGCGACTTCGTCAGCAAGCCGCTGAAGAAGGGCTCGCGCATCGTCGCCGGCACGATCCTCGGCCGCATCGGGAAGGTCTCGCCGACCGCGGACCCGCACGTCCTCTTCGAGCTCCGCCCGGCCGGCCGCGGCGCCCCGCGCGTCGACCCGAAGCCGATCCTCGACGGCTGGAAGCTGCTCGAGTCGACCGCGATCTACCGCGCCAAGGGCAAGAACCCGTTCTTCGGCGACGACGCCGAGCGCCCCTCGCTCGGGCAGATCCTGCTGATGGGCAAGGACGCGCTGAGCCGCCACGTGCTCGCCAACCCCCGCATCGACATCTACTCCTGCGGCGAGCGCGACATCCGCTCCGGCGCGGTCGACCGCCGCGTGCTCGCCACGCTCGAGTTCCTCGCCGCCTCCGGCCTCAAGCCGACCGTGAGCTCACTGAAGTGCGGCCACGGCTTCATGACCGCCTCGGGCAACGTCTCCGAGCACTCCTCCGGCAACGCCGTCGACATCGCGATGGTCAACGGCATCCCGATCGTCGGCCATCAGGGCAAGGGCTCGATCACCGACCTCACGATCCAGCGCCTGCTGACCCTGCAGGGCACGATGAAGCCCGACCAGATCATCTCGCTCATGACCTTCGAGGGCGCCGACAACACGCTCGCGCTGCCCGACCACTACGACCACATCCACGTCGGCTTCAAGCCGCTCTACGGCACCGACGCGAAGGCCGCCAGGCAGGTCAACGCCGTGCTCAAGCCCAAGCAGTGGATCAAGCTGATCGACCGCCTGAAGGAGATCGACAACCCGACGGTCAGCCTCCAGCCGTCGAAGTACTCCGTCAAGACGACGCGCCGCGCCTCCCCGGCGCAGCCCGGCGAGTAGTCCCCGCCGCGGTCAGTTGACCGCGTCGAGCAGCGCCGCGTAGGTTTCGGGCCGGCGCGTGCGCAGGAACGGGAACAGCTCGAGCCAGTCGCGGCGCTGGTCGAGGTCGAGGTCTGCGACCAGCACGGCCGGCTCGTCGCGCGGCGCCTTGACCAGCACGCGGCCGTAGGGGTCGGAGATGAACGACGAGCCGTAGAAGGTCAGCGGGGCCTCGTGGCCGATGCGATTGACGGTGACCATGAACGTGCCGTTTGCGATCCCGTTGCCGGTGATCACGCGCTCCCACAGCGGCTGGGTGTCGAAGTCGGGATGGTCGGGCTCCGAGCCGATCGCCGTCGGGTAGACGATCACCTCCGCGCCGCCGAGCGAGTAGGCGCGCGCGAGCTCCGGGAACCACTGGTCCCAGCACGTGGGGAAGCCGAACTGCGCCTCGCCGAGGGCGACCACGGGATAGCCCTGCTCGTCGTCGCCTGGCCGGAAGTACTTGTCCTCGTAGTAGCCCGCGGTGACCGGGATGTGGAGCTTGCGGGTCTTGGCGATCACGTCGCCCCCGGGCCCCACCACGATCGCCGTGTTGTAGCCCAGCCCGCCGTCCTCGGCGCGCTCGTACAGCGACGCGTGGACGTGGATCCCGTGCTCGCGCGCGGCGCGGGCGGCGAGCTCCGTGGTCGGGCCGCCGGGGATCGGCTCGGACACCGCCGCCGCCTGCGCGAGCGCGTCGGGGACGATCGCGAAGTAGGGCGAGAGCGTGAGCTCCTGGAGGCAGACGAGCCGAGCCCCCTCCCCCGCGGCCATCGCGATCCCGCGCTCGATCGCCGCGACGTGCTCGTCGGCGTCGGGGTGCCAGGCCTCCTGCACGGCGCCGACGCGGAACGGTGTGCGGGTCGGCGCCTCGACCCGGGCAAGCGATGGCAGGACGTCGCCGACGGCGGTGATCAGGCGCGGCTCGCTCATGGCGCCGAGTCTAGGATGGCGGCGTGACGGAGCCGGTGGACGGCCTCGTGTACCGGGAGGACTTCGTCGCCCCGCCGAGGAGCAACGAGCTGCTCCAGCGGTTCGAGGCGATGGAGTTCCACACGCTCACCATGTTGTGCGGCCAGCCGCGGTGGTCCTGGCAGCACTCCATTCCGGCAGCTCCGTGCGCAGCTCGTGGCTGCCGTCCGGCAGCGGCGCCTCGTAGAACAGGCGCCACGCGCCGTCCGGGAGCGCGAGCACGTCGAGGTAGCGGACGTCGGCGACGGGGCCGTCGCCCGTGGCGACCAGCGCGCCTCGCTGCGGTGACGCCACGCCCGTACGCTCGCGGAAGTTCTCCTCCTTCGTGGCGCGGCCGTCGTAGAACGCGCGCCCGTCCGAGAGCACGGCCGTGACGCGCGTGACGCGTGCGTCCCAGGCGCTGGCGCGCGGCGCGAGCACGGTGCCGTGCCGGCGCCAGGCGAGGCCGTCGTCGCTCGAGGCGAACGCGGTCGTCATGCGGTCCTCCTCGCCCGGCTCGTCGAGCGGGTGGCAACAGATCCAGGCGTGCCAGCGCCCGCCCTCACGGCGGACGACCGGGTCCTTGACGCCCGTGCGCTCGTCGCCCGGCAGCACCGTGCGGGAGTCGGCGTCGGCGAGCGCGGCGGGCTCGGCCGCGTCGAGCGCGTCGATCCGCCAGTGCTTGCTGCCCGGCGTCGCGCATGAGACGTAGAGGCGCCAGCGCCCGTCCGCGGTGCGCACGAGCGCCGGCCGCTCGAGCGACTCGGCGCCGAAGCGATCCTTGGCGAGCGTCGCGAGCGGCTCAAAGCGCTCGCCGTCGGCGGCGCGGGCCACGACGACGGCGCCGCCGCGTCGCTGCACGTCCCGGACCCGGTAGGCCAGCAGCACCGCTCCGTCGTCATCGAGGGCGGCGCTCGGGGCGCCCGTCCAGCAGCCGGGCCCGGCGCCGGGCGCGGGAACCGCGACGGTCACGCGACCCGTGCCCGGGATTGGTGTCACTCAGATGGTCGATTTCGTGGCTGCCGTGCCCGGATGTGCGTGTCCGTGGATGGAGGGCGGTGCACGCCGGAGGGGGACAGTGGCAGAGCCACGGACCCCTTTCGGCGGGTGCCGTCCTGCGCCGCGGGACGCGTGCAGACGGGTGCGGCGGTAGCCGCCGCCGTCGAAGCGCTCGTGCGACGCGCGCACCACAAGGCCGACGCGCGCGAGCAGGCCGCCGACGCGCTCGAGCATCCGCTGCCCTCGACCGTGTGGGTCTTCATGATCGACCACTCCTCGTCGTCGAGCGGGCCGGGCTTGTTGATGATCTCGTTGGGGATCGCGACCTTGCCGACGTCGTGCAGCAGCGCGCCGAACTCGGCCGCGCGGCGGGTCTCCTCGTCGACCTCGAGCCGATCGGCGACCGTGACCGTGAGCTTGACGACGTCCTGCGTGTGCTGGCCCGTGTACTCGTCGTCGGCCTCGATCACGTCGCCGAGCAGCAGGGCGGTGCCGCGGTAGGCGCTCGAGAGCTCGATCGTCTGCTCGACGCGCGCGGCGCGCTCGCCGGCGAAGATGGTGAAGAGGCGAGCGAGCGGGAGCACGAGCAGGACCGCGTATGGCTGTCCCACGGCCGCGAACGCCGCGAGAACGCCGTCGGGCGAGAGGAGCAGATCGGCGCGATGGGCCATCCGCGTCTCGGCGAAGCTCGCTCGGTGCGACACGCCAAGGCAGACCCACGCGCGAGCGGCGTAGACCACGCTGTCCACGGCGAACTGTGCGCCGAGGGCGAGCAGGTAGATGGGCCAGTCGCTCCAGTCGGGCGTTTGCGCACCGGCGAGCACGAGCACGACTGCGGGGCCTAGGGCGTACCAGGCATCCGACACGGAGAGCAGGATGCGCTCGCGGTCGAGGTGCCCGCGCACCGCCTGTACGGTCGACGTGAGCAGCAGCGCCAGCGCCACCAGCAGCGGCACTGTCGGCGTCGGTAGCAGGAGCAGCATCGGCACGAGCACGATCTGTGTCGGGACACTCAGGCCGGCGCCGCTCGGGAACTCCGCCCGCGCGAGCAGGGCATAGGCCGCCACGAGCGCGAGCGCGAGACCTGGCGAGAGGGCGCGGTCTGCCGGGGCGAGCAGCGAGAACAGGACCGCCGCTGCGACGAAGGCCGCCGCGAAGACCGCTTCGCCCAGCTGCTCGCGGGCGAGCAGGCCCCCGCGCCGGCGCGCGCGTGCCACTTCCAGTGCGCGCTCGGCGCCGAGAGATATCTGAGTGTGCGTCGACATCGGACTAGGACATGCGTTTTCCACCCATCTCGTCGGCTCTGCCAAAAGCCGACTGAGAGGCATGGACCAAAGATCGGTCCCGAAACGGAGTGACATGGAGGTCACGCAGATGAACCGACGGACCAGCCGGATCCTCTTCGCCGCAGCGGTGTCCGTCATGGCTCTGCTCGCCCCGGCCGGTACCGCCAACGCCGGTCTGATCTCTCAGTCGGCCACCGACTGCCCCAGCTACGTGAGCACCAAGGTCTTCTCCCGCTGGCTTGATCCCTTCAGCTACACGCTTGCTCCTGGCGGCGCGTTCGAATCCAACTCGAACCTGACCTTCACCGGCGGCGCCCGTATCGTCGCCGGCAACGAATCCTCCAGCGTCCACGGCTCAGGCGACCGCAACTCCGTGCTGATCCCGCGTGGCGCCACGGTCACCACTGCCCCGATGTGCGTCGGCCTGGACAAGCCGACGGTTCGCTTCTTCGCCAAGCGTCCGAGCTTCTCGCTGCTGCCCCTGATGACCGTCGAGGGCGTGTACACCACCAAGTCGGGCGCAACGGCCTCGCTGCCGCTCGTCGGCGTGCCGCTCGCGGGAAACAGCTGGTCGCTTCAGCTTCCGTCCGTCTCGCTCGGCTCGGTCCTCGATCTCGGCGACAGCACGATGACGCGCTTCCGGCTGCGCGCCGTCAGCGGCGACTGGCAGGTCGACGACTTCTACGTCGACCCGATGCGCCGCGTCTAGCCGCCGGCTGTGACGGTGGCGGGGACCTGCTGCGTGATGCAGTGGACCCCGCCGCCGCCCAGCGCCAGGGTCACCCCCGGCACGGGCACGACCTCGCGGCCGGGATAGAGGCCGCCGAGCAGGGCGAGCGCCTCGTCGTCGGTCTCCTGGCCCGCGACGGGCACGATCAGCGCCCCGTTGCAGATCGCGAAGTTCGTGTAGGGCACGACCGTCGGCGGTCCGTCGTGGTCGACGTACGGCAGCAGCGGCAGTTCCACGACCTCCAGGCCTGCCGCCTGCAGCCGCTCGGCGTTCTCGCGCGTGGTCGCCCAGTTCGGGTTGTCCTCGCCGGCCACCGTCTGGAGCAGCACGCGCCCCGGCGCGATCCAGGCGCACATGTTGTCGACGTGGCCGTCGGTGTCGAGGTCCTCGATGAGCCCCTGGCCGAGCCAGACGACGGTGTGGACGCCGAGCGTCTCCTGCAGCCGCCGGGCGACGTCGTCGCGTGACAGCTCCGGGTTGCGGGTCGGGTGCAGCAGGCACTGCTCGGTCGTGATCAGCGTGCCATCGCCGTCGACCGCGATCGAGCCTCCCTCGAGGACGAGGTCGCGAGCGTCGATGCGCTCCTCCCCCAGGTGCTCGAGCACGCGTGCGGCCATCTCGGCGTCGTCGGCGTAGGGCTCGAACTTGCCGCCCCAGGAGTTGAAGGCGAAGTCCACGCCGGCGCGGCCGCCGATGCCGTCGAGCACGAAGATCGGGCCCGAGTCGCGCATCCAGGAGTCGTCGATCGGGATCTCGGCCACCTCGACGCCCTCGCCGCAAGCGGCGCGGGCCTCGGCGGCCTGGGCCGGGTCGGCGACCATCAGCACCGGCTCGAACGCCGCGATCGCGTTGGCGATCTCGGCGTAGTCCGCCTTCGCCTGCTCGAAGTGCTCCTCCCACAGCTCCGTGCGCGCCGGCCATGCCATGAGCGTGCGCTCGTGCGGCGCAGACTCGGCCGGCATGCGGAAGCTCATCGAGCGCGGAGCTTGCGGGTGCGGCCGCGTTCCTCCTGCTTCTCCACCACGTTCTGGATCAGCTTGAGGATCTCCGCCGGCCCGGTGGCCTTGACGGTGCCGGACTGGAAGGCCTCGCGCCAGTGGCGCACCTTGCCCTCGCGCGCCAGCTCGTTGAAGTGCGAGCGCGGCACCGAGAGCCGGACCTTGGCGTCCGACGCGATGTCGCGCGTGATCCGCGGGCCGGGCACCTCGACGCGGAAGAGCTGGATGTCGCCGCGACCGCGCAGCTCGAGCTCGATCACGAGCCGCAGCTGCTTGAGCGCGGGCACCTCGGCCTGGAAGTTGGCGACGCCCTCTTCGATCAGGGCCTTGGTGTCAGCGGTCGACATCGGCCCATGACTCTAGCCGCGCACGCGTGCGCCGTCTGGATCGAACAGCGGCTCGCGGCGCACCTCGCCGTCGATCCACTCGCCGAAGACCTCGACCGCGACCTCGGTGCCCGGCTCGGCGTGCTCGGCGGGCAGGTAGGCGTAGGCGATCGACGCGCCGACCGTGTAGCCGTAGCCGCCGCTCGTCACGCGCCCGCAGATCTCCCCGCCCGCGCGCACCGGCTCGTTGCCGAGCGCCACCGAGCGCGGATCGGCGAGCACGAGGCAGCACAGCCGGCGCGCCGGCTCGTCGCCGTCGAGGGCGTCGCTGCCGATGAAGGTCTTGTCGCGCTTGACCGCGAAGCCGAGGCCGCCCTCGTAGGGCGTGTCGTCGGGCGTGATGTCGGCGCCCCAGACGCGATAGCCCTTCTCCAGGCGCAGCGAGTCGATCGCGCGGTAGCCGCCGGCCAGCAGGCCGTGCGGCTCGCCTGCGTCCCACAGCGTGCGCCAGAGCGCGCCGCCGAACTCCATCGGGCAGTAGAGCTCCCACCCCAGCTCGCCCACGTAGGTCACGCGCATCGCCCGCACCGGGACGTCGCCGACGACGATCGAGCGCGCGTTCATGTACCCGAACTCGAGCGGGTCCGGCGTGCAGGGCCCGAGGATCTCGCGCGCCTTCGGGCCCCACAGCCCGACGCAGGCCCAGCGCGAGGTGACGTCCGCGACGAGCACTCCCTCCCCGGCGTGGGAGGCGATCCAGGCGCGGTCGTGGGTCCCGAACGCCGTGCCGGTGACGATCCAGAACCGGTCCTCGGAGAGCTGCGTGACCGTGAAGTCGCACTCGATGCCGCCGCGGCGGTTGAGCATCTGCGTGTAGGTGACCTTGCCGACGCCGCGCACGACGCGGTTGTCGCACAGGCCCTCGAGCAGCTCCGCGGCGGCGGGCCCTGAGACCTCCATCTTCGCGAACGAGGTCTCGTCGAACAGCGCGGCCGCCTCCCGCGTCGCGACGTGCTCGGCGCCGATCGCCGGCGACCAGTGGCGCCCGGCCCAGCCGCGCGGGCGCAGGGCTTCGACGCCGGCGGCCGCGTTGGCGTCGTACCAGTTGACGCGCTCCCAGCCCGACTTCTCCCCGAACGCAGCGCCGTGGCCGGTGTGCCAGTCGTAGACCGGCGACACACGCAGCGGGCGGGCGGAGCGGCGCTCGTGCCCCGGGTACTTGATGTCGTAGTAGGTCTCGTAGACCTCGCGCGTGCGCTTGAGCGTGTAGGCCGGCGAGCGGTAGTGCTCGCCGAAGCGACGGATGTCCATCGCCCAGACGTCGAGCGACGGCTCACCCTCGGCGATCCACTCGGCCATCAGCTTCCCCATCCCGCCCGCGCCGGCGAGCCCGTGGGCGCAGAAGCCGGCGGCGACGAAGAAGCCTGGGACCGCGGACTCGCCGAGGCAGAACTCGCCGTCGGGCGTGAACGCCTCGGGCCCGTTGATCAGGCGCGTGATCGTGACCTCGTCCATCACGGGCACGCGCCTGCGGGCGTTGACCGTGATCTCCTCGAAGCGCTCCCAGTCCTCCTCGAGCAGGCGGCCGTTGAAGTCCGCGGGGATCGCGTCGACACCGTTCTCGTCAAGCGCCCACGGCGCCGGATGGCGCTCGTAGCCGCCCATCACGAGCCCGCCGGCGTCCTCGCGGAGGTAGATGAGGAGGTCGGGGTCGCGCATGGTCGGGAGGTGCGTCTCGCCACGCTCCCGGAACGGCTGCGTGACGAGGTACTCGTGGGCCATCGGCACGAGCGGCACCCGCACGCCGGCCATCCGTCCGATCTCCGCGGCGAACATGCCGCCGGCGTTCACCACGACGTCCGCTGCGATGTGGCCGCGGTCGGTCTGCACGCCGGTCACCCGGCCGCGCTCGACGTCGATGCCCGTGACGCGAGTGTTCGTGTGGATGTCGCAGCCCGCCTCGCGCGCGCCCTCGGCGAGCGCATAGGTGAGCAGGCTCGGATCGAGGTAGCCATCGGTCGGCAGCCATGAGGCCCCGAGCACGCCGTCGGTCGTCATCAGCGGGAAGCGGTCGCGCGCCTCGTCGGCCGAGAGCAGCTCGAGCGGCAGCCCGAACGTCTTGGCCCAGCCCGCCTGGCGGCGCGTCTCCTCCCAGCGCTCGGGCGAGGACGCGAGCCGCAGCCCGCCGCACTCGACCCAGCCGCAGTCGAGCGTCCGGTACAGCTCGACGGAGTCCATCATCATCCGCGTCAGCGAGACCGAGCCACGCAGCTGCCCGACCAGGCCGGCCGAGTGGAAGGTCGAGCCGCTCGTGAGCTGGTTGCGGTCCACGAGCACGACGTCGCCCCACCCCATGCGCGCGAGGTGGTAGGCGATCGAGCAGCCCCCCACGCCCCCGCCGATGATCAGGCAGCCGGCGCGGGAGGGGAGCAGCGAAGCCCTCCCCGGTGGTGACTGCGAAGCGTCATCCGGGCAGTTCACGGACCGCGCGCGTCCTCGAGCCAGACCGCGAAGCGCGGATCCGCGAACGCGGCCCGCACGCTCTCGAAGTGCTCGTCGGCGTAGGCCGGGAAGTCGAAGTCGATCTCGGAGATCGCCGACTGCACGACGCCCCACATCGCCTCGCGGAAGTCGGACATGATCCGCATCAGACGCACCGTGGCCAGCCGCCGCCGCGTGCACGGCTCGCCCCAGTAGCACTCGAGCAGCCACTCGTCGCCCGCCTCGTTGAAGCCGTTGTTGACCGACAGGTTGGCGAGGTCGAAGAAGCGGTTGCCCATGCCCGCGTACTCCCAGTCGACGATCCGCAGGCGCTCGCCGTCGTGGATGAAGTTCGCGGGCAGCAGGTCGTTGTGGCACGGGACCGGCGCGTGCTCGGGATGCGCCGGGTCGAGCGCTCCGTGGATCCGGCGCGCGCACTCGCGCAGGTCGCCGAACGCCCCTGGCGCGCTCGATCCGCGCGCCGCGGCGGTCGCGGCGTAGAGGTCGATCACGTCCCAGGCCGAGAAGCGGTTGGGGATCGGCGGACCGGCGTGGACCTCCCCCAGCGCGACGGCGACCTCGGCGATCACGTCGGGCTTGCAGAGATCCGAGCGGTCGAGCGTGCGCCCGGGGATGAACGCGGTCACGAGGCATTCCGGGTCGCGCAGGAAGGTCACGACCTCGGGCCCGATGCCGGCCGCGGCGGCCGCGGCCGTGGCCTTGCGCTCGCAGTCGCGGTCGATGCCCAGCAGCGCAGTGTCCTTGCCGGCGAGCCGCACGACGAGGTCACGACCGCCGTAGCGCGCGCGCAGGTTGTGGTTGGTGATGCCGCCGCCCAGCACCTCCGCTTCACCCTCAGGCGGCCCGAGCACGGCGTTGAGGGCGAGGGGGAGTGTCACCAAGCCGCGCGACCCTACGCCGGAGCGCGAGTTTGCGCAAGAAGGCCTGAGACGGATACCTTTGCGGGCGGATGGACGCGCCGCTGACGCTCGACCAGCTCAAGACGGCGATTCGCCAGGGGATGGTCGACACCGTCCTGCTCGCCTTCACGGACATGCAGGGCCGCCTGCAGGGCAAGCGCCTGAGCGCGGAGCATTTCCTCGAGAGCGTGGTCGAGAACGGCGCGGAGGCCTGCAACTACCTGCTCGCCGTCGACGTCGAGATGAACACGGTCGGTGGCTACGAGATGTCCTCATGGGAACGCGGCTACGGCGACTTCGAGATGCAGCCCGACTTCTCCACGCTGCGCTCGGTGCCGTGGCACGAGGGCACGGCGCTGTGTATCGCCGACCTCGCGTGGGGCGACGGGCAGCCCGTCGTCGCCTCGCCGCGCCAGATCCTCCGACGCCAGCTCGACCGGCTCGCCGAGCGCGGGCTCGAGGCGACCGCCGCGACGGAGCTCGAGTTCATCCTCTTCAACACCTCCTACGAGGAGGCGGCGGAGCGCGAGTACCGCGGCCTCGACCCGGCCAACCAGTACAACATCGACTACTCGATCCTCGGCACGTCGCGGGTCGAGCCTGTGATCCGCCGCATCCGCAACTCGATGGCGGGCGCGGGCCTGCGCGTCGAGGACTCCAAGGGCGAGTGCAACCTCGGCCAACACGAGATCAACTTCGCCTACGGCCCCGCGCTGCGGGCCGCCGACGAGCACTCGATCTACAAGAACGGGGCCAAGGAGATCGCCGCCCAGGAGGGCATGGCGATCACGTTCATGGCCAAGTTCGACGAGCGCGAGGGCTCCTCGTGCCACATCCATTTGTCTCTGCGCCGCGAGGACGGCAGCCCGCTGTTCGCCGACGACCAGCAGGCCTTCGACCGCTTCGTCGCGGGCCAGCTCGCGTGCATGCGCGAGCTGACGCTGTTCTTCGCGCCCAACGTCAACTCCTACAAGCGCTATGCCGCGGGCACCTTCGCCCCCACCGCGGTCGCCTGGGGCGAGGACAACCGCACGTGCTCGCTGCGGGCGGTCGGCCACGGTCCGGGGCGCCGGATCGAGTCGCGGGTGCCCGGCGCCGACGTCAACCCGTATCTCGCGCTGAGCGCGCTGATCGCCGCCGGCCTGCACGGCCTGGACGAGGAGCTCGAGCTCGAGCCCGCGTTCCCCGGCAACGCGTACACCTCCGACAAGCCTCGAGTCCCGAGCACGCTGCGCGACGCCGCGGCGCTGTTCGAGCAGAGCGCCGTCGCGCGCGCGGCCTTCGGCGACGAGGTCATCGCGCACTACCTCAACTACGCCCGGGTGGAGCTCGCGGCGTTCGACTCGGCCGTCACGGATTGGGAGCGCCGGCGGGGCTTCGAGCGACTGTGATCGAAGGAGCCACGGACCCGGTCTTCGCCCCGGTCCGCTCGCAGACGGCGTTCGAGGAGACGCTAGAGCGGCTCGGCACGGCGATCAAGCTCGGGCTGCTGGAGCCCGGAGCGCGGCTGCCGCCCGAGCGCGACCTGTGCGCGCAGATGGGCATCTCGCGCTCGACGCTGCGCCAGGCGCTGACCGCGCTCGTGCAGAGCGGCCACCTGCGGGCGCTGCGCGGCCGCCGCGGCGGGACCTTCGTGGCCGAGCGCCCGCCGCCGGCGCCGGCGCCGTCGCTCGAGCTGCTGGCCGGCTGGCGCGAGGTCTGCGACATGCGGCTCGCCGCCGAGCTCGGAGCCGCCGTGCTGGCCTGCGAGCGCGCACGGCCCGAGCAGGTGGACGAGCTCGACGTCCTCGTCGCGGCGATGGAGGCACGCCTCGACGACTTCCCCGCCTACCGGCAGGCCGACGTGAGGCTGCACATCGGGCTCGCGGAGACGACGGGCAGCGCCGCGCTCGTCAACGCGGTCACGGAGGCGCAGGGCACGATGACCGACGTGATCGCCCACATCGCGCATCCGCCCGAGGTGCTCGCGTGGTCCAACGCCCAGCATGCGCGCCTCCTCGCCGCCGTCCGCCGCGGCGACGCGGCGCTCGCGACGAGCATCATCACCGAGCATCTCAACGGCACCGTGCACGTCGTTTCCGGCCTTCTGCCGGGCGCTGCGCTTGACTTCGATCCAGGCGCAGCCTTAGATTCGCGCCTGAAGGAGCGGTGACCAAACCTTTATAGGGGGATGACTGACCTTGGGCGCAGCCACGAAGGAACCGGCGGGGCAGCGCGATAGCGACGAGAGTCGCCTGGCAGAGATGGGCTACAAGCAGGAGCTCAACCGCACCTGGAGCGGATTTCAGAACTTCGCGATCTCGTTCACGATCATCTCGGTCCTGGCCGGGTGCTTCACGACCTACTACCAGGCGTGGAACAACGGCGGGCCGATCGCGATCTCATGGGGCTGGCCGATCATCTCGGCCTTCATCCTCATCATCGCCCTCAGCATGGCCGAGCTCGTCTCGGCCTTCCCGACGGCCGGGGGCATCTACTGGTGGGCCGCGCGGCTCGGCGGCCCGGCGTGGGGCTGGTTCACCGGCTGGTTCAACCTGCTCGGCCTGATCGCGATCACCGCCTCGGTCGACTACTTCGCGGGCCAGTTCCTCGGCATCGTGCTCGGCCTCTACAAGGTGAACATCCTCGGCCTGAACTTCGGCGACAGCGCGCACGCGCTGCGGGAGACGTTCGTCCTGTTCGCGCTCTTCCTGGCCCTGCACGCATTCATCAACATCCGCGGCAGCCGGCTCGTCGCGCGCTTCAACGGCATCTCGGTGTGGTGGCACGTCCTCGGCGTCGCCGTGATCGTCGCGATCCTGATCATCGTTCCCGACAAGCACGCGAGCTTCAACTCGGTCTTCACGGATCAGATCAACAACTCCGGCCTCAGCCACAGCATGTTCTGGTGGTACGTCCTGCCGCTCGGCTTCCTGCTCACCCAGTACACGATCACCGGCTTCGACGCCTCGGCGCATGTCTCGGAGGAGACGCACGGCGCCGCTGAGTCCGCGCCCAAGGGGGTGTGGCGCTCCGTGTTCTACTCGGCCATCATCGGCTACATCGTGCTGCTGGCGATCACGTTCGCCGCGGCCGACCCGGCCGCGGTGACCAAGGGCGGCGGCGGCGCACCGGCCGTGTTCCTGAGCTCGATGAGCAACGGCTGGGTGGAGCTGATCCTGATCATCGCGGTCATCGGCCAGATGTTCTGCGGCATGAGCTGCATGACGAGCGCGTCGCGGATGATGTACGCGTTCAGCCGCGACGGCGCCGTGCCCGGCTGGCGGACCTGGAGCAAGGTCAACGAACACCGGATCCCGTTCAATGCGGTGATCGCGGTGGCCGTCGCCGCGCTGATCATCACGCTGCCCGCGCTGAAGGGCAACAAGGACGGGATCACGGTCGCCTTCACAGCAGTGGTGTCGATCGGCGTGATCGGCCTCTACCTTGCCTACGTCATCCCGGTGTTCCTGCGGCTGCGCCTGGGCGACCGCTTCGAGCCCGGGCCCTGGAACCTCGGCCGTCACTACAAGTGGATGGGCATCGTGTCCGTCATCGAGGTCTTCATCATCGTGGTCATCTACTTCAATCTCCCGTTCAGCGCGACCGGCGTGCCGTGGGAGAGCGACTTCGAGTGGGCGACCTTCAACTACACCCCGGTGGTGACCGGAGGCGTCTTCCTGATCGTCGGCGCCTGGTGGCTGATCAGCGCGCACAAGACGTTCACGGGCCCCCGCACCACGGTCGACGACCTGGCGCGCGAGGTGGACGTCTAGGTCCGGATGAGCGAGACGCTCGAGGTCCTCGAGCCCGCTACCGAGGCGGTGCTCGCCGAAGTTCCGCGCGCGGGCGCGGCGGAGACCGACGCGGCCGTCGTCCGCGCCAAGGCGGCCTACCCGGCGTGGCGCGCGGTCGCGCCGGGCGACCGCGCGGCTCTGCTGCACCGGCTCGCCGACACGCTCGCGGGCGAGCGCGAGGCGCTGGCGGTGCTCGAGGCGCGCAACGCCGGCAAGCCGATCGGCGACGCGCGCGGCGAGATGCAGATGGTGGTCGACACGTTCCGCTACTACGCGGGCGGGCCGGAGCGCAACCTCGGCGACACGATTCCCGTCGCGGGTGGCGTCGGCATGACCGTGCGCGAGCCGCTCGGCGTGGTGGGGCTGATCACGCCGTGGAACTTCCCGCTCACGATCGCGGCGTGGAAGCTCGCACCGGCGCTCGCGGCCGGCAACACGGTCGTGCTCAAGCCGGCCGAGCTGACGCCGCTGACCGCGCTCGAGTTCGAGCGGATCGCAGTGGCCGCGGGCATCCCGGAGGGCGTCGTCAACGTGGTGGCCGGGCCCGGTCGCACGTGCGGGCAGCGGCTCGTCGAGCACCCCGACGTCGCCAAGGTGGCGTTCACCGGCTCGACCGAGGTCGGGCGGACGATCGCCGCCGGGGCCGCGCAGACGATCAAGCGCGTGACGCTCGAGCTCGGCGGCAAGTCCGCCAACGTCGTGTTCGCCGACGCCGACATCCAGGCCGCGGCGGCGGCCGCGCCGGGCGCCGTGTTCGGCAACGCGGGCCAGGACTGCTGCGCGCGCTCGCGCATCCTCGTGCAGCGCTCGGCGCTCGACGCGTTCATGGACGCCTTCGAGGAGGCGGTGGAGGCGATCAAGGTCGGCGACCCGCTCGACGAGGCGACCGAGATGGGCCCGCTGATCTCGGCCGGCCAGCGCGAGACGGTCGCGTCCTACGTGCCGGACGGCGCCCCCGTGGCGATCCGCGGCAGCGCCCCCGACGGCCCCGGCTACTGGTTCCCGCCGACCGTGCTGTGCCCGGTCGAGCGCTCTGACCGCGCCGTCACGGAGGAGATCTTCGGGCCGGTCGCGGTGGTCGTCCCGTTCCGCGACGAGGCGGAGGCGATCGAGCTCGCCAACGACACCATCTACGGCCTGTCGGGCTCCGTCTGGACGCGCGACGGCGCCCGGGCGCTGCGCGTTGCCCGCGCGCTCGAGAGCGGTGTCATCTCGATCAACTCCAACACGTCCGTGCGGGTCGCGACGCCGTTCGGCGGCTTCAAGCAGTCCGGCGTCGGGCGCGAGCTCGGGCCGCACGCGCTCGAGCACTACTCGGAGCTCAAGACCATCTACTACGCCACCGGATGAGCCGGCTCGCGGGCAAGGTCTGCGTCGTCACGGGCGCCTCCGGCGGCATTGGAGCGGCGACCGTCCAGCGCTTCCAGGACGAGGGCGCGACGGTGGTCGGCGTCGACCTGCTGGAAGACACCCCGGGCGACCTCTCGATCGTCGCCGATGTCACCGACGAGGACGCGCTGCACGATCTCTATGTCCAGGTGCGCAGGGCATACGGCCGCATCGACGTCCTGTTCAACAACGCCGGCATCTCGCCGCTCAGCGACGCCTCCGTGCTCGACACCACGGTCGAGACGTGGCAGCACGTGCAGGACGTCAACCTCAAGTCCGTATTCCTCTGCTGCAAGCACGGGATCCCGCACCTGCTCGAGACCGGCGGCGGCTCGGTGATCAACACCGCCTCGTTCGTCGCGGTCCTCGGCGCGGCGACGTCGCAGATCTCCTACACCGCCTCCAAGGGCGGCGTGCTGACGCTGACACGCGAGCTCGGCGTCGAGTTCGCCCGCCGCAACGTCCGCGTCAACGCGCTCTGCCCGGGGCCGGTCGACACGCCGCTCCTGCGAGAGCTCTACTCCAACAACCCGTCCGAGGCGGCACGGCGCATGGTCCACGTGCCGATGGGCCGCTTCGCCGAGGCCGTCGAGCTCGCCAACGCCGTGCTCTTCCTCGCCTCCGACGAGTCGTCGTACATCACGGCGTCGACCTTCCTGGTCGACGGCGGGATCGGCGGCGCGTACGTCACGCCGCTGTAGGAAGCGCGGGCGAACGTCAACGGCGGCTGCTGAGGAGGTGGGTCCGAACCGCCGTGCCGCGACGAGTGTCGTCTCGATTGCCCAGGAGCCCATCGAGACGACACTCGTCGTTCCGCGGCGCCTCGGACCCGCCGACTACTCCGGCAGGTCGGCCGCGAGTGCGCCGATCACGGTCTGCAGCCACGCCTTCTCGTCCGGGTCGGCGCTGCGGATCCGCCGCCGCGCCCAGTCCGAGACGGCGCTGCGGGTGCCCACCGCGTAGAGCGGGCCGGTGACGGCGTAGCGCCCGTCCTCGAGCACCCACAGACCGCCGGGGGCATCGCGCCGGATCCGCAGCTGCTCGATCACCGGCCGGCCGCCGACCG
>JBBQLH010000097.1:0-15996 GCA_038327685.1 Solirubrobacterales bacterium
CGCCTCGAGCTCGCCGAGCACCGCGGCCACGTCCTCGGGATCTGCCCGCTTGCGCTCGAGCACGCGCTGCAGCTCGGCAGTCGTGTGCTCGCGGCGGTTCAGCGCCGCCCACGCGAGGTCGCGCGCGTGCTGAAGCCGGACCTCGGGGTCCAGCAGGCGCTCGCCGGGACTCACCGCGCGCTTACGCCGCGGCCTCGATCGGCTCGACCGGCTCGGCTGCCAGGCCGCCGAGGCCCGCGCCGTCCGCCGCCGACGCGGGTGGCGCGTCCGCCGCCGGGTCGCGCGAGAGGCCCAGCGCCGCATAGATCTTGTCCTCGATCTCGAGCCGGCGATCGGGGTTCTCGTCCAGGAACGCCTTGGCGTTGTTGCGCCCCTGGCCGAGGCGCTCGTCGCCGTAGGAGAAGAACGAGCCGGACTTCGTGACGATGTTGTGCTCGATCCCGAGGTCCAGGATGCAGCCCGACGTGGAGATGCCCTGGCCGTACTCGATGTCGAACTCCGCCTGGCGGAACGGCGCCGCGACCTTGTTCTTGACCACCTTGACGCGGACGCGGTTGCCGACCGCCTCCGTGCCGTCCTTCAGCGTCTCGATCCGGCGGATGTCCAAACGCTGGGAGGCGTAGAACTTCAGCGCACGGCCGCCGGGCTGCGTCTCAGGCGAGTTGTGGACGACGACGTGGTCGACGAGGTAGGTGTGGTTGCCCTCGACCTGGAGGTCGTAGCGGTGGCGCTTGGAGGGGCGATCGTGCTCCGGTGGCGGAGTGGGCTTCACGTACTTGCGCAGCACCTTCATCGGTGCCGGGCTCAGGGAGGTGCGCGACGCCAGCCGCGTCCCGTTGAGATGGGCGTCGCTGGTGTCGGGGTGCCAGGCGAAGCGCCCGCGATAGTCGGGGTGGAGCTTGTAGTCCAGCGACGGGTGCACATAGGGCGCGATCTGCTCGTGGAACCTCTGCGTGCGCTCGCCGCTGAAGAGCAGGTTGTTCCCGCTCAGCGTCGGCCGGCCCATGCCCAGCTCCTCGCAGCGCACGGCCAGCTTCTCGCGATCCGGCGTGCTCAGCGCGGCGGCGCAGATGGTCGCCTTGCCGTGGCCCCAGCGCTCGAAGCTGCCGCCGAAGGTCCCATCGTCGCAGTACCAGGCGGCGATAGAGCGCGCGTCGAGCTGGGCGACGTACTCGTCGCTGACGGTCCGGCCGCCGTTGACGGCGTAGATCGCCTCGTGCATCCAGCCGAGTTGGTGCATCGGGATGGTGTCGAAGCCGAGGCCGTTGCCGGTCGGCGCGACCTTGTTGGCGAACGGCGCCAGCATCTCGTGCTTCCACTCCATGTACTCCCGTTGCTTCTCGCCGTGCCCGACGCGGAAGTGCGCGTTGTGCTTGGAGGCGAAGCGCAGCGAGCCGTCCCCAAGGAGGCTCCCGAGCATCAGCTGCCGCTGGTCCTCGCGCAGGTCGTACTGCTTGACCGCGGCCAGGACCTCGTCGCCCTCCTCGATCTCGAACGCGTGCTTCTCGCCCTCCGGCGTGAAGATCAGGTGGTTCGGCGTGCAGGTGAACTTGCGCACGCCCGAGCCGCCCGCCGCCTCGACCTCAAACCCCAGCCACTCGTCGGTCTCACCGTTGTCGTAGTAGTCGACGACCTTCCTCGGGGAGATCCTCCCGGTGTCGGGGTCCATCGACATGACCTCGACCGGAAGGCGCTGGTTGACGATCTTGCCGATCTTCTCCGTGCTGCCGTCGGCGAGCACCACGCGCGAGTCATATGAGAAGCAGCCGAACATTACGCCGATCTTCTCGCGGATCTGGTTGGTGAACAGGCACATGGTGTCCGACCGGTTCAGGTTGCCGGCGAGCTTGCGCAGCGCCTGGGACATCATCCGCGCCTGCAGGCCGACGGACTGGTCCCCCATCTGGCCCTCGAGCTCCGAGCGCGGCGTGAGCGCGGCCACGGAGTCGATCGCCACGATGTCGACGGCGCCCGAGCGGATCAGCATGTCGGCGATCTCGAGCGCCTGCTCGCCGTAGTCGGGCTGGGAGACCAGCAGCTCGTCGATGTCCACGCCGATGCGCTGCGCGTACAGCGGGTCCATGGCGTGCTCGGCGTCGATGAACGCGCACACACCGCCGAGGCGCTGGGCCTCCGCGATCACGTGGTAGACGAGCGTCGTCTTGCCCGAGGACTCCGGACCGAAGACCTCGACGATGCGCCCGCGCGGCATGCCGCCGATGCCGAGCGCGAGGTCGAGCGAGAGCGCCCCGGTGGGGATCGCGTTGACGCTGACCTGGGCACCTTCATCGCCCATGCGCATCACGGTGCCCTTGCCGAACTGGCGCTCGATCTGCGTCAGTGCGCCCTGCAGGGCGGTGTCGCGGGCCTTGACGCCCGCGGTGTCCGTGGCATGGTTGCTCATCTGGGCGTGCTCCTCATACGAAGTGGAGCGAGGAGGCTAGGTGGGGCGTCGGACGGAAGACAACGCCGTCCTGTGCCCGAATCGCGCCGTATTCGCCACGTTTGACGCACGGCTCGCGAGTGGCCGCGGCGGCCCCGCCCGCAGGCGCCCGCGGACCCTCCGGCCGCCGAGCCGCCCGCGCACCACGCCGCTCCCCGAGATCCGCACCCGGCCGCGGGCCGCGTGAGCGCCGGAGATCCGCAGGCGGGCGCTCCCGTGCTGCGGCAGCAGGCCGCTGACGCGGACGCCGGGAACCACCTGGAGGCCCGCCAGAGCGATCGAACGGCGGCGCAGGCGGAATCCTCCGCCGCGCAGCCCGGCGCCCGCCAGCGGCGACCCCAGGGCTGGTGAGAGCGCGAAGGTGAGGTCGTCGAGCGTGACGTCGAGCGCGGCCACCGTCCGCCCCACCCTCCCGCCTAGGCCGGGCGGCGCGCTGAGCTGGTCGAGCGAGGTCGGCGGCACCGCGGTGGCGGGCACCTCCGTCGGCACGGCCGGGCAGCCGACGTTGACGGGCCGGCCGCGCAGGAAGGAGAACAGGCGCCGGATGCCGCAGCGTGAGGGGTCCCCGCCCACGACCGCGTGCCCGACGCCGGGCACGACGACCCGCTGCGCCCCCAGCGCGGCCGCCACGCGCGCCGAGCCCGCCGGCGGCGTGCGCAGGTCCTCGCCGCCCTGGAGCACGAACGCGGGGACCTTGAGGTAGTCGCCACCGGTCGGCGGCGGAGCGGACGCCTCGGCCCAGTGCAGGCAGAGGTCGATCTCGTCGGCCTTCGCCTCCGCATAGGCGAACGGGAAGAACGCACCCGGGCCCAGCGCGGCCGCCTGCTCGCGGGCGCGCTGCGCCCGCTGGTCGAAGGGCGTGCCGCGCGGCCACGGCAACGGCGTCTCCTCGCACACCGTCGCGTAGCGCGCGGCCGAGAACACGCGCGGTGACGGCAGCCGCGAGAGGCTCGCGGCCGCGTCGATGAGCCGCAGCAGCGGCACGGCGTCGCGGTGGTCGAGCGCCGCCCGCACCGCGACCGGGATGCCGGCGCGGATCGCGGGGTTGTAGTCCGAGTCGAACATCAGGTCCGACAGCGCGAGCGCGGTCAGCGTCCCGGGCCGCCGGCGACCGCGAGCGCCGTAGGTCACGCCACGCAGCGGCGCCGCGCGCAGCCGATCGGCGAGCCGCGCGAGGTCGGCGGCGGGGTCCGCGCTCACGCCACGGCAGCGCGCCGGGCACAGCGCTGCCAGCGTCCGCCCCATCGCTTGGTAGGGCTCGCGCCCGAACGCGTCGGCGTCGTCGGGCTCGAGCACCGAGTCGAGCGCGATTCGCGCCACGTGGTCTGGGTGCGCGCGGGCGTAGGCGAGCGCGAGCTTGGTGCCGTAGGAGATGCCGAACAGCGTCAGCTTCCCCACGCCCAGCGCCTGCCGGACCGCCTCGACGTCCTCGACCGATTCGCGCGTCGTGTAGTAGGCGCGCCGCGCGCCCAGGCGGCGCGCGCAGTCCGCGGCGGCCGCGGTCGAGCGCAGGCGGTCGTCACGCTCGAGCGCGCGGCAGCGCAGCAGGCCGGAGTCGCCGGTGCCGCGCTGGTCGTAGGAGATGAGGTCGAAGCGCCCCGACAGGGCTCCGACCTCGATCAGCACGTCGGAGAACTCCTCCACGCCCGCGCCGCCCGGGCCGCCCGAGAGGTAGAGCAGCGTCGGCCGGCGGCTCGGCGGCGTGTAGCGGGCGACGCGCAGGCGCACGGTCCCGGGCGTCGTGCCCGAGCGGTCCAGCGGCACCCGCAGCGCGGCGCAGTCCGCCTCGACGTCGCGGCAGCCCGACCAGCGCAGCCGCGCGGTCGCGGGCGCGGCGGCAGCGAGCAGCGTCAGCGCCGTCGCGCCGATCGTCGCCGCCCAGCGCGCGCCGCCGTCCATTGCGCGCGAGCTTAGTCCCGTCCCGAGCCGCCGGGCAGTTCGCTGGACCACTCTCGTAGGGGCAGGCGGGCCAGCGGCTCGTTGCGGGCGCCGCCGCGCCGCAGCCGCGACTCGTACAGCGTCAGCGCCGCGCCATAGAAGGTGACCGGCGCGGGGCCGGGCAGCTTCGCGCCTGCCACCCGCGCGTCCGGCCGCAACCGCGCCACCGTCGCGTGCGGGCGGAACTCTCGCGCCTCGGGCTCATAGAGGTCGCGAGCGGCCAGCTCACGGCTGACCCAGGCCTGGAGGTCCGCCAGCACGCCGTCGTGGTCCACGATCGCAGCGGTCAGGACGCGCGGGCGCCGCATCGGGAGCCCGAGCGCGCGACCGAGCGTGAGTCGCGGCGCGTTGGCGGGCGCCGCCTGCAACACCGCCGCGACCCGCTCGACGTCCGCTTCCGGACGATGGCCGAGGAAGGCGAGCGTCAGGTGCAGCGCCTCGTCGGGGACGGGGCGCCACAGCGCCGGGTCGGCCACGGCCGTCCGGAACGCGACGAGCGCCTCGCGCGCGGGCGCGGGCAGGTCAAGCGCTACGAAGAGCCTGAGCTTCAAGCCTGGATCCACCGATTCTCGCGGCGAATCAACGCCGTATGCACGGCCATCCGCGGATCGGCCGAGCACCCAAGTGACACCACCACATCGATGCTCGGCCGATCCACGCCTGACCGGGCCTACGACGCCGATTCATCCACGATGATCGATGGATCCAGGCTCCGCAACAGCCGCCGCAGCCCGTGCATCGTGACGGTGGTGGTCCGCTCGCGGATCGTCTGGCGGTCGCCTGGGAGCAGGACGGTGCGATCCCAGCGCTCGGCGGCGGCGCCCGCCACGCTCAGGCAGACCGTGCCGACGGGCTTCTCCGACGTGCCCCCGCCCGGGCCCGCGATGCCGGTGATGCCGATCCCGACGTCGGCGCCGAAGCGCGCCCGCGCGCCGTCGGCGAGCGCCGCCGCGACCTCCAGGGAGACCGCGCCGTGGCGCTCGATCAGCTCCGGCGGGACGTCGGCGAGTGCGATCTTGGCCGCGTTGGAGTAGGCGACGACGCCGCCCAGCATGTACTCCGAGGACCCCCCGCGCTCGGTCAGCCGCGCCGACATCAGCCCGCCCGTGCAGGACTCGGCCACCGCCACCGTCTGGCCTTCCAGCAACGCGATCACCTGGTCGTCGACGGTCGAGCCGTCGAGCGAGAACAGCGTGTCGCCGAACCGGTCGCGGATCGCCGCCTCGAAGTCGTCGTAGACGGCCGCGGCGTCGGGCTCGAACACCGTGGCGATCTCGATCTCCCCGCGCCGCAGGCACGTCGTGATCTCGAGCCGCTCGAGCGGCACGCCGTCCTTCTCGATCTCGCGCAGGGAGCGGGCGATCTCGGACTCCGGGATGCCGAACAGGCGCATGATCCGCTGCTCGTAGGTTCCGGCGCGCGCGAGCAGGTCGCACAGCACCTTCGTCTCCACCGCCCTCTCCCACATCGGCTGCAGCTCGCGCGGCGGCCCCGGGAGGACGAGCACGGCGGGGCTGCCGGGCACGACGAGGCCCGGTGCCGTGCCGACCGGCTCGAGCACGGTCGCCCCTGCGGGCACGAGCGCCTGCTTGCGATTGCTCGCGCGCATGGCGTCCTCGTCGAGGCTGCGCCAGCGGCTGCGCAGCCGCTCGAGGATGGCCCAGATGCGCTCCTCGAGCGCCGCGTCGAGGGCGAGCGGGCGCCCGGCGAAGTCGGCGACGACCTCGGCGGTCAGGTCGTCGGCGGTCGGGCCGAGGCCGCCGCTGGTGACGACGAGGTCGAGGCCCTCGGCCGCCATGAAGTCCAGCGCGGCGCGCATGTCGCCGCGCCGGTCGGCCACGATCAGGATGTTCGCCACCTCGACGCCGCGCTCGCGCAGGCGCTCGGACAGCCACGGGCCGTTGCGGTCGGAGATGATCCCCGACAGCACCTCCGTGCCGGTGATGAGGATGCCGGCCCTCACGAGTCAGCCTTCCCGCAACGTTCGAGAAGACTCACTGGCAGGTCGGCCGTTGCGCCGCGGGCAGCTCGCGCGGGCGCTTGCCGGGCCGCAGCTCGTAGCCGACCGCCGTCGAGCGGTCCGGCACGTCGATCGTGCGGCCGCCCGATTTCAGACGCGCCTGGCCGTTGCCGAAGGTGACCCGGAAGCGGCGGCCGCGGTAGCGCTTGGTCTGGCCGCCCGCCTGCAGGTCCTGGCTGTTGATGAGCGGGCGCCCGCGCGCGTCGACGAGGCAGACGTTGACGGTCCCGGTGGGCACGATCTGCAGGGTGACACGCCGCGGCGCCGCCGGCTTGCGCTTCTTCTTGCGCGCAGGGGCGCGGGTCGCGGTCGCGGTCGGCTCGGTCGCGCTGGGCGAGCGGCCGCCGTTGTCGCCGCCGCCCCACGTACCGAGCGCATAGAGGGCGGCGAGCAGGCCGACGAGGCCGACCACGACCGCGATCCCCGGGCCGAGGATCCCCCGCCGCCGCCGCTCGCGCTGCCCGCGGCGCCCGCCGCCACGCGGCGCGAACGGCGTGAGCTCCGTCGTCGACGGGCGCTCGAAGCGCTGCTTGTACTCCTCGACCAGCTGGCGCGAGTCGAGGCCCAGGTAGTCGGCGTAGGAGCGCAGGAACGTCTTGACGAACGTCGGGCCGGGGAGCAGGTCCCATTCCTCGTTCTCGAGCGCGCGCAGGTACTTGGCACGGATCTTGGTCCCCGCCTCGACCTCCGTGATGTCCACCCTGTTGCGCATGCGCGTCTCGCGCAGCGTCTGGCCGATCTCCGGCATGACTCAGGTGGAGGCTACGTCAGTCGGGGTCTTCGCCGGCCACGGGGACGGGGCCGGCGGAGCGCTCGGCCAGGCCGGCAAGGACGCGGGGGAGGTCGCCCTCGGCGACGAGCACCTGGCGCGGCTTGGAGCCCTCGTAGCCCGAGATCACGCCACGCCGCTCGAGCATGTCGATGAGGCGGCCGGCGCGGGTGTAGCCGAGGCGCAGGCGGCGCTGGAGCATCGAGGTCGAGGCGGTCTGCATCTCGGCGACGAGGCGGATGGCGTCGGGGAGCAGCGGGTCCTCGTCGGGGTCGAAGTCGGTCTCCGGGCCCGTGTCCTCGACAACCTCCTCGACCTCCTCGAGCAGCTCCTCGCGGAACTCCGGCTCGCCCTGGCGGCGCCACGCCTCGGTCAGCTTCGCGATCTCCGACTCGTCGATGTAGGCGCCCTGGATGCGCTGCAGCCGCGAGGTGCCGACGGGCGAGAACAGCATGTCGCCCTGGCCGAGCAGGGACTCCGCCCCGTTCTGGTCGAGGATCACGCGCGAGTCGGTCTGCGAGGAGACGGAGAAGGCGATGCGGCTCGGGACGTTCGCCTTGATCATGCCGGTGATGACGTCCACGCGCGGGGACTGCGTCGCGAGCACGAGGTGGATGCCGACCGCGCGCGCCTTCTGGGCGAGCCGGATGATCGAGTCCTCGACATCGGCGGGCGCGACCATCATCAGGTCGGCGAGCTCGTCGATCACGCACAGGATGTAGGGCAGCGCCTGCTCGCCGCGGCGCTCCTTGACCTTGTTGAGCTCGATCAGCGAGCGTGTGCGCGCGAGCGACATGTAGGTGTAGCGCTGCTCCATCTCGCGCACGAGGTTCTGCAGCGCCGTGGCGGCCTTGCGCGGGCTCGTGATGACGGGCGTCAGCAGGTGCGGGATCGAGTCGTAGTGGTTGAGCTCGACCTGCTTGGGGTCGACGAGCACGAGCCGCAGCTCGTGCGGCGTGGCGCGCGCGAGCACGGAGGCGAGCATCGCGTTGACGCAGCCGGACTTGCCGGCGCCGGTGGTGCCGGCCACGAGCAGGTGCGGCATCTTGGCGAGGTCGGCGCCGATCGCCCGGCCCGCGACGTCTTTGCCCAGCCACACCGTCAGCGGCGACCAGCCCGCGGGCGTCTCCTGCAGCACGTCGCCGAGGTGGACGATCTTGCGGCGCGCGTTCGGCACCTCGACGCCGACGGCCTGCTTGCCGGGGATGGGAGCGAGGATGCGGATGTCCGAAGCGGCGAGCGCGTAGGCGAGGTCGTCCTTGAGCTGGGCGACCTTGGCGACCTTGATGCCGGGCGCGAGGCGCAGTTCGTAGCGGGTGATGTGGGGGCCCGCGACCATGCCGATCACGCGCGCCTCGATCCCGAAGTGGCCGAGCGCCTCGGTGAGCTGCGCGGCGACCTTCTCCTGCCCCGCCGTGTCGGGCCGGTTCGCCTCGGCGGAGGAGCGCTTGAGGAACGCGGTGTCGGGGATCGTCCACTCGAAGTCGGGGGCCTCGGTGACCGAGGCGCGGTAGCGACCCTGCGGCGTGAGCTCCTCCGCGGTCGGCGTGGTGCGCGCGACGCCGGGCTCGTCGGTCTCGGGGTCCTCGGCCAGGCGCGGCTCCTCGTCGGGCGCGGGCAGCTCCTCGGGCGCGGGCCAGTCGGCGGTCGGCTCGAGCTCCTCGGCGTCGCCGAGCACGTCGGGCAGCGTCGGGTCGTTTTCGGGCAGCGTGCGGGCGATGGCGCTCGCACGCGGGGGCGGGCCGAGCTCGAGCTGGGACAGCTCGTCGGTCGCCGGGCGACGGCGCTGCACCGCGGTGCGGACCTCGCGCGTGGTGGTCGAGATCGAATCGCTCGTGGCCTTCACGACGCCCGCGACCGATCCGCCCGTGAGCAGCAGCACCGCGGCGGTGAAGAGGAAGATCGCGATCGTGTGCGCGCCGAGGTCGCCGAGCGCGGTCGAGGTCGCCCAGTAGAGCCCCTCCCCCACGAAGCCGCCGCGCGGCTTGACCCAGTCGGGCTCCCACGAGACCGCTCCGGCGCCCGGGCCGATCCCGAGCGTGCCGCCGGCGAGGCCGAGGCTGAGCGCGGCGAACAGGCAGACCGCGCCGGTCTTGAAGGGGCGCACGGCGGGGAGCACGGGTCGCAGCACCAGGATCGCGCCGGCCGCCATCAGCGCCGCCGGAACGACGTAGTGGCCGGCCCCGAGCAGCACGCGCAGGCCGTCGACGGCGCCGTCGCCGGCCTGGCCGCCGTCCCACCCGAGGTAGACGACGAAGGCGAAGAAGATCGCGGCGGCCACCAGGCCGAGGCCGATGACGTCGAAGTGGCGCTGCTCGAGCTTCGGCAGACTGCCGCGCAACTGCGGAGACGAGCGGCGGGCGCGGGGCTTGCTGCGTGGCTTGGCCTTGGGCTTGGGGCGACGGCGGGTAGGCGGCATCTGGGCCGAACCCCCTTCGACGCGCAGCGCCCGGACCCTGCCTCCTCAGCCCGGGGTAAAAGTTGCCGCTGAGCGGCCGGAACCGGCCTAGTATCAATGCGATGGAGGCATCGGACCGCCCCGTGCGCGTGCTCGTCGTCGAGGACGATCAGGAGATCGCCCAGGTCCTGCAGCGCTCGCTGCGGATGGAGGGCTACGACGTCAAGGTCACCGACGACGGTGGCAAGGCGCTCGACGAGACCCAGGCGTTCCTGCCCGATCTGATCGTGCTCGACCTCGGCCTGCCGGGCATGGACGGCATCGAGGTCGCGCGCCAGCTCCGCCGGGACGAGGACGACACGCCGATCCTCATCCTGACCGCGCGTGATGCGCTGGACTCGCGCGTCGAGGGCCTCGACGTCGGCGCCGACGACTACCTCGTCAAGCCGTTCGAGCGCCAGGAGCTGCTCGCGCGCATGCGCGCGCTCTTGCGGCGGCGCCCGCCGCGCGGGATGGCGCCGCTGCGGGCGGCAGACCTCACCCTCAACCCCGACACGCACGAGGTCACGCGCGGCGAGCGCAAGATCGACCTCACGCAGCGCGAGTTCGAGCTGCTCGAGTACCTGATGCGCAACGAGCGCCTCGTGATCTCGCGCCAGCGGCTGCTCGACGAGGTCTGGGGCTACGACCCCTTCTCCATCACGAACACGATCGAGGTCTTCGTCTCGAACGTCCGCAGAAAGCTCGAAGCCGGTGGCGAACCCAGGCTCCTTCATACGGTCCGCGGCGCGGGCTACGTCCTCCGCGTATAAGCGCCTGCCGATCCGCTGGCGACTCGCCGGCGGCTCAGCAGCGCTGACGCTCGTGATCCTGTTCGGCTTCGCGGCGATCGTGGGCGTCCTGACCACGCGCCGGATCCAGTCGGACTTCAACCAGCAGGTCCAGGACGCCGCCGACCAGCTCGAGAAGCAGACCGAGATCCGTGTGGTGGCGTCGAAGAACGGCACCCAGCAGCTGCATTACCGCGGGCCGAACCTCGAGGCCTACGCCGCCGCGCAGCACGCCGTCATCCGAGTCGTCACCGGGGACAACGAGGTCATCGACTCCTCGCCCCGCGCGCCCTACCTCGCCCCTCCGCTCGTGACCACCGACGAGTACGCGGGCTACCGCGTCGAGTCGCGGCCGATCAAGGTCGAGCCGTTCGGCGGATTCGGCTACATCCAGTACGCGCGGCGGCTGTCCGACGTCCAGGCGACCGCCAACCGCGTGCGCTTCTTCATCGGCCTCGGCGTGCTCGGCGGGACCGCGCTCGCGCTGCTCGCCGGCATCGCGACCGCCCGGCGCGCGATGGCCCCGATCGCCGAGCTGACCGAGACCGCCCGCACGATCGAGCGCACCCGCGATCCGTCGCTCCGGATCCCGCGCCCCGAGGGCGAGGACGAGGTCGCCGAGCTCGCCCGCACGCTGGACGGGATGCTCCACGCGCTCGACCAGGCGCGGTCGGAGACGGAGGCGACGCTGTCACGCCAGCGCGAGTTCGTCGCCGACGCCTCCCACGAGCTGCGGACGCCGCTGACCTCCGTGCTGGCCAACCTCGAGCTGCTCGAGGAGGTGCTCGAGGGCGAGCAGCGCGAGGCAGCCGCCTCGGCCCTGCGCTCATCGCGGCGGATGCGCCGGCTCGTCGCCGACCTCCTGCTGCTCGCGCGCGCCGACGCCGGCCGCATCACGCGACACGAGCCGGTGGACGTCGCCAGCGTGGTCACGGAGGCCGCGGGCGAGCTCGAGCCGGTCTCCGACGGCCACGACATCACGGTCTCCGCGCCGTCGGGCGCGACGATCTCCGGAGCCCGCGACGAGCTCCACCGCCTCGCGCTCAACCTGCTCGAGAACGCGCTGCGCCACACCGACCCCGGCACCGCGGTCGAGGCCTCCGTCGAGCGCATCAACGGCCAGGTCGTCTTCTCGGTCGAGGACGACGGCCCGGGCATTGCGCCCGAGCTCCACGACAAGGTCTTCGAACGCTTCTTCCGCGGCGCCGGCGAACACTCGGGATCCTCCGGTCTCGGCCTCGCAATCGTGCGTTCAGTGGCCGAGTCGCACCACGGCAGCGTCACGCTCGAGGATCCGCTGGACGGCCGCGGAGCCCGCTTCGTAGTGCGGTTCCCGGCCGAAACGGCGTCCTAGCGCCTTAGCCAGAAAAAAAGCTCTCGGCCCGAAGGCCGAGAGCTTTAGCGATCTGGACGTATGTCCTATTTGGGACTTGCCGCAACCCCCCTAAAGTCCTCAACGTCGAAGGAGAAGGAACGCCACAGGCCGAGTGTTGACGCACTCGACATGAGCGACGGGGGGAACAACGTGGGTTGGAAGAGCTAACTTCGCTTTACCGTGTTTTGAGACGAGCGCCTCATGTGGCGCTCGATCTCGTTCTAGGCCTTTATCGGAGCTTCGGTCGGCCTGCTTGACCGAACATCCGTCCGCCAGCTCACGCTGCTAGGCCACTGCAGCGCGCGGGCGAGCGTAGTCCTCAACCCGCCGGTCAAAGGCGAGCTCGCGCTCGAAATCGGCCTCGTCTGAGTGGCGGAACGCCACGCCGTGGTTCTCGATCATCTCGATGAAGACGTCGACGACCAGCGGATCCAACTGGGTGCCTGCAACGCGACGGAGCTCAGCAAGGGCCTCGTCCGAGCTCACGGGGTTGCGGTAGGAGTCGCGCGAGGTCATGACGTCGTAGGTGTCCGCCGCCGCGAGGATGCGAGAGCCGAGCGGAATGTGCTCAGCGCTGAGGCGATACGGATAACCGGTGCCGTCGACCTTCTCGTGATGGCTCAGGACGATGTCGGCGACGGGGCCATACCCCTCGATGCGACGGACGAGCTTGGCGCCCTGCTCGGGATGGAGCTT
The DNA here is from genome assembly GCA_038327685.1 of Solirubrobacterales bacterium. Lineage (GTDB taxonomy): Bacteria > Actinomycetota > Thermoleophilia > Solirubrobacterales > Solirubrobacteraceae > DASQFQ01. Next base: position 12,470 of record JBBQLH010000097.1, read on the forward strand.
GACGATCTCCCACTCTTCGTCCGTCAGCTTGCGGTCCGCGATGAGGATCGAGTCGGGAAAGATGAACTTGCCGATGTCGTGGAAGAGGCCGGCGGTGTGGATTAGGTCCTGCTCTCGCTCCGAGAGTCCCAGCAGCCGCGCGACCTCGCGGGAGTACCGCGCGACCGCGGCGGAGTGACGCGCGGTCATAGCATCGCGCATCGACAGCGTCTGGAGAACCGTGCTGATGAGGCCGACCTGGAGGGAGGCCAGCTCGCGCGTCCGGTTCTGGAGCTCCTCGCCCCGCTCGTAGGCCTGGATGCCTGCCCTCAGGAGGTACTGGCAGATGAACAGCACGACCGCCAGCAGCCCGACGGCGCCGACCCCGACACGCTCATAGACGAATGCAACGCCAGCTGTCAGGAGTGCCATGGCGACCTCGACCGGAAGGACCGTGAGGTAAAGCGAGCGGAAGCTGCTCCAGAGGCTGGGTGCTCCGCCGGCCCATTCGAACCCGGCGACCATCGCGAAGTTCAGGAGGTTCGTGATCATGAACACGAGGAGGACCACGGCCGGGAAATCCATCGTGCTCTCACTGCCGGGAATCGGGTTTCCGTGGAACAGATTGACGAGCAGCCCGCCGACGAGTGGATAGGTGGCCATCACGACGAGGTTGTTGAACGCCTTGTCCCACCGCCGTCGCGACACGACCATGTCTACGAGGCCTGCCGCAACGCCGATCGCAGCGGCGGGGGCGGGGCCGAGCAGCGTCATGGCGAGAACGAAGGCCAGGAATGCGCCGCTAATTCGAAAGCCTCGCCAGTCCATGGTGACGAGGTCGCTGCCGATCGTGAGGAACAGCAGCAAGAACACCAGTTCAGTCGGCTGCCAGTCCGCCGACCGGGAGCAGAGGGCAGCGACGGACACCGTGCAGAACAGCACGGTTACCTGAGCCGCGAGGATGAGCCGCTGGCGCTTGGTCACGACCTCGTGTGCATCGGCGCCATCTAGTCGACCTTTAGGCCGAATTTGCGACAACCACGCGGGAGAACGGCATCCATGCGGTCACTTCGCCCGGCGCGCCCGCATAGAGCAATAAGATCGGGCTCCGTGGGGGGCCGTCTCGAACCTTTGTCCAGGCGACCGTTTGGCCGCCTGCTCGGCTCCTACACGATCAATGAGCTAGGCGACAGCGTTGGGGTCATCGCCCTCGCCCTGCTCGTCTACGAGGAGACCGGGAAGGCGCTCGCCACCGGAGCCCTGTTCATCGCCGCGAAGTTCATCCCAGCCTTCCTTGCTCCCGGTCTGACGGCGCGCCTGGACCAGCTCGACTTCCGGCGCACGCTCGGCGCGCTCTACTTCGCCGAGGCGGTCGTCTTCGGGCTACTCGCCTTCATCGCTGATGGTCGATACGTGCTGGTGGTGGTGCTTGTCCTTGCACTCGTGGATGGCACGCTCGCGGTGACGGCGCGAGCACTGACCCGAGGTGCGGTCGGAACGCTGCTGCAACCCATCGGCCTGCTGAAGGAAGCGAACGGCCTCTTGAACGTGGGCTTCGCGTCAGCGTCCGTGGGAGGCGCCGCGCTGGCCGGTCTACTGATCTCGCAATGGAGCGTTTCGCTCGCGCTGGCGGGCGACGCAGTGTCGTTCCTGGTCGTCGCGCTGGTGCTCGCACGCACCCGCGGGCTTCCCCCGACGCAGGTCGAGCCTCAACGCTGGAGAGAGCGCTTCCAGGGGGGTCTGGCTTTTGCGCGCAGCGACCCGGTCGTGCGGATGCTGCTGGTCGGCGAAGGACTCGCGCTCATCTTCTTCACGCTGGTGATCCCGATCGAGGTCATCTACGCGCGCGACAGCCTCGATTCCACCTCCGCGGGCTTCGGCCTTCTCGTGGCGGCGTGGGGCGCCGGCATCGTGCTCGGCAGCCTGCTCTATCTCGGTGTGAAGAGGCGCAGCGCCGCGACGCTCATCATCGGCTCCACGGCGGCGATCGGCGTCGCCTATTGCGGCATGTCGGTCGCCACCACGCTCACCGCCGCGTGTCTTCTCGCCGTCCTCGGCGGCACCGGCAACGGGATCCAGTGGATCGCGGTGGTCACCGGACTCCAGGAGGCGACGCCAGTCGACCTACAGGCTCGCGTCGTGGGCCTGCTCGAATCCTTGAATGCTGCGATTCCCGGCGTCGGCTTCCTCATCGGCGCGGCGATCGCGACGCTCGCGAGCCCGCGCACCGCGTATGCGGTCGCCGGCATCGGCGTCCTGGTGCTCGTGCTGCTCGCCCTGATCTTCCGGCGCTTCGTGCCCGATGGCTCGCCCCCGAGCATCGAGCAAACCGGGCTCCTCGCGCCGGAGCCGACTCGGCGCGCACCGGAGCCGGTCGCGCCCGTGGATGCGTCGCCTCGGCCCTGACGGTCCCTTAGAGCAGGATCGCCAACAAAACGAACGGCAGGGCCAGGAGGGCCACGCCGATCACCGTGAAGAAGCCGATCAGCACACGTGCCGTGCCACGCGCCCTACCCATCGTGCGCTAGTGGTACTGACATGCACCTCGACCACGTCGCCCTCACGGTCTCGGACCGCGACCGCTCCGCCGCCTTCTACGCCGAGCACTTCGGCCTCACGCAGCCCGTCCATGACGACGAGCACCTGCTGATCCTCGGTGACGAGCACGGCTCGCTGCTCGCGCTCTCGAGCGGTCCTCCGGCGGCGGCGGACCTTCCCCGCACCAACCACTTCGGGTTCCGCCTCTCGACCCGGGAGGACGTCCTCGCCGCGCGTGAGCGGTTCGCGGCGGCGGGCGTGACCGAGCTGGAGTGGCAGGACCACGGCCCCGCTCGGGTGCAGGTGTCAGACCCCGACGGCTACCGCGTCGAGGTCTATGCCTTCTAGACCTCGACGACCACCGGCAGCACCATCGGGCGGCGCTTGAGCTTGTCGTAGATGAAGCCGGCGAGGTCGTCGTGGAGCATCGACTCGAGCACCTCGATCTCGGTGATCCGCTCGGCGGCGGCCTTGTCCAGTGAGTCCTCGACGGCCTCGCGCAGGTCGTCGATGAAGGTCTTGTTGCCGTCCAGGAAGGGCACGCCGCGCGCGAGCACCTCGGGCGGTACGACGGAGGAGCCGTCCTGCTCGGACACCGTTGCGACGATGATGAAGATGCCGTCCGCGGAGAGCATGCGACGGTCGCGCAGGGCGACGTCCGCGACGTCGCCGATGTCGACCCCGTCGACGAACACCATGCCGGCCGTCTCGCGCTTGCCCCAGCTCGCGCTCTTGGCGGTGATCTCGAGCGGCAGGCCGTTCTCGCCCTGGAAGATGTTCTCCTTGGGGACGCCGACCGCCTCGGCGAGCAGAGAGTGCAGGCGCAGGCGCTTGTAGTCGCCGTGGACGGGCATCACGTAGCGCGGCCGGGTCAGGTTGAGCATCAGCTTGATCTCCTCCTGATAGCCGTGGCCGGAGGCGTGGATGTTCTCCTCGCGCGGCGTGATGACCTCGCAGCCGATCTGGTAGAGGCGGTCGATCGTCTCGTTGACCGCCCGCTCGTTGCCGGG
>JBBQLH010000098.1:0-15479 GCA_038327685.1 Solirubrobacterales bacterium
GTAACGGTCCACGAGATTGATCTCCTGCAACCGGCGAAGGCCCTCGCGGATGTCCTTCGCACGGATCTCCCCCACGCCCTCGACGGACTCGAGCTCCGGGTCCGTCGCGGCGAGGATCTCGTCGAGCCCGCGGAACTCGCGGACGATGTTCTGCACGACGAGGCGCGGCAGGCGCGGGATGCGCCCGAGAATGCGGAAGCCACGGGGCGAGACGGGATAGTCGAGCGTGTTGACCTTGCGGTCGTAGCCGAGCAGCTCGGAGAGCCGCCCGAAGTCCAAGAGGTCCTGGTGCGGCAGGCGCGCGACGCCGTCGAGCGCGATGGCGAAGGCGTCGTCCACCGGCTCGGCGAGGTAGTCATGGAGCAGCGCGGCCTTGTCGGCGGCGACGCCGACCATCGTCTCCTCGAGCTGCATCTCGATCAACCGGCCCTCGGTCCCGAGCTCGACGATGTAGCGCTCGATCTCGACCGCCATGCGGGTCACGAGCTCGGCGCGCTGGAGGACGGTCAGGACGTCGTGGAGCGTCACCCCGCCCTCGAACTCGAGCGCGGTCAGGCGGGTGGAGACCTGGTCGAGGCGGGTGCGGTACTTGTCGAGGGTCGCGAGCGCCTGGTTGGCCTTGGCCAGGACGGCGGGGATCTCCTCGAGGATGTACTTGGCGCCGTCGACGTAGAGCGAGACGACCTCGCGCCGCTCGGAGATCGCGATCACGAGCGCGTCGGCCTGCTTGGAGACGCGCTCGGCCGTGCGGTGGCGGGTGCCCGTCTCGGCCGTGAGGATCGTCGGGTCCGGCATCAGCTGGACGTTGCACCAGGCGATCTTGGTCGCCGTGGAGTTGAGCGCGATCGCGCCGTCCATCTTCGCGAGCTGGTAGAGCAGCTGCGGGGTGTAGTCGATGTCGAGCTTGATGCCCCCCGAGAAGAGGAACGAGAGCTCGTCGGGGTCGCCGATCACGATCAGGCCGCCCGTGCGCGCGTGCACGATGTTGTCGATGCCCTCCCGCACTGCCGAGCCCGGCGCGACCATCTCCAGCGACTTCACGAGGCGGGGCTCCTGCCGCGCTTCGAGCTCAGCGAGCTCTTCCCCTGATCGCGGCGTCATCAGTACCTATTCTAGCAGTCCTTTAGCCTTACTTGAGGTCAAAAATCCCTGCTCTAGAGCCAATTCTAGGGGTTGACTCCGAGATGTGAAGCTGCTACCGGGCTAGGCGGCGCGGGCGCGCTGGGCGGCCGGCAGCACCGCTTGCAGAGCGGCGCGGATGGTCGGCGCGCTGTCGGGCGAGACGACCGGCATGAGGCCGAACTTGCGCGCCTCGGCCTCGCGCCGGTCGGGGTGCGCGACGGAGCGCAGCTCGCCGCTGAGGCCGAGCTCCCCGAAGCAGGCGATCGGGCGCTCGCCGTCGCCCGCCACGACGCAGCGCTGGGCGCTCGCGACCGCGAGCGCGACGGCGAGGTCGGCCCCCGGCTCGTCGACCCGGACGCCGCCCGCGACGTTGACGAAGACGTCGGCGCCGCCCACCCCCACGCCGGCGTGGCGGCCGAGCACGGCGAGGACGAGCGCGAGGCGGTTGCGGTCGATCCCGTTGGCGATCCGGCGCGGCGGGATGATCTCCGAAGGGTTCACCAGCGCCTGCACCTCGACGAGCAGCGGCCGCGAGCCCTCCATCGCCGCGAGCACGACGCTGCCGGGGGCGCGCGTCGCCTCACCGACGAAGCGGGCGGAGGCGTCGGCGACCTCGACGAGCCCGCCGCCGGCCATCTCGAAGACGCCGGCCTCGTTGGTCGAGCCGAAGCGGTTCTTGAGCGCGCGCAGCGTGCGGTAGGTGCGCTCGCGCTCGCCCTCGAACTGCAGCACGCAGTCGACCAGGTGCTCGAGCACGCGCGGGCCCGCCAGCGCGCCCTCCTTGGTGACGTGACCGACGAGCAGGACGGCCATGGCGCGCGCCTTGGCCAGGCGCGTGACGCGGTCCGCGACCTCGCGCACCTGGCCGACGGAGCCGGCGGCGCCGCTCAGCTCGGCGGCGTGCAGGGTCTGCACGGAGTCGATCACGCAGACGTCGGGCCGCTCGGCCTCGAGCGTCGCGAGCACCGTGTCGAGGTCGGTCTCGGCGACGACGGGCACCTGCAGGGCGGCGCCCGGAAGGCGCTCGGCGCGCAGCTTGATCTGTGCCGCCGACTCCTCGCCGGAGACGTAGAGGGTGCGATGACCGGCGCCGGCGAGGTTGCCGAGCGCCATCGAGGTCAGCGTCGACTTGCCGATGCCGGGCGAGCCGCCGAGCAGCACGAGCGAGCCGGGCACGAGGCCGCCGCCGAGTACCCGGTCGAGCTCCCCGATGCCGGTGCGCAGCCGCGGGATCTTCGGCGCCTCGACGTCGGCGAGCGTGACGGGCCGCACGGCTCGGGCCTTCGGCGCGCCGCCCCGGCTGCTCGGCGCCGCCGTGGTCTCCTCGGTCAGCGTGTTCCACTCGCCGCAGCCCGGGCACCGGCCCATCCAGCGCGGCGAGTCGTGGCCGCACTGCGAGCAGACGTGGCGGGTGGTCGGGCGCGGCACTCCCTGAACCTAGGCGCGCGAGCGGACGGGTTCGCCCCCGGGGTGGGTGCAAACCGCGCGCGGTCCCGGTACGCGACCGGTGTCGTCTTAACCACCCAGGGCGGGGTCGAGATGACATTCGTCCCGCCGCGGCGCGACGAGTGTCGTCTCAACCACGCAGGGCGGGGTGGAGACGACATTCGTGGCGGCCGGGGCGCTTCGCGCCCACCCCTAGCCAGCCGCCGTTGACGTTGCCGGCGCTCAGGCGCGAGAGCGGACGGGTTCGCCCCCCGCCACGAGCGCGCGGGCGCGCTGCGCCACCGCGACCATCCCGAGCGCGTCGGCGAGCACGATCGCCTCGGCGAGCCGCTCGCGGGCCGCGGCGTCGTCGCCCGGTCCGCCGCGGGCCAGGAGCATCTGGCCCCACACCAGCTCAGTGCGTGCCAGCCACGGCCGGGCGCCCATCCGCACGTGCATGTCGCGTGCCTCCGCGAACCGGCGCTCGGCCTCGTCCCACTGGCCGAGCACGGAGGCAAGGATCCCCAGCAGCCGCGAGGCCGAGCCGTTGCAGCTCGCCGCGCGCCCGACGATCACGTTGCGGCCGCCGTACGGCGCGAGCATCGCCTGCAGCTCGGCGGCGCGGTCGGCGTCCCCGAGCGCGCCGCAGACCTCCGCGAGCAGCGTCACGGCGATCAGCCAGTTGGCGTCGCGCGGCAGCGCGTCGAAGCCCGCCGCCGCCACGCTCTCGAACGCCTCGCGCGCCTCCTCCGGGCGCCCCAGTGCGATGTGCATGAGCGCCTGGCAGCAGCGCCAGGCCGGGATCGCCGGGTACATCGCGATGAACTGCGCGACCGCCTCCTCGACCTCGCCGAGCCGGCCCTGCTCGCGGCGGATGTTGAACATCGCCATCGCGTAGTAGTGCAGGGCGTTCTCGGCGTGACCGCGCTGGCCGATCGCGAGCGTCTCGGCGGCCAGGCGCTCGGCCGTCTCGAACTCCCCCGCGAGTTGGGCGCGGGTGCAGCGGAACAGCGACGTCCACCACAGGTACAGCGGCTGGTGCACGACCTCGGCGAGCGCGCTGGCGGCCTCGATCTGGATGTCGGCGCCCTCGACGTCGCCGAGCTCGAGCAGGTCCACGACGGTCCACCCCGCGCCCTCGAGCTCGAGCTCGAGGTCGCCGATGTCCGCGGCGATCTGGCGCAGCTCGCCCGCCACCTCGAGGCGCTCCTCGACGTTCTCGGGGCGCCAGAGCACGTAGTGGCGGGCGTCGAGCGCGGCGGCGAGCGTGGCCGGATCGCCGATCCGGCGGGCGATCTGCACCGACGCCTCGCTCAGGAACAGCCGTCGCTCGGGCTGGCCGGCGTAGTAGAGCTCGAGCGAGAGCCGCGCGAGCAGGCGCGCGCGCAGCGGCGAGTCCTCCTCCCCCAGCCCCTGAAGCGCGTGCTCGAGCAGCTCGACGACCTCGGGGTCCTCGCGCCCGAGCGTCGACCACGGCCCGGCGACGCCCAGTGCCGCCCGCGCGAGCAGGACCGGGTCGCCGAGCACGCGCGCGATCGCGGCGGCCTCGGCGAACGTGGCCCGCGCCTGCTCGAGGCCGGCCCGCTCCTCGGACGCGCCGAGCGCCAGCAGCAGCTCGCCGGCCGTGCGGTCGCCGCCGCTCGTAGCCTGGCGGGCGCGCATGGCGCCGCGGTAGTGGACCGCCGCCTCCTCCCACGCCAGCAGGCGGTCGGCGCGGCGGCCGGCGGCGAGCGCGAAGTCGATCGCCCGCGCCGGGCCCTCGACCGCCGCGGCGCGCGTGAAGTGGCGCGCGAGCTGCGGAAGCCACGGGTCGAGATCGTCCTGGTGACGGGCGAGGATCGTCTCGCCGATGCGCGAGTGCAGGCGCGCGCGCCGCAGCCCCGAGAGCCCATCGTAGAGCGTCGCGCGGACCAGCGCGTGCGCGAACGTGTAGCGGCCGACGCGGCCGTCGACCTCGCGCAGGACGCGGGCGCGCACAGCCTCGTCGAGCGCCGCCACGAGGTCGTCGCCCGTCAGCGGGCCGAGTGCCTCGAGCAGGCCGAAGCCGAACTCGCGCCCGATCACCGACGCCACCTCGACGGCCTCGCGCGCCGACGACGGCAGCCGCCGGATCCGGCGCGAGGTGACCTCGCGCACGCCGTCGGGCACGCCGGCCTCCTCGAGGTCGACGGTGCCTTCGAGCGCGCCGGGGGTGTCGCGCAGGTGCCGCATGACCTCCTCAACGAAGAACGGGTTGCCCTCGGTCTCGTCGTGCAGCTCCGACACGAGGTCGGAGGAGACCGCGTCCGGGACAAGCGCCTGCATCATCTCGCCGACCTCGGCGCGCTCGAGGCCGTCGAGCGTCACCTGCGTGAGGATGTCCTCGCGTCGCAGCGAGGTGATCAGGTCCGGCAGCGGGTGGCCTTCCTCGAGCTCGGCGTCACGGTAGGTGCCGACGAACATCGTGCGGCGCGGTTGCGGCGCGCGCACGAGGTGGCGCAGCAGCTGCAGCGTCGGGCTGTCTGCCCAGTGCAGGTCGTCGAAGACGAGCAGCAGCGGCGCACCCGCCGCAAGCTCGGCGAGCAGCGCCGCGAGCGCGTCGAAGAGACGCTGGCGGTCCGTGCCGGCAGCGCCGCGGACGCCCCCGGTCGCGGGCGCGCCGAGTTCCGGCAGCAGCGCGGCGAGGTCGGCCGCCCGCGGGCCGAGCCGCTGGGCGGGGCCGGTGAGCGCGGCGCCGCCCGACCAGCCGCGCAGCATCTCCAGCACGGGCTGGTAGGCGCCCGGCCCCGTCTCGTCGAAGCGGCCGTAGAGCACCACGGCGCCGTCCGCGTGCACGGCGCGCGTGAACTCCGCGGCGAGCCGCGACTTCCCGATGCCCGGCTCGCCCACCAGCAGCACCAGGCGGCGCTCGTCGTGCAGGGCCGCGTCCCATGCCTCCTCCAGCACGGCGAGGTGGTCGGCGCGGCCGACGAAGGGGAGGCGCTCGTTCGCGGCCGCGAGCGGCGCGGGCAGCGGCGCCGGCGTGACCACGCGCGCGGGCGGCTGCTCCGCCGGCGGGCCGTCCCCCCGCAGCAGCCGCTCGTGGACGGCCATCACGCGTGAGCCGGGCCCGGTGCCGAGCTCGTCGCGCAGCAGGCGCCGCAGCTCATCGAAGGCGCGCAGCGCCTCGGCCGGGTTGCCGGCGGCCTCGTGGATCTCCATCAGCAGGCGGTGCGCGGACTCGCGGAACGGCGCGAGCCCGATCGCCGTGCGGGCGGCGTGCTCGGCGGCGTCGAGCTCGCGGCCGCCGAGCCGCAGCCCCGCCTCCCCCAGCGCCTCGAGCGCGCGCAGCCGCAGCCCCTCGACCTCGCGCCGGCGCTCCTGGACCCACGGGCCGTCGCACTCGGCGAGGAACGGCTCGGTGCCGAGGGCCAGCGCGACCCGGGCCTGCGCCGCCACGTCGGCCCAGCGGCGGTCGTCGAGCGCCTTCGTGGTGACCTCCACCGCGTCGGCGAGCGCCTCGGTGTCGACCCACAGCGGTTCGGACAGCGCGAGCCGGAGCTCGGCGCGGCCGGTCAGCGCGTCGGAGCCGAGCGCGCGTCTGAGCTTGGAGAGCAGCGAGCTGAGCGCGGAGTCCGACGCCGCGGGCGCGCGCTCGGGCCACAGCACGTCCTCGAGCTCGTAGCGCGGGCACGCGCGGGTGCGATGGCAGACCAGGTAGGCCAGCAGCAGCTGGCCCTGGCGTCCCGGCAGGGCTCGACCGGCCAGCCCGTCCTGCGTGCTGACCGCTACGCGTCCACAGAGGCGGATCTCCCACCGGGTATGTCGAGCCACCGGGAGCGCACGCTACCGGGCCGCCAAGCTTTCGCCAAGGTCCGGACAAGGGGCCGGGCGCACCATTCCGCACTGCGGGCGCGACGGATCGCGCCCGCTTCCTCACTTAAAACGCGGTACCGTCGGCGGAGTGAACGCTCCAGGGCCGGGTACGGAGCTCGTCGGCGGTTACCGGCTCGGGGAACCGGCGGCTCAGGGCGCGATGGGCAGCGTCTACCGCGCGACCGCCCCCGACGGCCGCCCCGTGGCCGCGAAGCGGCTGCTCGACGAGCGCCACGCGGCCCGCTTCGAGATCGAGGGCCGCCTGCTGTCGCGCCTCGACCACCCGCGCGTCGTCAAGGTGCTCGGGACGGTCGACGACCCGAGCGGCCGCTATCTGATGATGGAGTGGGTGGACGGCGAGGATCTCGCGCACGTGCTGCGCCGTGAGGGCACGCCCGGGCTGGGCGAGGACCAGGTCATCCAGCTCGCGCTGGAGGCGGCCGAGGCGCTGCGCTACGTGCACGAGCAGCAGACGATCCACCGCGACGTCAAGCCGCAGAACCTGATGCTCTCGCCCGAGCGCGGCGTCGTGCTCGTCGACTTCGGGATCGCGCGCGATCTGGCGGCGGAGAGCGCGACCGAGGGCATCGGCACCCCCGGCTACATGGCGCCCGAGGCGTTCACGGGCGGCGCGCTCTCGCCGCGCACGGACGTCTACGGGCTCGCCATGACCGCCTGGACCCTGCTCACCAGCGTGCCCGCCCGCTACGCCAGCGTGCAGCCGCCGGAGGGCACGAGCCCGGCGCTGCTCGCGACGATCGACGCCGCGCTGGCCGTCGACCCGGAGCGACGGCTGCCCTCGATGCAGGCGTTCGCCGACGGGCTCGGCGGCCGCCTGCCGACCGAGCGCGGCCGCGACATCGGCGTCTCCGCCGCCGTCGGCGAGGCGACCGCCCGCGTGCTCTCGGCGATCGTCAAGACGGCCGCCGGCGTGTTCGACGCCGCGGCGACGTCCGTCGCCCTGCGGCGCAGGGACGGCGGCCTGGACTACCAGGCGGCCTGGGGCGCCGGCGCCGACGAGGTCGTCGGCATGCGCCTGCGCACCGGCCAGGGGATCGCCGGGCGCGTGCTCTCGACGGGCGTCGGCGAGGTCGTCCAGGACTGCCGCGCCGACCCCGACTTCGCCGCGGCGACCGCACGCCGGACCGGCTACGTGCCCTACACGATGCTCGTGGTGCCGCTGATCCCGGACGGCGGCGACGCGGTCGGCGTGCTGACCGTCCTCGACCGCCGCGACGGCACCTCCTACGACGTCGGCGACCTCGAGAAGGGCGCGATGTTCGCCGACCTCGCCCTGGCGGCGATGGACGCCGATCCAGGGGCGAGGGCGGCGCTCACCACGGCGATCGGCCGCTGAACCGGCCTCATCCGGTCCGGCGCCGGAACAGCACCCCGGCGGCCGCGACCGAAACGGCGAGGATGCCGGCGCACCAGGCCAGCGCCGTCCACGGGTCCGAGCCGACGGGCGTGCCCAGCAGCAGCCCGCGCAGCGACTCGATGACCGGCGTCACCGGCTGGTGCCGGGCGAAGCCCTGGATCCACGACGGCATCGTGTCGACCGGGACGAAGGCGCTGCTCGCGTAGGGCAGGAACATGATCACGAAGGTGAAGCCGTTGGCCGCCTCGGGCGACGTCGCGATCAGGCCGATCGCGGCGGCCAGCCAGGACACGGCGAGCACGAACGCGAGCAGCACGCCGACGGCGGCGAGCCAGTCCAGGGGCGCGGCGTGGGGCCGGAATCCGATCGCGAACGCGACCCCGAACACGAGCACGGTCGAGGCGGCGTTGCGCAGCGCGCTGGCCGCCACGTGCCCGGCGACGATCGCCGCCCCGCCGACGTCCATCGAGCGGAAGCGGTCGACGATGCCGCCCGTCATGTCCTGGCTGACGGTCACGGCCGTCGTGGCCGAGCCGAAGCCGGCGCACAGCAGGATCACGCCCGGGACGACGTAGGTGACGTACTCGGTGCCGGTGTCGATCGCTCCGCCGAACAGGTAGACGAAGACCAGCATCAGCATGATCGGCAGCATCAGCGAGGTCACCAGCGCGTCGATGTTGCGCGAGGACAGGCGGATGCAGCGCCCGGCCATGGTCAGGGCGGTGTCAGACATTGGCGGTGTGTCCCGTGAGGGCGAGGAAGACGTCGTCGAGCGTCGCGCTGTGGACGGAGAAGCGCTCGATCGCGCGGCCGCCCGGGTCGACCTCGTCGAGCAGCGCGCGCACGTGCGCCGCGCTACCGTCGGTCGCGACGCCGATCTGGCGGGCGCCGGCGTCGGCCGCGATCGCGCGGCCTGCGAGCGAGCGCGCGACGGCCTCGAAGGCCTCCGCGTCGGCGAGCACGAGGTCCAGGCGCTGGTCCGCCGACTGCCGCTTGAGCTCCGCCGGCGTCCCCTCGGCGACGACGCGGCCGCCGTCGATGACGGCGACGCGGTCGGCCAGGCGGTCGGCCTCCTCGAGGTACTGCGTGGTCAGGAAGACCGTCACGCCGGAGTCCACAAGGCCGCTGATCACGTCCCACATCGCCAGCCGGCTGCGCGGGTCGAGCCCGGTCGTCGGCTCGTCGAGGAAGATCACCGACGGCTGCGCGACGAGGCTCGCGGCGAGGTCCAGGCGTCGGCGCATCCCGCCCGAGTAGGTCGCGACCCGGCGAGCGGCGGCGCCGGTGAGGTCGAAGCGCCCCAGGAGCTCGCGGGCGCGGGCGCGCGAGCCGGCGCGGCCGAGGCCGGCGAGCCGGCCCATCATGCGCAGGTTCTCGTCGCCGGTCTGGAGCTCGTCGACCGCGGCGTACTGGCCCGTGAGGCTGATCGCGTGCCGGACCGCGCGCTGGTCCGCCACGACGTCGAAGCCCATCACGCGCGCCTGCCCGGCGTCCGCGCCCAGGAGCGTGGAGAGGATCCGGACCATCGTCGTCTTGCCCGCGCCGTTGGGGCCGAGCAGCGAGAACACGCTGCCCCGCTCGACGCGGAGGTCGACGCCGGCCAGCACCGCCACCGCGCCGTAGGACTTCTCGAGGGCGATCGCCTCGATCGCCGGTTGAGCTGACAAGTCTCCTCCTTCTGCGTTCTGCGTACGCAGTACAGCGTAGATGATACGCAGATAGACTTCAAGCGCGATGGCGGAGGAGAGCGAGACCGGCCTGCCGGCGAGCATCGAGGGGGTCTGGGGCCTGCGACGGCGGCCCACGAAGGGGCCGAAGCCCGGCCTCGACCTCGACCGCATCGTTCAGGCCGCGGTGAAGGTGGCTGCGGCCGAGGGCCTCGCGGCCGTCTCCATGAGCCGCGTCGCCGCCGAGCTCGGCTCTTCCGCGATGTCCCTCTACCGCTACGTCGCGGCCAAGGACGAGCTGCTCGCGTTGATGGTCGACGCGGCGTTCGACACGCCCATGGCCCCACCCGCAGCGGGCGAGGACTGGCGAGCGGGGCTCTCGCGCTGGGCCTGGACCTACCACGACGCGCTGCGACGGCACCCATGGGTCGTGCGCGTGCCGATCAGCGGGCCGCCGGTCACGCCCAACCAGATCGCCTGGCTGGAGGACGGCCTGCGCTCGCTCGGCGCCACCGGCCTGACCGAGCCCGAGAAGCTCTCGGTGATCCTGCTCATCAGCGGCTACGTCCGCAACGAGGCGACGCTGGCCGCCGACCTCGGAGCGGCCGAGCAGGAGATCATGCCCGCGTGGGGCCGGCAGATCGCCGTGCTGACCGACCCGGAGCGCTTTCCCGCCCTGCACGCCGTCCTCGCATCGGAGGTCGTCGCCCGCGACGACGACCCCGATGACGAGTTCGTCTTCGGCCTCGAGCGCGTGCTCGACGGCATCGACGCCCTCGTCCGCGAGCGCGGGGTTCGGACCGCCCAGGACGGGTAGCGTGGCCGTGTGACGGAGATCGCGCTGAGAATCAACGGCGAAGAGCACCGCCTCGAGATCGACGTGCGGACCACGCTCCTCGACCTCCTGCGCGAGCAGCTCGGGCTGACGGGGGCGAAGAAGGGCTGCGACCACGGCCAATGCGGCGCGTGCACGATCCTGCTCGACGGCCGGCGCGCCAACGCCTGCCTCGCGCTCGCCGTCGCGCACGACGGCGCCGAGCTCGTGACGGTCGAGGGCCTCGCCGCGGGCGACGACCTGCATCCGCTGCAGTCCGCGTTCGTGGAGCGCGACGCGTTCCAGTGCGGCTACTGCACGCCCGGCCAGCTCTGCTCGGCGGCGGGCATGCTCGCCGAGGCCGAGGCGGAGGGCGTCGCGCTCGACGCGGCGGAGATCCGCGAGCGCATGAGCGGCAACCTCTGCCGCTGCGGCGCCTATCCGAACATCGTCGCCGCGATCGCCGACGTCGCGTGAAGCCGTTCGGCTACGAGCGCGCGGGCGACGTCGCGGCCGCGGTGGCGGCCGGCGCGGAGGGCGCGACGTACCTCGGCGGCGGCACGAACCTCGTCGACCTGATGAAGCTCGGCGTCGCGACCCCGGACCGCCTCGTCGACGTCTCCCGCCTCCCGCACGGCGCGATCGAGGCGCTGCCCGATGGCGGACTGCGGGTCGGCGCCGCCGTGCGCATGTCCGACCTCGCCGTCCACCCGCTCGTGCGCGAGCGCTGCCCCGTGCTCTCGCAGGCGCTGCTCGGCGGCGCCTCGGGCCAGCTGCGCAACCTCGCCACCATCGGCGGGAACCTGCTGCAGCGGACGCGCTGCTCGTACTTCCAGGACGTCACGAAGCCCTGCAACAAGCGCCGGCCGGGCTCGGGCTGCCCCGCGCGCGAGGGTGAGCACCACAACCACGCGATCCTCGGACACTCCGAGCACTGCGTCGCGACCCACCCGTCGGACATGGCGGTCGCGCTCGCCGCACTGGACGCCACGGTTCACGTCCACGGCCCGGCCGGAGCCCGCAGCGTCCCGATCCCGGGGCTGCACCGCCTGCCCGGCGACCAGCCCGAGCGGGACACCGAGCTCGGGCCCGGCGACCTCATCACGGCGATCGAGATCACCGCGCCCGCCCCCCGTTCCGCCTACCGCAAGGTCCGCGAACGCGCCTCCTACTCGTTCGCGGTCATCTCCGTCGCCGCCGCCGTCGAGGTGCGCGACGGCCTCGTCGAGGAGTGCAGGATCGCGCTCGGCGGCGTCGCCCACGTGCCGTGGCGGGCGCAGCAGGCGGAAGCGGCCATCGTCGGCGCACCCGCCACCCGCGAGACCTTCGCCGCCGCGGCCGTCGCCGAGCTCGCGCTGGCGGAGCCGCTGCGCGACAACGCCTACAAGGTCGGTCTCACGCGCAACGTGCTGGTCAGCACCCTCAGCGAGCTGTGCGCATGACCCTCGACACCTCGACCCTCGCCCCCGCCGTCGGCCTGCCGCTCAGCCGCGTCGAGGGCCGCGAGAAGGTGATGGGCGAGGCGCGCTACGCCTACGAGCAGCCGATCGAGGGCGTCGCCTACGCGGCGGCGATCACCTCCACCATCGCCACGGGGGAGATCACCGGCGTCGACGCGAGCGCGGCGCTGGCGATTCCCGGCGTGCTCGCCGTGGTCTCGCGCGAGAACGCGCCGCGGCTCGCCGAGGTCGACGACGGCGAGCTGATGCTCTTCCAGTCGAGCGGCGTCGCCTACCGCGGGCAGATCGTCGCCGCCGTCGTCGCCGAATCGCTCGAGACCGCGCGGGAGGCGGCGGCCGCCGTGGCGCTCGACTACCGGCCCACCGCGCACGACGTCGAGCTGCGCTCCGGCCATCCGCGCTTCTACAAGCCCGAGAAGGTCAACCCGTCGTTTCCGACCGACGTCGCGCACGGCGACCTCGACGCCGGGCTGGCCGCCGCCGAGGTCGTCGTCGACGCGACCTACACGACCCAGCCGATCCACAACAACCCGATGGAGCCGCACGCGAGCCTCGCCGTCTGGGAGGACGGCGGCCTGACGCTCTACGACTCGATCCAGGGCAGCTGGCGGGCGCACAACGAGATCGCCGCGCTGTTCGAGCTCGAGCCCGAGCGCGTGCGCGTCATCTCCCAGCATGTCGGTGGCGGCTTCGGCTCGAAGGGCACGCCGCGCCCGCAGGCGGTGCTCGCCGCGCTCGCCGCGCGGATCGTCGGGCGCCCGGTCAAGGTCGCGCTGACGCGCCAGCAGCTGTTCTCGATGGTCGGCTATCGCACGCCGACGATCCAGCGCGTGCGCCTCGGCGCCTCGCGCGACGGCCGGCTGCGTGCGATCGGGCACGACGCCTTCGAGCAGACCTCGACCGTGCGCGAGTTCGCCGAGCAGACCACCATCGCCACGCGCCACATGTATGCGGCGCCCGACCGGCTGACGACGCACCGCCTCGTCGCGCTCGACGTGCCCACGCCATCGTGGATGCGCGCGCCGGGCGAGTGCCCGGGCATGTACGCGCTCGAGTCGGCGATGGACGAGCTGGCGATCGCGTGCGGCCTCGACCCGATCGAGCTGCGGATCGCCAACGAGCCCGAGCGCGACCCGGAGAAGGACATCCCGTGGAGCTCGCGCAGCCTCGTCGCCTGCCTGCGCGAGGGCGCGCAGCGCTTCGGCTGGGAGGGCCGCGACCCGACCCCCGGCGCGCGCCGTGACGGTCGCTGGCTGGTCGGCACCGGCGTGGCGGCGTCGACCTACCCCGCCTACCGCTCGCCCTCGCAGGCGACCGCGCGGCTCGACGCCGACGGCGGCTTCACGGTCCAGATCGCCGCCGCGGACATCGGGACCGGGGCGCGCACGGTGCTGACGCAGATCGCCGCCGACGCGCTGGGCGTCGACCCCTCGCAGGTGCGGATGGAGATCGGCGACTCGGACTTCGGCCAGGCCGCGCTCGCCGGCGGCTCGATGGGGACCGCGTCGTGGGGCTCGGCGGTGGTCAAGGCGTGCGAGGCGCTGCTCACCCAGCCGACTTCGTCGGCGGGCACAGGCCAGCAGGGCGAGGGCGAGGTGACGGTCAACACGGCGGACGAGGTCAAGGCACTGTCCAAGCTGTCGCGCCACGCGTTCGGCGCGCAGTTCGTGGAGGTGCGCGTCGACGCCGACAGCGGCGAGGTCCGGCTCCCGCGCGTGCTCGGCGTCTTCGGGGTCGGCCGCGTGATCAACCCGAAGACGGCCCGGTCGCAGTTCATCGGCGGCATGATCATGGGTCTCTCGATGGCGCTGCACGAGGAGAGCGTCATGGACCGCGAGTTCGGCGACTACCTCAACCACGACCTCGCCCAGTACCACGTGCCCGTGTCCGCGGACATCCAGGAGATCGACGCGGTCTGGGTCGAGGAGGACGACGACGAGCTCAACCCGATGGGCTCGAAGGGCATCGGCGAGATCGGCATCGTCGGCACCGCTGCGGCGGTCGCCAACGCCGTCCACCACGCCACCGGCAAGCGCGTCCGCGACCTCCCGATCCGCCTCGACCGCCTGGTCGACTAGGCGGCTCAGGCCGCCGGCGCGTCGATCACGATTTCGACGTCGTCGCGCACCTTCAGCGCACCCATCAGCCCGCGGTAGGGCTTGATCCCCCACTCGCTCTGCACGAGCGGGATCGTCGCGCGGATGCGGCCGCCGGCCGTGTCGAGGCGGGCGCTCACGGGTCGCGTCGCGCCCGCCATCGTCAGCTCGCCGGCGACGGCGTCACCGTCGACGCTGGTCGAGCGGAACACGATCTGCTCGCGGCCGAGCACCTTGGCGTCGATGTTCTTGACGATCTCCCGGCGGTCCTTGTCGCTGAGCGGCTTGACCCCGCGATGGCCCTCGCGCACCTCGAGCGAGGCCGGGTCGGCGGTGAGCGCGATCGCGCCGTCGTCGACGGTCGCCTCCCAGCGCGTGACCTCGATCACGAGGTCGTGGCCGACCTTCGCCGCCACCCCCTCGCGATAGGTGTGCACGTGAAGCGACGCGTTCTCGGGCCCGTACTTCATGCCGGCACCGGCGCCCGCCTGCGATCGAGGACGCGCGCCGCGACGACGCCGCCGACGGCCCCGAACAGGTGGCCCTGCCAGGAGATGCCGGGGTGCGGTACGAGGCTGAAGGCCAGCGTGGCGCCGTAGACGGCGATCACGGCCAGGCCCGCGACGAGGTGCAGGGGCCGGTGGCTGAACGCCCCGCGCGCGATCAGGTAGGCGGCGAAGCCGAACACGAGGCCGCTGGCGCCGATGTGGTTGGTGTGGGCGGGCCCGATCAGCCACGTGCCGAGGCCGCCGATCACGGCGACGATCGCGGTCACCGCCGCGGTGCGGGCGAGGCCGCTGAGCGCGATCGCACCGCCGAGCAGCAGGAACGGGACCGTGTTGCCGATCAGATGGCCCCAGCCGGCGTGCAGGAACGGCGCGAACGCGATGTCCGGCAGCGTGCCCGGATCGCGCGGGTGGATGCCGTTGGTGTCGAGGTGGGCGCCGGCCGCGTCGATGACCTCGACGACCCACATCACGACGGCCATCGCGCCGACGAACACGAGGCCGCGCACGCGGTCGTCGGAGTCCGAGCGGGTCCGCGCGGGTTCGACTGCGGTCGCCATGTCCCCTGAAGGCTACGCCTATCGGCTCAAGCGCCCATCAACGAAGAGAGGGCGCCCGGCGGGGCGCCCTCTCGGCAGTGCTCGGGTGGTGCGGCGAGCTACTCGGACTCGGCCGGCGGGACCGCCGGCTGGTCGAGGACTCCGCCCTCGTCCGCGCCCTCGACGGCCTCGCCCTCCGTGCCGCCCTCGGCGCCGACTCCGACCGGGGTCGGCTTCGGCTCGGGCTTGATGATCGAGAGCCTGACGTCCTGGTTCTCGTCGCCCTCGGGCGCCGGCTCCACGAGCACGGTGCCGCCCTCGACGAGCTCCGCGCGGAGCACGAAGTCGGCGAGCGGGTCCTCGATGTAGCGCTGGATCGCCCGGCGCAACGGGCGTGCGCCCATCGACGGGTCCCAGCCCTTCTCGACCAGGAAGTCCTCGGCCCCCTCCGTGAGCTCCAGCTGGAGATCGCGCTCCGCCAGCGACTGGCGGATCCGCCGCAGCAGGAGGTCGACGATCTGCTTGATCTCGTCCTTCTGCAGCTTGTGGAAGACGATGACCTCGTCGATGCGGTTGAGGAACTCGGGGCGGAAGACCTTCTTGAGCTCTCCCATGACCCGGTTCTTCATGTCGTCGTA
>JBBQLH010000099.1:0-15456 GCA_038327685.1 Solirubrobacterales bacterium
CTGGACCGGCGTGATCCTCTCCGACCGCGCGGGCACGGAGCCGCTGTCGGACTCCGAGCGCTACCTGCTGTGGACGATCGGCAAGGTCGCGGCGCTCGCGACCCACGCGCGCATCGCCACGCGCAACCAGGAGCTCGCCCACCAGCTGCAGGAGCGCATCGACCTCGCGCGCGAGATCCACGACGGCGTGATCCAGCGGCTGTTCGGCGTCTCGATGGCGTTCTCCGGCGACCAGGAGCTGTCGGCCGAGGCACGGGAGCGCATCGGCGAGGAGCTCCACGGCGCGCTCCAGGACCTGCGGCGCGCGCTCGGCCGGCCGCTCGGGCGCACGTCGCGGCCAACGCAGACGACGCTGCTGGCCGAGGTCGCCCGCCTCACCGACGAGCACCCCGAGCTCGGCATCGCGCTCGCCGAGCACGACGAGGTCCCGCCCGAGCTCGAGCCGCTCGCGCAGTCCGTGCTGATCGAGGCCGTCCGCAACGCGCGCAAGCACGCGGACCCGTCGACGGTCGACGTGTCGCTGGAGCGCCTCAACGGCGCCTTCGTGATGGAGATCTGCAACGACGGCGTCCACGGCCGCCCGCGGCCGGCGAGCGGCATGGGGCTGCGGCTCGCGGCGCTGGAGGCGATCCAGGCCGGCGGCATCATCGAGTTCGGCGAACGCGAACCCGGCACCTGGCGGGTGAGGCTGGCGGTGCCCCTTGGGCGTGCCTGACGTCAGCCCCAGCCGGCTGGCCGCGGGCGGCGGCGCCGACAAGCGCCTGCGCGTCCTCGTCGTCGACGACCACGAGGTCGTCCATTGGGGCTTCCGCCTGATGCTCGGCGAGCAGCCGTGGGTCGAGCGCTGCCTGAGCGCGCGCAACGGCGAGGAGGCGATCACGCTCGCCCGACGCTACGACCCGCACGTCGCGCTCGTCGACCTGTTCGTCGGCCAGGAGTCGGGCGCGGAGATCTGCGAGCGCCTGCGCTTCCTCGTCCCCACCGTCAACGTGCTCCTGATCTCGGGCGCCGGCCGGATCTCGCCCAACGCCGCACGCGCGGCGGGCGCCGCCGGCTTCATCTCCAAGGACTGGCCCGCCGCCGACATCGCGGGCGCGGTGCGGATGGTCGGGCTCGGCATGACCGTCTTCAAGCCGCACGAGTCGCCGAGCGGGCCGCCGCTGACCGAGCGCGAGCGCGAGGTCCTCGACCTCGTCGCCGGCGGCGCCACCAACCGCGAGATCGCCGAGCGGCTGTTCCTCTCGCCGCACACGATCAAGGAGCACACTTCGTCGCTGTATCGCAAGCTCGGCGTGCGCAACCGCGCCGAGGCGACGCAGAAGGCGCAGCGGCTCGGCCTGATCTCGTAGGCGCGCATAAACTCGCGCCGTGAGCGCGGACGCGTCGATCGACGGCCTGATCGCCGACCGGGCGCGGCGTGAGCCGGACGCAGTCGCGGTCCAGGACGAGCGCACGGCGCTGACCTACGGGGAGCTCGTCAGCCGCGCCGACGCGATCGCCGAGCGGTTGCGCCGCGACGGCGTCCAGCCGGGCGACGTGGTGGCGGCCCACGTCGAGCGCTCGGCCGTGGCGATCGCCTCGTTGCTCGGGATCCTCCGCGCGGGCGCGGCCTACGTCCCGCTCGATCCCGCCGATCCGCCGGCGCGCCATCGCGTGCTGCTCGACGACGCCCAGCCGCGCGCGATCCTGCCGCTCGAGCCGCCGACCGCGGCGCCCGCTGAGCCGTTGGAGTCCGAGGCGGGCGGCGAGCGGCTCGCGTACGTGATCTACACCTCGGGCTCGACCGGGCTCCCGAAGGGTGTCGAGGTCACGCATGCGAACGTCTTGACGCTGCTGCGGTCGGGCAGCGACGTCGTACCGATCAGCGGCGACGTGGTGCTGCAGGTGAGCCCGCTCACGTTCGACTTCTCCGTGCTCGAGATCTGGGGCGCGCTGGTCCACGGCGCGCGGCTCGTGGTCGTGCCGCCCGGTCGCCCGGACCCGCGCGCGGTCGCCCGCCTCATTCGCGAGCAGCGCGTGACCTTCGCCGGCATCACCGCCGGCGTGTTCGCGCGCATCGTCGAGGACGCGATCGGCGACCTCGCCGGGCTGCGCGTCGCCGTCCCCGGCGCCGACGTGCTCCCTCCCGCGACCGCGCGCGCGTTCCGCGCCGCCCATCCCCACATCCCGTTCATCAACGCCTACGGGCCGACCGAGACGACGGTCCTCTGCACGACGCACGAGGTGGGCGAGGTCGGCGGCCCGATCCCGATCGGCCGCGCGGTGCCGGGCTACGAACTCCGCGTCCTCGATCCCGACGGGCGGCCGGCCGACGACGGCGAGCTGTGGATCGGCGGGCCCGCGGTGACGCGCGGCTACCGCGGCGACGCCGACGCGACGGCCGAGAAGTTCGTGGACGGCTGGTATCGCACCGGGGACCGCGTGCGGATGGACGCCGAGGACGTCCTGCACTTCGTCGGCCGCCTCGACAAGCAGGTGAAGATCGGCGGCGTGCGCATCGAGCCGGGCGAGGTCGAGCACGTGCTCGCCGCGCATCCGGACGTCGGGCAGGCCGCGGTGGTCGTGCGCACGGCGGTCGCCGGCCACCCGCAGCTCGTGGCCTACGCCGCGCCGGTGCCCGGCGCGGCGCTCGACGGCGAGGCGCTGCGCGAGCACCTCGGCGAGCGCCTGCCGGCGACCTACGTCCCGCGCGTCGTCGTCGTGCTCGACGTGCTGCCGCTGACCGAGCGCGGCAAGGTTGACCGCGACGCGCTCCCGGAGCCGGCGGTCGCGCCTGGCCCGGCGGCCGCCCCCGACGGTCCCACGTCGCTGGTCGCCGCCGCGATGGGCGGCGTGCTCGGGCGCCCCGCACCAGGCCCCGACGACGACTTCTTCGTGCTGGGCGGGGACTCGCTGCTCGCGATCGGACTGGTCGGGCGGCTGCGGGCGGCCGGGCACGCCGAGTTGAGCGTCGGGTCCGTCTTCAGCGCGCCGACGCCGCGCAGGCTCGCCGCGCTGCTCGACGCCCCCGGCGATGGTGCGGTCCTGCCGCCCGTGATCCCGAGGGAGCGCCGCGGTCCGCTCGCACCGCTCACCGCCGCGCAGCGCCGAGCGTGGCTGTTCCAGCAGCTCAACCCGTCCTCGCGCGCCTACCAGTTCCCCTCGCTGCTCCGGCTCGACGGCGACCTCGAGCCCGCGGCCCTGCGCGCGGCGCTGCAGGACCTCGTCGCGCGCCACGAGGCGCTGCGCTCGTCGATCGTGCTCGAGTCGGGGCAGCCGATGCAGCACGTGCACGACGCGGTCGCGCTGCCGCTCGAGGAGCTCGACCTGCGCGGCGCGCCGGCCATCGAGTTCGCCCGCGCCGTGCGCGCGCGGGTCCGCGAGCGCATCGACGTCGCGCGCGCGCCGTGGGTCCGCTGGACGCTGATGCGACTCGACGAGAGGCGCTGGGCGCTGCTGAGCCTCGAGCACCACCTCGGGCACGACGGGTGGTCGCTCGACGTGCTCGTCCGCGAGCTCGGCGCGCTCTACGCGCACCATCGCGACGGCGCTCCGAACCCGCCGCCGCCGGCGCTGCAGATCGGCGACGCCGGCGCCTGGGAGGCGGCCAATGCCGAAGCGCTCGACGCGCAGCTCGACTTCTGGGACGCGGTGCTCGACCGCGACCCCGCGCCCCTGCGCCTGCCGCTCGACCGGCCGCGGCCTGCGCGCGAGTCCTTCGCAGGAGGTGTCGTCCGTCACCACCTGGCGGCCGCGACGGTCCGCGACCTGCTGGCGCTCGCCGAGCAGGAGGGGGCAACGCTGTTCCAGGTCTGCCTCGCCGCCTTCGCCCTGCAGCTTGCCCGCTACGACGGCCGCGACGATCTGCAGATCGGCTCGGGGGTGGCCAACCGCGGCGATCCGGGCCTGGCCGGGACGCTCGGCATGACCGTCAACACGCTGGCCCTGCGCATCGACCTCTCGGGCGATCCGACCGTGCGCGAGCTGCTGCGGCGCGTCCGCGACGTCGCCGTCGACGCGCTCGCGCACGCCGACGTGCCGTTCGACCGCGTCGTCGAGCGCCTGGCGCCGCCGCGCGACCCGTCCCGCTCCCCGCTCGTCGGGACGCTCTTCTCCTTCCACGACGCCTCGCGCGGCCCGATTCGCTGGCCCGGCCTGGAGCGGGTCGAGGTGGTGGGAGCTCTGCCCGACGGCACCAGCAAGGCGGAGCTCAACGTGATCGGTCACCGGCAGGCCGACGGCTCCGTGAGCCTGATCTGGGAGCACGGCGAGGTCCTCGGCGATGCGACCACCGCCCGGCTCGCCGGACACCACGAGCACCTGCTCGCCCAGTTCGCCGCCGATCCGGACGCGGCCGCCGTCGACCTCGCGCTCGAGCCGCCGGAGGAGGCGGCCGCCCGCGCGGCGCGCTCGCAGACCCCGGCGCGCCATGACCCGTCCGCCGCGCTGCCCGGCGCGGTGGCGGCGATCGTGGCTACGACGCCGGCGGCCGTCGCGGTGGCGGGGCCGGGCGAGACGCTGAGCTACGAGGCGCTGTGGGCTCGGGCGGGCGGCCTCGCTGCCGCGCTGCGGGCAGCCGGCGCGGGCCCCGGCGACCGTGTCGGCCTGGCACTGCCCCGCGGTGTCGACGCCGTCGTGGCGCACCTCGCGATCGCCCGCTCGGGCGTGATGGTCGTGGCGCTCGACCTCGACCATCCCGTGGCCCGGCGGCGCGCGATCCTCGCCGCGGCCGGCGCGAGGCTGGTGATCGGTGAGGACATCGCGCCCGACGCGTCGGCGGCGGATCCCGGCGACCTCGACCGCGCGGGGCCGGGTGCGGTCGCGCAGATCAACTTCACGTCCGGGTCGACCGGCAGCCCGAAGGGCGTCGTGGTCACGCACGAGAACATCCTGCGGCTCGTGCAGGACTGCGCGTTCGCGGACCTCGGCCCGGGCGCCGTGATGCTGCATGCGGCCTCGCCCGCCTTCGACGCCACGACGCTCGAGGTGTGGGGCCCGCTCGTCAACGGCGGCACCGTGGCGCCGCTGGCGCGGCGCGCCGATGCGGACACCGTCGCCGCGGCGGTCGCGGAGCACGGCGTAACGACGCTGTGGCTGACCGCGGGGCTCTTCCACGCGCTCGTCGACCAGCGGCCCGACGCCCTCGCCCGCGTCCGCCACGTGCTCGCGGGCGGCGACGTCATCTCACCGGAGCATGCCGCGCGCGCGCTCGCCGCGCTCCCGCCCGGCGGTCGCTTCACGAACGGCTACGGGCCGACGGAGGGCACGACGTTCACCACCACGTGGACGCTGCGGCCGGGCGACCCCGTCGCGGGTCCGCTGCCGATCGGCGTGCCGGTGCCGGGCAGCGCGTGCCACGTGATCGACGCGCGCGGGCGCGAGCTGCCCGACGGCGTCGAGGGCGAGCTGTGGATCGGCGGGGCGGGCGTCGCGGCCGGCTACTGGGAGGACCCCGAGCTCACGGCGGAGCGCTTCGTCGAGGGCCCCGGCGGGCGCTGTTACCGCAGCGGCGACCGCGTCCGGCGCCGGCCCGCCGACGGCGCGCTCGAGTTCCTGGGCCGCGCCGACTCCCAGGTCAAGGTCCGCGGCGTGCGCGTCGAACCGGCCGAGGTCGAGTCGGTGCTGCGCGCTCACCCCGCGGTGGCCGATGTCGTCGTCGTCGCGGCGGGCACGGGCGGCGCCGCCGACCGGCGGCTCGCCGCCTACCTGGTCGCGCGCCCCGGCGTCGCCGCGCCCAGCCCCGCGTCGCTGCGCGCGCATGCGTCCGCGCGCCTGCCGGCCGCGATGGTGCCGGTGGCGTGGGTGCGCATGCCCGCGCTGCCGCTCACCGCCAACGGCAAGGTCGCCCGCGAACTGCTCCCCGAGCCGACGCGCGAGCACTACGCGCGCAGCGGGAACGGTGGCGCCCAGCGCGAGCGAGGGCCACAGGAGCGCGCTGTGATCGGCGCATTCGAGACCGTGCTCGAGCTGAGCCCGGTCGAGCCCGGCGACGATTTCTTCGCGCTCGGTGGGCACTCGCTGCTCGCGCTCGCCCTCTGCACCGAGGTGCGGCGGCGCACCGGTTCGCGGGTCGAGCCGGCCACGATCTTCGCGGCGCCGACGCCGCGGGCGCTCGCGGCGACGCTGGCGCAGGCGCCGGTCGTCGGCAACGGCGGCTGGTCCTCGCTGGTCGCTCTGCGGCGCGAGGGGACGCGGCCCCCTCTCTTCGTCGTCACGGCCGGGGACGGCAATCCGCTCGCCTTCGCGGCGGTGACGCGCCGCCTCGATCCGGACCAGCCGGTCTACGCGCTGCAGCCGCGCGGGCTCGACGGCCACTCGCCGTTCGATCGCAGCATCCCGGCGCTCGCGGGCCGCTACCTGGCCGAGCTGCGGCGGACCCAGCCGCATGGGCCGTACGTGATCGCCGGGCGCTGCAACGGCGCCACGGTCGCTTGCGCGATCGCCGCGAAGCTGCGCGCCGAGGGCGAGGAGGTCGCGCTCGTCGCCGCGCTCGACTCCGAGCCGCCACAGGTCGGCCCGGCCGAGATCGTGCCCGGCCTGCGCCGCGACCGCATCGTCGACATCGCGGTCGGCGCCGCCCGGCGCGAGGGGGCGACCGTGCCGGCCGGCGGCCCCGCGCTGCGCGACTGGCTGTGCGAGGAGCTGGCGCCGGGCGTCACCCGCTACCTCGCCGCAGGCTGGCGGCGGCGCGAGGACCTGCGCGAGGCGCTCCCCGATCCCGTCGGCGGCGACGCCCCGCGGCTCGCCGCCTGGGCGTGGGCCTCGGGCGTCCAGGAGGGCCTGCTCGAGCCGCAACTGCTCGCGGCGGCCCGGCCCGGCCCGGCGCCGTACCTGCTGGCGATCCACGCCCTGCGCCCGGACCTGCAGGCGGCGTTCCCCGACCCGCGCGGCGCCGACGCCGAGCGGCTCATCGAGTGGGGCTGGGAGGGCGGCGTGCGTGAGGGCGTCGACCCCGCGCTGCTCGGCCCGCCGCCCGACCGCGAGGCGCGCCGTGCCCTCGAGCGCTCGCGGATGCGCCGGCGCGCGCTCGCCGGCGCGAGCCGCCTGCCGATCCAGGCCGGCCTGCTCGCCGCCGGCCGCGGGCTGCTGGTTGCCGAGCGGCGCGTGTTCGGCGAGCTGCCGGGCCGCGACGAGCGGCTGATGCGCGCGGTGCGCGCAGCTGCGAAGGAGGCCCGGGCCGCATACTGGGCCGAGCCCGCGCCGGGCCGCCTCGTCCACCTCCGCTCCAAAGAGCACGCGGAGAACCCGCTGATGGACGGCTGGTGGGCGCTCGCGCTCGACGGCGTCGTCGAGGTGCCGATCGCGGCGGCGCACATCGGCATGCTGCGCGAGCCGGACGTCGCGCAGACCGCCGCGGCGCTCCAGCAGGCGATCGACGCGGCAGTCGGGAGCGGGCGTGCGCTGGCCGGAGCCTGAGCGCGAGGTCCACGTCTGGCGCGCCGCTCCGGCGCCCGGGCGGCTGGAGGCGGTGCTCGCCGCCTATCTCGACATCGCGCCGGACGAGGTCCGCCTCGGGCGGGGCCCGCACGGCAAGCCGCAGCTCGAGGGCGCACCGCTCCTGCGCTTCAACCTCAGCCACGCCGGCGAGCGCTGGTTGCTCGCGGTCGCCGCCGGGCGCGAGGTGGGTGTCGACGTCGAGGAGCTGCGGCCGCGCGGCGACGTGCGCGAGCTCGCGGAGGTCGGGTTGCCGGCGGGGGACGTCGCGCGGGTCGCCGCCGCTCCGGCCTTGGAGCGCGACGCGCTGTTCCACCGGCTCTGGGTCCGCCACGAGGCGCGCCTGAAGTGCCACGGCGTCGGGCTCGTCGCGCCGCTGCCGGTGGGGGCGACGGAGGTGGTCGTGGACCTCGAGGTGGGTGGCGGCGCGGTCGGCGCGCTGGCGGTGGCGGGTGGGGGGCCGGTGAGCGTGCGGTGACCGGCGAACGTCAACTGCGCATTGAGGAGGGTGCCCGAAGGGGGTGCGGTCAGTTGACCCGAATATTGGGGTCAAGTGACCACACCCGGCACACCCCTCCCGCGGCCGCGCGGACTCACTCCCTCAAAGCGCCGTTCTACACGGCCAGCGCCGCGGCCAGCGCCGCGGCCCCGCCACCGACGACCGGCGCCCCATGCGACAGCAGCACGTGTTCGACAGGGAGCTCGAGCAGCGGCGCCAGCGCGTCGCGCAGCTCGTCGACGCTGACCGCGGGCTTGATGTAGCCCAGCCACGACGGCGGGCACAGCCGCGCGCCGCCGTTCCCGTCGCCGATGAGGCGGTCCCCGGGGACCAGCGCGCGAGGCCCCGGCAGCCAGTAGATCGTCTCGTCGAAGCGCGGGAGCGCCATGGCCTCGACGCCGGCCGGCATCGGCGCGTCGTGGCGCACCTTCGCGCCGCCGAACCGCTCGATCAAGGCGTCGCCCGAGCGGCCGTGGAAGCGCATGGTCGTGAGCACGATGACCGGCCGGCCGGCCACTCGCTCGTCGAGTGACGGCCACAGATCCTCCGGGACCAGGGGGTCGATGAGGACGACCGCGTCGGGCGCCTCGAAGAGCACGCTGCCGACGTCCTCGGGCCAGTCGGCGGGACTGTCCGGCTCGGGGTCGGGTCCCCAGTTCGGGTGCGGCGCGGCCCAGTGATACAGCCCGGGGGCGATCTCCCTCATGCGACGAGCTTCTCGATCAGCCGGGTCAGCGTCTCGTCCGGATCCTCGCAGAGCCCGGTGTGCACCGGCGAGGTCTGGATCACCGTGCTCGACGGCGCCACGAGCCAGTGGAAGCGCTCGGACTGGTCGAGCCGCGCGACGGGCCCCGCGTCCGGGTCCCCCGCGGCGATCCGCGTCATGGCCTCCAGGTGCGAACGCACCTCGGCGGGGTCGAGATCGGGGGCGAAGCCGGCCAGGCGCGCCTCGTCGAGCGCGGTGCGCGCCGCGAGGTAGCGGCGGGGCCGGCAGAAGAAGACCACGCCGACGTTCATGCACTCGCCGCGCTCGACCCGCGGGACGACCCGCACGATCGCGTACTGGAACGGCTGGGAGCCCGTCATGGTCGTGCCTCCTCGGCCTCGGCGGCGAACGCGCGCGGCGCCGCGAGCCGCCGGGTCAGGTAGTCGAGGTAGCGCTCGCCGTCCGCCCACCCGTCCGGGACGCGCGAGATCACCTCGCGCAGCCGCTCGGGAGTCAGTCGCTCCGCGAGCCGCTGGTCGGCCTCGAGGATCGAGCCCGCACCCGGCAGCAGGACGTGGTCGGCGATCGCGGGGAACGGCTTCGCCGCCTCGGCCTCCGGGTCCCAGTCGCGGTGGTGGAAGTAGAGCGCCGCGCCGTGGTCGATCAGCCATACGCGCTCGTGCCAGACGAGCAGGTTCGGGTTGCGCGGCGTGCGGTCGACGTTCGTCACCAGCGCGTCCAGCCACACGATCTCCGCCGCCGTCTCCGGAACCGGCTGAAGGCCCGCAGCAGGCGTGTAGGGCAGCGAACCAGGGAGGAAGTCGAGGCCGATGTTGGTCCCTCCGCTGCCCGTGATCAGGTCCTGGATCTCCGGATCCGGCTCGGCGACGCCGAGCGCGGGATCGACCGCGATCACCACGATCTCGGGGACCGAAAGCTCGAGCACGCGGGCCAGCTCGCCCGCGATCACCTCGGCCACGAGCGCCTTCACGCCCTGCCCCGCGCCGCGGAACTTGAGGACGTAGAGGCCGTCGTCGTCGGCCTCCACCAGGCCCGGCAGCGAGCCGCCCTCGCGCAGCGGGGTTCCATAGCGCGTGGCGGTCACAGAGCGCAGTTCCGGCATCCCGGAAGCCTGTCACCCCCCACCGCGTGGCGCATACCCCCCCTGCACGGGGGGTGCGACCGCTTCAACGGTGGGTTCGCCGCCATACAGCGGCGAAGGTGGTCGCCGTGACCACTGGAACCGACATCGCCCTGCTCTTCCCGGGCCAGGGCTCACAGACCCCCGACATGCGCGACGACGTCGCGCGTGCGATGCCCGACCTGCTCGAGCACTGCATCGAGCTCGTCGGTGAGGATCCCTTCGCCCGCGTCGACGAGAGCACGCGCTTCGCACAGCCCGCCATCTTCTGCGCGGGCATCGCCGGCTGGACCAAGCTCGACATCGAGCCCGCCATGGCCGCCGGCCACTCGCTCGGCGAGTTCGGCGCGCTCGTCGCGGCCGGCGCCCTCAGCCTCGAGGAAGCCCTGCGCCTCGTCGTGCTGCGCGGCCGCCTGATGGCCGACGCCGACGACACCGGCTCGATGCTCGCGCTGCTGGGCGGCACGCCCGACGACGCGACGGCGATCGCCGGCGCCGCCGGCGTCACCGTCGCCAACGACAACGCCCCAGGCCAGGTCATCCTCTCGGGCGACCGCGACAAGCTCGCCGAGGCCGAGGAGGCCGCGCGCGAGTATGGCGTGCGCGCCATGCCGCTCGACGTCGCCGGCGCCTTTCACTCCCCTGCCATGGAGCCGGCCGTGGAGCCGTTCCGCGCCGCCCTCGACGAGGTCGAGCTCGGGACGCCGCAGTTCCCCGTCTACTCGTGCTCGACCGCCAAGCCGTTCACAGACGTGCGCGCCGAGCTCACGTCGGCACTCACTCGCCCCGTGCTCTGGCGCGAGACGTTCCAGGCGATGATCGCGGGCGGCGCCGAGGACTTCGTCGAGGCCGGCCCCGGCAACGTCCTCTCCAAGCTCGCCCGCCGGATCACGAAGGAGGCCGCCCATGCGTAGCGCACCCGTGGCAGAGCCCACCAGCGGCACGACCCGCGCGACCCGCACGGCCGGCATCCTCGGGCTCGGCCACCACCTGCCGGAGACCGTCGTCTCCAACCTGCCGATCGCCCAGCGGCTCGGCATCGACGAGAGCTGGATCGTGAAGCGCACGGGCATTCGCTCGCGCCGCCACTCGATGCCCTCCGAGCGCCTCTCCGACCTCGCCATCGAGGCCGGCCGTGCCGCCGTCAAGGACGCGGGCGTCGACCCGACCGCGCTCGACGCGGTCCTCGTCGCCACCACCTCGGCGGACGAGATCACGCCCAACGCCGCGCCCTATGTCGCCACCGCGCTCGGGGCCGCGCACGCCAACGCGTTCGACGTCGGCGCCGCCTGCACCGCATTCGTGACCGCGCTCAGCGCCGGCACCGCGCTGATCGAGAGCGGGCGCGCCGAAACCGTGCTGGTCGTCGGCGCCGACGCGCTCTCGCGCTTCACCGACTTCGACGACAAGCGCTCCGCCGCGCTGTTCGGCGACGGCGCCGGCGCGGTCGTGCTCGGCGCCCAGGAGGACGGCGACGGAATCGGCCAGTTCGTGTTCGGCTCGGACGCCACGCTGTCCGAGGCGATCATCGCCCGGCGCGAGGACCCGGTCCTGAAGATGGACGGTCACACGACCTTCAACGCCGCCGTGGGCGCGCTCGAGCGCTCGACGCGCCAGGCCTGCGAGCTCGCGGGCGTCGCGCTCGAGGACGTCGACCTGTTCGTCTACCACCAGGCCAACGCGCGCATCACCCGCTCCGTCGCCGAGAAGCTGGGGCTGCCGAGCGAGCGCGTGGCCGACTACATCGCCGAGACCGGCAACACCTCGGCGGCCTCGATCCCCCTCGCCCTCACGTTCGCGCGTGAAGAGGGCCGCCTGCACCCCGGCGACACCGTGCTGCTCGCCGCCGTCGGCGCCGGCTTCACCTGGGGCGCCGCCGTCGTGCAGTGGGGCGGCCCCGCATGAGCAAGACCCGCCCCGAGGGAGCGACTGCACTCGTCACCGGCGCCTCGAAGGGCATCGGCGCGGCGATCGCGCTCGCCCTGGCCGAGGATGGCTGGAGCGTCGGCGTCAACTACCGCTCCGATCGTGAGGGCGCCGAGCGCACCGTCAAGGCGATCGAGGAGGCGGGCGGCCGCGCGCTGGCCGTCGGGGGCGACGTCTCCGACGCCAACGGCGTCGCCGACGAGCTGTTCGGCAGCCTCGAGTCCGAGCTCGGCCCGGTGCTGGCGCTGGTCAACAACGCCGGCATCACCGCCGACGGCCTCGCGATCCAGATGGGCGACGACGACTGGAACCGTGTCATCGACACGAACCTGACCGCTGCCTTCCGCATGACGCGGCGCGCGATGCGCCCGATGATCAAGGCCCGCTACGGCCGGATCGTCAACATCGCCTCCGTCGTCGGGCCGCGCGCCAACGCCGGCCAGGCCAACTACGCGGCGGCGAAGGCCGGCCTGATCGGCATGACCAAGACCGTCGCCGCCGAGGTGGCGCGCCGCGGCGTGACCGTCAACGCCGTCGCTCCGGGCTTCATCGCCACGGACATGACCGAAGAGCTCCCCGACGCCATCCTCGACGCGGTCCCCGCGAAGCGGGTCGGCACGCCGGAGGAGGTGGCCGCCGCAGTGCGGTTCCTCGCCTCCGACGCCGCCGCCTACGTGACCGGATCGACCCTGTTCGTCGACGGCGGCATGAGCGCCTGACCCCAACCCACCCTGAACGAGAGAAGAGAGGACACACCCATGGCCGAGAAGACCATCACCCCCGAGGCTGTTGAGACCACCGTCCGCGAGGCCCTCGCGCAGTTCGGCCCCGAGCCGGAGGAGATCACCCTCGACGCGACGTTCGAGCAGCTCGACGTCGATTCGCTCGATCTCGCCGAGCTCTCGCAGATCATCGAGGACGAGTACGGCGTGAAGCTCAAGGGCGAGGACGTCGGCAAGATCAAGACCGTCGGCGACGCCGTCGACCTGGTGGTGAACCGCGCAGGATGACCCAGGTCGTCGTCACCGGTATCGGCGCCGTCACCCCGCTGGGTGTCGGCGCCCGCACCCTGTATGAGCGCTGGCTCGCCGGCCGATCAGGAATCGAGGACGGCGAGGGTGTCGCGCGCGAGTACGAGCCCAAGGAGCACCTGTCGGTCAAGGAGGCGCGCCGCGCCGACCGCTTCACGCAGTTCGCGATGGTCGCGGGCGACGAGGCGCTTGCCGAGGCCGGCTGGTCCGACGAGCTGCCGTACGACTCGACCCGTGTCGCCTGCATCATCGGCACCGGCATCGGCGGCATCGGCACGCTCGAGCACAACCACGACGTGCTGCGCGACTCGGGGCCGAAGAAGGTCTCGCCGCTTGCGGTGCCGCTGATGATGAGCAACGCCGCGCCGGGCGCCCTGTCCATGCGCTACAAGCTGCGCGGCCACAGCTACGGCATCGTCTCCGCCTGCGCGGCGGGGGCGCACGCGATCGGCACGGCCGCGAGCCTGATCCAGTCGGGCGCTGCCGACGCCGTCGTCACCGGCGGCTCCGAGGCTGCGCTGACGCCTTTGTCCAAGGCCGCGTTCGCGGCCCTCGACGCGCTTTCGGACAGCGGCATCTCGCGTCCGTTCGACGCCCGCCGCGACGGCTTCGTGATGGGCGAGGGCGCCGCGGTGCTCGTGCTCGAGGACGCCGAGAAGGCGAAGGCGCGCGGCGCGACGATCATCGCGACCGTCAAGGGCTACGGCGCGTCCTCCGACGCGCATCACATCACGGCCCCGCAGTCCGAGGGCCTCGGCGCCGCGCAGGCGATCGGGCAGGCGCTGGAGAGCGCAGGCCTCACGCCCGCCGACGTCGACTACGTCAACGCCCACGGCACCTCGACGCCGCTCAACGACCGGGCTGAGACGAAGGCGATCAAGCTGGCGCTGGGCGACCGCGCGGGGCAGATCCCCGTGTCGTCGACCAAGTCGGCGATCGGGCACCTGCTGGGTGCCGCCGGCGCCGTCGAGGCCGTCGCGACCATCCTCGCCCTGCGCGACCGGATGGCGCCGCCCACGCTGGGCTACGAGGAGGTCGAAGAGGGCCTGGACCTCGATTACGTGCCGAACACGGCACGCCCGCTGGAGACCAATGGCCACCTCCCCGTCGCGCTCTCCAACGCGTTCGGGTTCGGCGGCCACAACGCCGTTCTTTGCCTGGAGGCAGCGGAATGAGCATCGTGGGTAACGTCGACCGTAAGGAGGAGCTTGCGACGACTGAAGGGCGAAACCCCTCTCGGGAGGAGCTTGCGACGACCGGAGGGCGAAACCCCTTAATCAGCCAGCCCTCCGCGACCAAGGCCGCCAAGGCCCAGAAGGTCGCGCAGATCGCCGAAGACGGCCGGCTGTCGCCGGTCGAGCGCCTGGAGGCGCTCTGCGACGAGGGCTCCCTCACCCTCCTGCGCTCGGACGTCGTGTCCAAGCGCATGGGCGCGAAGGCACGCGCCGGTGACGGCGTGATCGCCGGCGCCGGTCGCGTCGAGGACCGGCCCGTGTTCTGCTACGCCCAGGACCCGTCCTACCTCGGCGGCTCGCTGGGCGAGCAGCACGCGGAGTCGATCATCCGCGTCCTGCGCCTGGCCGGGCGTGCCGGCGTGCCCGTCGTCGGGT
Organism: Solirubrobacterales bacterium; assembly: GCA_038327685.1. Taxonomy (GTDB): domain Bacteria; phylum Actinomycetota; class Thermoleophilia; order Solirubrobacterales; family Solirubrobacteraceae; genus DASQFQ01. The sequence goes on from JBBQLH010000099.1 coordinate 14,327, forward strand.
TCATCGAGTCCGGCGGCGCGCGCATGCAGGAGGGCCTCGCGGCGCTCGCCGGCTACGGCCGCATCTTCCGCGAGAACGTCGCCCTCTCCGGCCGCATCCCGCAGATCTCGGTGATCTGCGGAGCGAGCGCCGGCGGCGGCTCCTACTCGCCCGCCCTCACCGACTTCGTGGTGATGACCGAGCGCGCGACGATGTTCCTCACCGGCCCCGCCGTCGTGCGCGACGTGATGGGCGAGGACGTCACCGCCGCCGACCTCGGCGGCCCCAAGATCCACGAGCGCAACGGCGTCGCGCACTTCGTCGCGCCGTCGGACGAGCACGCGGCGATGCTCGTGCGCGACCTGCTCGACCACCTGCCGGCCCACTCGGGCGACCGCCCGCCGCGCTGGCGCTCGGCCGAGCCGAACACGCTCGATCCCTCCCTGTCGGTACCCGAGGACGAGCGCCGCGTCTATGACGTGCGCGACGTCGTCAAGGGCATCGTCGACGGCGGCCGCCTGCTCGAATGGTCACCCCGCTGGGCGCGCAACATCGTCTGCGGCTTCGCCCGCCTCGAGGGCCGCGCGGTCGGCCTCGTCGCCAACCAGCCGAAGTACCTGGGCGGCGTCCTCGACGCCGACTCCGGGACGAAGGCGGCCCGCTTCGTGCGCACGTGCAACGCCTTCGGACTGCCGCTCGTCGTGCTCGTGGACACCCCGGGCTTCATGCCCGGCACGCGCCAGGAGCAGGGCGGCGTGATCCGCCACGGCGCCAAGCTCGTGCACGCCTTCGCCGAGGCCCACGTGCCGAAGGTGACGGTCGTGCTGCGCAAGGCGTTCGGCGGCGCGTTCATCGCCATGAACTCGCGCGACCTCGGCGCGGACTACACGTTCGCGTGGCCGGGGGCGACGCTCGGCGTCATGGGCGCCAAGCAGGCCGTCGGGATCGTCAACCGCCGCGCCATCGCGGCCGCCGAGGATCCCGAGATGGCCCGCGAGGAGTTCGCAGCCCGCTACACGGAGGAGCACCTCAGCGCCGGCACCGCCGCCGCCGAGGGCTACGTCGACGAGGTCATCGAGCCGATCGGCACCCGCCGGCGCCTGATCGAAGCCCTGAACACCCTCGATTCGGTGGCCGCCCCGGCCGCCGGG
>JBBQLH010000100.1:0-15231 GCA_038327685.1 Solirubrobacterales bacterium
GGGTCGACGATGGCGAGGTACTCGGGCTCGACGTCGTGGGCGCCGAGGGCGCGCAGCCCCGCCTCGCGCGGCTCCGGCTCCCCGGCCTCGATCGCTTTCCGCACCGCCAGCAGCGCCTCGGAGAGCGCCACGGCGCGGGCACGCTCCTGCGGGTCAAGGCGGGCGTTGCGGCTCGACATCGCGAGGCCGTCTGGCTCGCGGTTGGTGGGGAGGACCTAGATCTCCACCGGGAAGTCGAGGTCGCGCGTCATGCGCCTGAGGACGGCGACCTGCTGGGCGTCCTTCTGGCCGAAGCAGGCCACGTCGGGCGCGACCATGTTGAAGAGCTTGGCCACCACGGTGCACACGCCGGCGAAGTGGCCCGCGCCGCGGTGGGCGCCCTCGAGGACGTCGGAGAGGCCGGCGACGGCGACGGTGGTCGAGAACCCGCCGGGATAGACCTCGTCGGCGGGCGGGGCGAAGAGGACGTCGGCGCCGAGGCCGGCGGCGACGGCCGCGTCGTGCTCCTGGTCGCGGGGATAGGCGGCGAGGTCGCGCGGGTCGTTGAACTGCGCGGGGTTGACGAACAGCGAGACGACCATCTCGTCGCTGCCGTCGCGCGCGGCGCGCATGAGCGACTCGTGACCGCCGTGGAACGCGCCCATCGTCGGCACCAGGCCGATCCTGCGGCCATCCGCGCGGGCGGTGCGGCTATGCGCCCGCATCTCGGCGACGGTGCGGATGGTCTTCATGCGCGTGGGTGGGTGGGGACGGATTCCCGCGATGCGGCGACGAGCGCATCGAACGTGTCGAGGAGGTCGGGCGCGCGCTCCTCGACGGCCGCGCGCTGGCGCGCGATCGTGGCCTCGTCGCCGCGGGCGACCGGGCCCGTGAGGGCCTCGGCGGCGCCCTTGGCCGCCCAGTTGTCGAGGGCGGCCCGAGCGAGCGGCACCAGCAGTTCGCGGGGCACGCCGGCGGTGGCGGCGAGCCGCTCCGCGGCGCCCTCGAGCGTGACGAGGAAGTTGGCCGCGATCGAGGCGGCGGCGTGGTAGGCGGCGCGGTCCTCGTCGGCGACGTGGACCGGGCGCATGTGCAGGGCTTCCACCAGGTGCCGGGCCACGTCGAGCGCCGCCTTGGTCGACCCGGCAATCGCGCAGCCGGCGCCGGCGAACGGGGCGGCTCCGCCCTCGGGGACCGTCATCAGGGGGTGAAGGCTGAACGCCTCGTGGGGGTGCAGCGGTTCGAGGGTCGTCGCGCCGGAGCAGTGGCCGGCGAACCGGGCCCTGCGGGGAGTGAGCGCGGCGGCCGCCGCCCCGATCTCCTGGTCGGGCACGCACAGCAGCACGACGTCCGTCTCCGGGTCAGCGCCGCGCCCGAGCGGGCCCTCGACGTCGCGCCCGGCGGCGGTCAGCGCGGCGGTGAGCGCGTGGCCAAGACGACCAGCGCCGATGACGGCGCAGCGCAGGGGAGGGGTCTTGGAGGGATTCCGGTCCAGTTCTCGCACGAGATACCGGCTGGGAGGGGGAGCGATCGGTCTTCTTCGAGGTCCGCCCCGTGTCGGTGACGGCCTCGCACCCCATGTTACCCCGCAGGGTGCGGGAATCACTCACGCCGGCCCGCCGCGGCCGGAGCTACCCTCGGGACCATGCCCAGCGCGGAACAGCGCCGCGAGGAGCTCAAGGCCGTCTACCGGGAGGCGTCGACCTGCACGCGCTGCCCCCAGCTCGCCGCGACGCGCCAGACCGTCGTGTTCGGCTCGGGCAACGCGGACGCCGACCTGATGTTCGTGGGCGAGGCGCCCGGGGCCAACGAGGACAAGCAGGGCGTTCCGTTCGTCGGCCAGGCGGGCAAGCTGCTGGATCAGCTCCTCGGCGAGATCGGGCTCGTGCGCCCGGACGTCTTCGTGGTCAACGTGCTCAAGTGCCGGCCTCCCGGCAACCGTGATCCGCTGCCGCAGGAGATCGACAACTGCCAGGACTACCTGTTCCGGCAGCTCGAGCTGATCCGGCCGCGGGTCGTCTGCACGCTCGGCAACTTCTCGACGAAGCTGCTCCGCGCCGATCCGGGGACCGGGATCACCAAGCTCCACGGCCGCGAGGAGATCCGCGTCATCGGCCCGCGCGCCGTGCGGCTCTACCCGATCTACCACCCCGCCGCCGCGCTCTACACCCGCTCGCTGCTCGACACCCTGCGCGCCGACTTCGCGCGCCTCCCCGACCTGCTCGCGCTCGACCCGCCGCCACAGCCTGAGCCGCCCGCGCCCGCGCCGGAGCCGGAGCCGGTCATCCCGGAGCCCGAGCTCGTCGAGGAGATCGAGGCCTCCGCCGCGGCCGACGACGAGCCCGCGCCGTCCCAGCTCGGGCTGTTCTGACTCAGCCGCCTCGGCCGTCCGCCTTCGCCCGCTCGTCGATGGTGAGCGCGTAGCGCTCGTGGTCGCGCCACTGGCCGCCGATCAGCAGGTAGCGCGGCGAGTAGCCCTCGAGCCGGAAGCCCGCGCCGATCGCGAGCGCGATCGAGGCGGCGTTGCCGGGCTGGATGTTCGCCTCGATGCGATGCAGGGAGAGCGGGCCGAAGGCGTAGTCGAGCACGAGCTGGAGCCCGTCGCGCATCAGTCCCTTGCCGGCGTGGCGGGCGCTGCCGTAGTAGCCGAGGAAGGCGGACTGGAACGAGCCGCGGACGATCTGGGAGATGTTGAAGACGCCCGCGATCTCCCCCGACTCGTCGTCGATCACGATGAAGCAGGCGAAGTCGTCCCGCGAGCAGCGCGACAGCAGCTCGTCGAACTGGTCGGGGCGCTCGGGCGGGTAGGCCCACGGCCGGTGCAGCTCGCGACTCTCGCGCACCATCGCGAGGAAGGCGTCGCGATCTGCTGTGCGGAGGAGCCGGACCGACACCGCGTCATTGTGCCCCGGCTGCGCGGACGGCACGCAAGAGCGCGGCGAGCTGGGCCCGCTCGCGCCCGGCGTCCTGCCCCGTCGCCTGGCGCGCCGCCGCCCGGGAGGCGAAGGTGAGGGCCTGCGCGGCGTCGTCGAGCGCGCGCGCCGCGCGGCCGCGGTTGGCCTCCACCACCTCGCGGCGGCGGCGGGCGAGCAGCTCGTACGGCTCGCCGGCGTAGGCGCGGCGGGTGGCGTGGCCGCCGAGGTGGCGCACGCGCACGCTCGGGTCGAGCACGGTCGGGATCCCGGCGGCGCGGGCGCGCAGGCACAGGTCCATGTCCTCGAAGAACAGGAACGGGCGCGGGTCGAAGGGGCCGAGACGGCGCAGGACCTCGGTGCGCGCCGCGACACAGGCGGCGATCGCCCACCCCACCGTGCGCGGGCGCTCGGCGCGGAAGGGCTCGGCGCGGTCGCGCAGCGCCCGCGGTAGCGCCGGAGGGTGGGCGAGGGCGGGGAGCAGCGCGCCGAGCGTCCCTGGAAGCGGGTGCGCGGAGCGCTGGACCGCGCCGTCGGTCTCCAGCAGGCGAGGGACCCACAGGCGCTCGGGGCCCGTCGAGGCCGTCGCGGCGAGCCGTGCGAGCGACGCGTCGAGCAGCTCGCAGTCCGGGTTGAGCAGGACGGTGACCGGCTCCCGAGCGCGCTCGACCCCTGCGTTGTTGGCCGCGCCGAAGCCCGGGTTGGCCCCGAGCTCCGCGACCTCGGCCGCGGCGGCGCGGGCAAGCGCGGCGCCCTCGTCGCGCGAGCCGGCGTCGACCACCACCAGTTGCGGCGGCTCGGGCAGGCGATCGAGCGAGCCGAGCAGCGCGCGGAGCGGCCCGGCGGAGTCGTGCAGCACGACGACGATCGTGAAGCTCACGCGCCGGCCGCCTCCGCCAGCACCGCGCGCGTCCGGCGCGCTGTCTCGGCCCAGCTGAGCGGCGCGATCGCCGTGCGGCCGGCGGCCAGGAGGCGCTCGCGCAGCGCCGGATCGCCCGCGACGCGGAGCAGTGCGTCGGCGAGACCCGCGGCATCGCCGGGGCGGACATACAGGGCGCCGTCGCCGAGCACCTCGCGGAGCACGGGCAGGTCGCTGACGATCGCGGGCGCGCCCGCCGCGATGCCCTCGACCGGCGGCAGCCCGAAACCCTCGAGCCAGGACGGCAGCACGACCGCGAGCGCGCCGGCGTAGAGCGGGCCGAGGTCGTCGACGCGCCCGAGCCGCCGTACGCCCGGGCCCTCGACCGCGAGCCGACCCTCTCCGGCCACGACCAGCTCGGCTTCGAGCCCGCCCGCCCGCGCACGGGCGAACGCCTCGACGAGCAGGTCGGGCGCCTTGCGAGGCTCGAGCGCGCCGACGAAGAGGAAGTAGGGAGACGGCGCGACCGAACCGGCTTCGCTGCGCAGCGAGCGCGGGGCGAGCGGGATCGCCCGCACGCGCCCCGGGTCGAGCCGCCACTCCGCGATCAGCTCGCGCCGCACCACCTCGCTGACGCACAGCACCCGCACCGCCCGGCGCGCGAGCCGGCGCGGCCGGGCTGCGTGGTGCCAGAGCCGCTCGTAGCGCGTGAAGTCCTGCGGCCGCGCCTCCCACGAGCGGTCGTGGACGGTCAGCACGAACGGACCCACGCCGGCCGCCAGCGGCGCGGGCGCGGGGGCCCAGACGACGTCGCAGTCACCGCCCAGCAGCCGGTCGAGCCGCGGCCGGCCCGCCACGGCGGCGGCGCCGAACAGCGCGCGGGCGGGCGCGGGGTGCCGGACCGCGCGCACGCCGGCCGGGACCGACGCCGGCCCCCGCGGCAGCAGGACGCGGTACTCGTCGTCCGGGAACGCCGTCGCGAGGGCCTCGAGCAGGGCGGCCGTATAGTGCGCCACCCCGCGTGCCCCGCAGCCGACCAGGCTGCGCCCGTCGACCCCGACCCTCACGCCCGCTGCCCGGTCACCGGATCGCCATCGACGCCCGCGCCGCCGCTCGCCCCGAGCTCGGCGGCGTCGAGCGCTGGGCGCGCGAGCTCGCCGCGCGGCTGCCCGCCCTGCGACCGGGCGCCTACGAGGTCCTCGAGCCTCCGCCGCGGCTGGCGCACCGCGCCGGCCACGCCTGGGAGCAGCTCGTGCTGCCGCTGCGCGCGGCTCGTGCGAGCGCGCTGCTGTGCCCGGCCAACCTCGCCCCGCTCGCGTTCCCACGCAACGTCGTCGTGATCCACGACGCCGCCGTGCTCCGACACCCCGAGTGGTACTCGCCGGCCTACGCGGCCTGGCAACGGCGCCTCCTGCCGGCCCTGGCCCGTCGCGCGCTGCACGTCGTGACCGTATCCGAGTTCTCGCGCGGCGAGCTCAGCGGCCTGCTCGGCCTTCCGCCGGACCGCCTGAGCGTGATCGCGGGCGGCGTCGATCCCGCCTTCACGCCAGACGCCGACGCGGACCGCGCCCGCGGCGCGCTCGGCCTCAGCCGTCCCTATGTCCTCTGCGTCGCCTCGCAGACCGCGCGCAAGAACGTGCGCGCGCTGGTCCCCGCCGCGCAGCAGCTCGCGGCCGACGGGATCGACGTCGTCGTCGCCGGGGGCCACCGCCCGCAGCTCGCCCGCGAGCCCGGGCTCGACACCCTGCGCCACCTCGGCGCGGTGCCCGACTCGCTGCTCCCGGGCCTGTACGCCGGCGCCGAGGCGTTCGCGCTGCCCTCGCTCTACGAGGGCTTCTGCCTGCCCGTGCTCGAGGCGATGGCGTGCGGCACGCCCGTGATCGCGGCCGACGCCACCGCGCTGCCGGAGACGGCGGGTGGAGCGGCGCGGCTGGCCGCGCCCGAAGCGGTGGGGGAGGCGATCCACGCGGTCCTGGGCGATCCCGCCGAGCGGGCTCGGCTGCGCGCGGCCGGCCTCGCCCGCGCGGCCGGCTTCACCTGGGAGCGGACCGCCCGCGAGGTCGACGCCCTGCTCAGCGCTCGAGCCGGCGCGCCGCCTGCCTGAACACCGCCAGCGAGTGGGCGGAGAGCAGGCGCCCGCCGCGCTGGCGCCGCAACCCCGACCAGTCGAAGGAGTTCTGCGAGCCCTCGCGCGAGAGCCAGGTGTACCAGACGACCCGCTGGATCTTCAGGCGCTTGCGCGCCTTCGCCAGCAGCTGCAACGCGAGCTTGAGCCGCGCCGCCTGGCCGCGCTCGGTGGTGACGAACCCGGGCGCGCCCTTCGTCCTGCCCTGCGCCGCCGGCCACGACAGCTCGGTCAGCCACACCGGCCTGCCGCCGTCCCGGTAGCGGCGCATCTGGCGACGCGCGAACTCGATCAGGCGGATGACGTTGCGCGGGCGGCCCGTGTAGGGGTGCAGCGCGACGACGTCGAAGGCTCCGCGCCCGCCGGCCTTGTAGACCTTGCGCAGGGCGATCCAGCTCTCGTTCGGCAGCCCGGCGAGGATCGTGCGCGAGCCCGGATCGGCGGCACGCAGCGCGCGGCGCGAGGCGCGCAGCAGCTTCACGTACGGCCGCGCGAACGGCTGCGAGGTCCAGTAGCGCGTCAGGTTCGGCTCGTTCCAGATCTGCCAGTCGCGGATCGGCACGCGCGGCAGCCCGGGCTGCTCGTTCCACAGCGACCCCTGCGGCCCGTAGCGCCCGACCAGGGCCACCAGGAAGCTCGTGTACGCGGCCGTCCCGCGCGGCGCCGAGGCGGCGCCGTCCGCCGGGTGCAGGGCCGCCCAGCCGGGCGTGCGGTGCACCACCGGGAGCACGGGCAGGCGCCGCTGCGCCGCCGCCACGACGACGGCGTCCATGGCGCCGAAGTCGATCGGGCCGCCCGCCGCCGGCTGCGCGGCTCGCCAGTCGAAGGCCGCGCGGACGCTCTCGACGCCGGAGGCCGCCATCAGGCTCCACTCGGACTCGAACGGGTTGCCGGGCTCGGTCAGCGGCCCGTCCGCCTGCACACCGAGCCAGCCGCGCGGGACGCTGCGCGCCTGCGCGGGCGCGGCGAACAGCAGCGCGGCGCAGAGCGCCGCGAGGACCGGCGCGGCGAGCCTCACCCGCGCAGGCTCGAGATCACGTCGCTGGCCATCCGCAGCCGCAGCGCGAGGATGCGCGCGAGGTCCATGAGCATGGCGTGGGCGAGCGCCGGCTCGGCCTCCGAGAGCTGGCTGAAGCAGTCGGTGTCGATCTTCACGACCTGCACATCGGTCAGCGCGTCGAGCGTCGCCGAGCGCGGGCTGCCGTCGAAGAACGCCAGCTCGCCGACGACCGACGGCGCGTCGATCGACTTGAACGCCGTCTCCTCGCGCGGCATCCGGACCGCGAGCGTGCCCTCGGTGAGCAGGTACAGCGCGCGCTCGTCCTCGCCGGCCTGCACCAGCGCCAGCCCCGCCGAGACCGCGAGGACCTCGGCGAAGGAGAAGATCTTCGCCCAGTCCATCGCCGTCGCCTCGGGCAGGAACAGCAGGTCGGCCGAGTCCTCGTGGGCCTCCTCGATGACGATCTGGAACGGACCCGCGTGCGAGATGCTCACGAGGAAGCGGGGTTGGGCTGGGCGGCGGGCACGTCCACGGGAACGGTAGCGACCGGTCGCAGGGCCCAGACCTTCAGGCCGGCCTTGCGGCCGCGTACCTCCAGCTCGTCGAGCGATTCCATGTCCTCGGGCGGCTCGTGCAGCCGGCGGTAGGTCGTGTCGGCGACGAACAACTGGTACGGCGTGCCTTTGGTCATGCCCTCCAGACGCGCGGAGGTGTTCGTCGTATCGCCGATGGCCGTGTATTCGAGTCGGCGGGCCGAGCCGACGTTGCCCGACATGACGTCGCCGCTGTTGAGGCCGATGCCCATCTTGAAGCCGTCGCCGAGGCCCTCCTCGCGCATCCACGCGTTGAAGCGCTCGAGCCGCTCGAGCATCACGCGGGCCGCTCCGAGCGCCTTGTCGGCGTGGTCCTCGGAGGCGATCGGCGCGCCGAACACGGCCATGATGCCGTCGCCCATGTAGGCGACGAGCGTGCCGTCGTGGTCGAGGATCGCGTCGCTCATCTCGGTCAGGTAGCGATTCAGCACGCCGATCACCTCGTCCGGCTCGCGGCCCTCGGCGAAGCTCGTGAAGCCGCGCAGGTCGCTGAACAGCACGGTCGCGGTCAGCAGCTCGCCGCCGAGCCGGACGTCGTCCTCCGAGTCGGCGCGCTCGAGCACCTGGGCCACCACCGAGTCGGGCACGAAGCGCGAGAACAGGTCGCGGGTCTGGGTGCGCTCGACCGACGCCGTCATCCAGTGCACCGCGAGCGCCCCCACGAGCGCGAAGGCGAGACCGATGAGCGGCACCACGACCGGCAGGATCAGGCCGCGCCCGAAGGCGACCTGGACCACGACGACGTAGACCAGGGCGGCCGCCGTGCCGAGCCCGAGCGCGACCAGCGGCCGCAGCCGCAGCCCGAGCAACGCGGGCACCAGCGTCAGCCCGAGCGCGATCAGGATGTCGGCGAGCCCGCTCGAGTCGTGCAGCGGCGCGCCGCGCAGCAGCGTGTCGATCGCGTTCGCGTGGACCTCGGGCCCGTTCATCTCCCCCGCCGGCCAGGAGGTCGGGTGGCGGTCCTGGAGCGAGGGCGCGGCAGCCCCGATGACCACGATGCGGTTCGTGAACGTGGCCGGCTCGAAGCGGCCCTTCTCGGCGTGGGAGAACGAGACGTAGCGGATGTGGCCGGGCGGCCCGGAGAAGTCGATCCAGGCGCCGTCGCCCGCCATCCGCTTGCGGTCGACCGGGCGGTGCGTCACGCGCTCGACGGTGGCCACCGCCAGCGTCTTCAGGCCGTCGATCGCGTAGGGCAGCCGGCGCAGCGCCCCGGCGCTGCCCTCGGGCAGCAACCCGTTGCCGACCGTCGCCCGCGCGAACTTCTGGAACTCCCTGCCGCCGAAGATCTTGGTCGCGCCGTTCTTGCCGACCTCGGTGGCGCTGAAGATCACGTTGCGCGCGCGGCGCGTGGCGAGCACGAGCGCGTTGTCGGCGATGATCGCGGCCTGGCTGTTGCCGGAGGTCTCGGAGAACTCGACGTCGTAGACGATCGCCCGCGGCCGGTCACGCGAGATCTGCGACAGCGCGCGCGCGAAGGTCAGGCGGGAGAACGGGAAGCGCTCGTGCAGGTCGGAGAACGTCACGTCGTCGATCCCGACGACGACGACGTCCTTCGGGGCGGGCCGCTCGCCGCGGATCTCGAAGCGCGTGTCGACGGTCGAGAGCTCCGCCCGGTCGAACGCGTTGGTGGCGTCGAGCAGGACCACCATCGCGACCGCGAACAGGGCGACCCCGGCGAGCATCGTGCGTCGCAGGCGGCGGGTGGTCGCGCGGCGGCGCATCGCGATGACGCTAACCGAGTGGCGTGCGAGTTCCTAGACTCGCCGCTCGATGGCCTCGCGCGTCGCGCTCATCCACGACTTCCTGCTCGACCTGCGCGGCGCCGAGCGCGTGTTCGCCGCGATCTGCGACGCCTGGCCCGAGGCCGACGTGTTCACGGCCGTCTACGACGAGGCCGGCACGGAGAGGCGCTTCGCCGACCGCCACCTCCGCACCTCGTTCCTGCAGCGGCTGCATCCGACCTCGCGCACGTTCCGGCCGCTGCTGCCGTTCTACCCGCACGCGGTCGAGTCGTTCGACCTGCGCGGCTACGACACCGTCATCTCGTCATCGAGCGCATGGGCGCACGGGGTGCTCGTGGATCCCGGCGCGGTGCACGTCTGCTACTGCCACAACCCCTTCCGCTACGCATGGACCGAGCGCGAGGCGACGCTGCGGGCGCGCGGGCCGATCGGGCGGCCGGCGCTGCGGTTCCTGCTCTCGCGCTGGCGCCAGTGGGACTGGATCGCCGCCCAGCGCGTCGACCGCTACGTCGCCAACTCGCGCACCACGTCGGAGCGCGTCCGCCGCTACCTCGGCCGCGAGTCCACGATCCTGCACCCGCCGGTGGAGCTCGACCGCTTCACGCCCGGGCCGGTCGGCGCGCACTACGTGGTGCTCGCCGAGCTGATGGCGCACAAGCGCATCGACATCGCCGTCGAGGCGTTCACGCGGCTCCGGCTGCCGCTCGTCGTCATCGGCGACGGGCCGGAGGGCCGGCGGCTGCGCCGGCTCGCGGGACCGACCGTCACCTTCACGGGCCGGATCCCCGACGAGCAGGTGGCCGTCGTCCTGGCCGGCGCGCGTGCGCTCGTGGTCACCGCGGTCGAGGAGTTCGGCATCGCCGCGGTCGAGGCGCTCGCCGCGGGGCGGCCGGTGATCGCGCTGGGGGAGGGCGGGGTGCGCGAGAGCGTGCAACCCGGGGTCACGGGGGCCTTCTACGAGCGCAACGACCCGGCGGCGCTGGCCGAGACCGTGGTCGGCTTCGACCCGCTGGCGATCGACTCGGCCGCGTGCCGCGCGGCCGCCGAGCGCTTCAGCGTGGCGCGCTTCCAGACCCGGCTGGCCGCGATCGTGGCCGATGCCGTCTCCGACGAGCGCCCGCCGCGCCCGGGCGAGCGCCCGGTGCTCGCGGCCGGTCTGCTCAACGGCGGGCGCACCAGCGGGAAAGCCCGTGCGCGCCGTCTTGCAGCCGGTCACTGATCAAATCCTTAGCCGTCCGCGTAACAAATAGGGACGAGAAGCGTTGTTGTAGGCCTGCGTGTCTCCGGCTCCCGCCGGGGTGCGCGTATCCATCCTCCCCCCGGCTCCCCGCCATCGTCGCCGTCGTCGCTCGTTGGTTGATGACATGCCGTCAGTGCGTGGTTGCGCCGGCAACGATTTTCACCTATAATTCCTACTACACGAGTTGGTAATGATGCCGAAAGGAACCATCACGAGCACGACCACCGAAGCTCCGCGTCCGAAGACGACCGCGGACTACCAGGTTGACCCCACGCTCGACTCCCTGCAGCTGCTGCTGCGTGAGGCGGGCAAGTACCCCCTGCTCAAGCCCCACGAGGAGATCGAGCTGGCCAAGCGGATCGAGCGCGGCGACCTTGCCGCCAAGGACCGCATGATCAACTCGAACCTGCGCCTCGTGGTGTCCAACGCGCGCCGCTACCAGGGCCAGGGCCTGTCGCTAGGCGACCTGATCCAGGAGGGCATGCTGGGCCTCATCCGCGCGGTCGAGAAGTTCGACTGGCGCAAGGGGTTCCGCTTCTCCACCTACGCGACGCTGTGGATCCGTCAGGCGATCCAGCGCGGACTCGAGAACACGAGCCGCACGATTCGCCTGCCCGTTCACGTCGCGCAGCGGTCCCGCAAGGTTGGGCGTATCGAGCGCGAGCTGACGACGAAGCTCGGCCACGAGCCCTCTGACGAGGAGATCGCGGCGGTCGCTGACCTGCCGCTGGCCGATGTCATCGAGATCCGCAAGGCCGATCGGGCGGTTGTCTCGCTCGACAAGCCGGTGGGCGAGGATGGCGACACGTCGCTCGGCGACCTGATCTCGCTCGAGTCCCCCTCGGTTGACGAGGAGGTCCACGAGCAGATCGGCTCCGAGACCCTGCTGGAGGCCATTGCGGACCTCCCGGAGCAGGAGCGCAGCGTCATCGAGATGCGCTTCGGCGCCGGCGACACGGAGCCTCAGACGCTCTCGCAGGCCGGCCGCAAGCTCGGCGTCTCGACCGAGCGGGCGCGCCAGATCGAGGAGCGCGCACTCCGGCGCCTCTCGCAGCGCCCCGAGCTGATCGCCCTCCGCGAGGCGGCCTAAGCTCGAATCTCCACGACCCGGGTCTCACGATCCGGGTCGTGTCGGTTGACGGCCGGTTCGGGCTCGGGCTCCGCGTTCGGAGCCCGGTGCAGCGCCACGCCCGCCACCACCAGCCCGACGCCGACGATCTCGCCGGCGCTGGGGAGCTGGCCGAGCACGATCACGCCGATGATGGTGGCGGTCGCGGGCAGCAGCGCGACCATCAGCGCGTACGTCGCCCGCGGGAGGCGGCGCATCGCGAGCTGGTCGGCGACGTAGGGGATGACCGACGAGCTGATGCCGACCCCGGCGCCCGCCAGCAGCGCGATCGGGTCCAGGAGCGCCGGGCCCGCGGCCCAGCCGCCGATCGGCGTCACCACGACGGCGGCGACGAGCATCGCCAGCGCCAGGCCGTCGATGCCGCTCAGACCCGGCAGCCGCGAGACGCGGTGGGCGAGCACGATGTAGGCCGAGAAGCCGGCCGCGTTGGCGAACGCGATCGCGACGCCGAGCGGCTCGCCCTCCAGGCGCACGCCGGTGAGCAGGTAGACGCCGGGGACGGCGAGCGCGAGCGCGACGGCGTTGCGCGGCGTGCGGGCGCCGAAGGCGGCGAGCACGATCACGGGGAGGAACTCGATCGCGGCGACCGTGCCGAGCGGGAGCCGGTCGATCGCGAGGTAGAAGCAGCAGTTCATGACCGCCAGCACGCCGCCCCAGGCCAGGATCAGGCGCCGGCCGGAGCTGTCGAGGCCGCCGAGCGCGCGCCACGGGCGGCGCCAGAGGGCGAACACGACCGCGGCGGTCGCGATCCGCAGCCATGCGACGCCCAGCACCTCGACGCGCGCGAACAGCAGCACCGCGAAGGCCGGGCCGAGATAGTGGAAGATCGCGCTGACGACGAAGTAGACGTGGGGAGGGGGCTCGCGGCGCTTCACGTCCGACACGATGCCTTGCACGACCCCTGGTCTCCATGGTCATTCGCAGGTATGCTGCGATATATGCTTGCGAAACAACGGCAGAACGGCGCAAACGCCAATGCCACCCTCGACGACACGAACCGAGCGCTGATCGCCGAGCTGCAGGCCGACGCGCGGCTCTCGCTCGCCGAGCTCGGCCGCCGCGTCGGCCTCTCGGCCCCGGCGGTCGCGGACCGGCTCGCCCGCCTGGAGAGCAGCGGCGTGATCCGCGGCTATCGCGCGGACGTCGACCCGCGCGCACTCGGCCTCGCGCTCAGCGTGATCATCCGCATGCGCCCCGCCCCGCGCGAGCTGCACAAGGTCGCCGCGCTCGCCGTGGAGACGCCCGAGGTCGTGGAGTGCCTGCGCATGACCGGCGAGGACTGCTACCTGATCCGCGCCCACGTCCGCGACGTCGAGCACCTCGAGGAGGTCATCGACCGCTTCGCGATTTACGGGCAGACGACCTCGTCGATCCTGCAGTCGTCGCCGGTGCCCTTCCGGGCGATCGCGACCGGTTGACGCGCTGGGGCCGCGAGGCCCGCTACCGCCGGCGGATCGGCCGGATCCTCGGGGGTTGGAGTCGCGAGGACCAGTGGTTCTTCGACGAGGCAGCGCGGCGGCGCGGACCGAGAAGCGACTTGCGCGGCTGGGCCCTCCCGACCGCTTTCGGGCCGCTCATGCGGCGATGCTCGCGACCCTCGAGGTGCCGCGAGCGATGCGACTGCGGGTCGGCACCGACCCCCAGGCGATCGTCGAGGCCGAGGCCGAGGTCGCGGGTGCGGAGGAGCTCATGCGGTGGCGGAACTGGATCGCCGCCGAGGCCGCAGCAGAGGAGGAACGCGATCACAGCCGAGCGGTCGACGAGATCCTCGCGCGCTCGCCGGCTGCGTGCGACCGCGCGGCCGAGTGCGCCGGCGAGACGGGCGAGCGAGCTCTCAGGCGCCTGCGCGGGGTGCGACCGCCCGAGAACCGCCGCGGCGCCCATGGCCAATGTGTCGCCGCGTTCGGGGCCTACCTCGACACGCTCACGGAGCACCGGAGGGCAGCCGGCGAACGCGAGCCGCGCGAAGCGGCGGAGGCGTGGGACGGCGTCCTGCGCCATCAGCGCGCGGTGGTCGAGGCGCTCCGCGCCGTCAGCCCTCCAGCAGGCTGAGGACGCGGGCCAGCAGCTCGTCGCCGAACGAGGTGTCCCAGTCCCGGCTCCAGCGGACGTCGCTGCCGCGCAGTCGCCGCTCGACGTCGTCGGCGCCCGCCGCCGCCTCGCAGAGGGCGCCGGCGACGGACTCGATGCCCGGCTCGGCCGCGATCAGGTTGGAGGAGATCGACGCCAGCGCCTCGGCTGTCTTGTTCTCGAACGTGTTGGTCACGGTCAGCATGCCCGCCGACGCCATCTCCAGTGGCACCAGGCTCGGGTGCGGGGTGAACATCAGCGCGAGGCCGACGTCGTGCTCGCGCAGCCGCTGCCCGTAGGCGGCCTGGGCCGAGCGGGGCAGCAGGTCCATCGAGGCGCCGCCGCCGAGGTCGAGCCGGCGCCCGGACCCGACCGTCCCGATGCCGTGCAGGCTCCAGCCGTCGGCGAACGCGCCGCGCTCGAGCGCGCGGCTGAGGGCGAGCACGCCGAGCTCGTACATGTTGCGGGCGGCGTGCGGCTCGGGCCGGGCGTAGAAGAGCAGCCGGCGCGGGCGGCGGCCCGCCAGCGCGGCGGCGTCCGGCGGGTCGATCGCCGTGATCGCGTTGTCGAACGAGGCGGATATGGCGTCGCCGCCGGCCGCCGCATACACGCCGAGGCCGTGGCGGCGGAAGTAGTCGCGCAGCAGCTCGGTGGAGAACAGCGCGGTGTGGGGGAAGCGGTAGGACTCGGCCGCCAGCGCGGCGTGGCTGCCCATCGGGAACGTGAACGGCTCGTACTCCTGGATCAGGTAGAGGAACCGCTCCGCGTTCGTCTGCTCGAGCGCGTTGCGGGCGTGGTAGGCGGTCCACCAGGTCGTCGCCACGAAGCGGTCGTCGGGACTGACGGCGAGCGGGTCTCCCTGGTCACGGGCGAAGGCGACCTCGATCCGGCCGAGCGCTCCGGCGAGCCCGCTATAGGCCTCTACCTGCTCGCGCCAGTCGTCGGGCAGCGGCGGCGTCGGATCGACGGTGACGATCCGGACCCGGTGCCCGGCTTCGGCGAGCTTGCGGGCGAGGTCCTCGGCCAACCCGAGCGACACGTTGGTGCGCGGCACGGTGGTGTCGTAGCCGTCCGGCTCGATCCCGATGACCGTGCACATCCGTTCCCACAACAGCGTCGGCGACGAGCCGGATGGCGGCACGGTGATCAGGTGTATCTGCGGCGCGGGCACGAACTCGCTCCAGTGCCCCAGCACTCCGCCGATGTCCTGCTGGCGCCAGAAGATCCTCGCCGTGCGGCCCTTGCGGCTCGGGTCGGTGAGGTGGGCGAGGTAGGACGCGTAGTCGACACCGCGCTGGTTCTTGACCATCTCCTGCCACACCGCGGGGACCTGCCGGCCGAGGTCGCGCGCGGTCAGGATCACATGCACCTCGTGCGGGGCCAGCGCAGCCACCGCACGCTCGATGGACTCCGCGTTGGCCGCGGCCAGCAGCTCGTGCGAGATCACCACCGCCTGACCGCGCCAGTCGCGGGCGGCAGCGGCGACGGCCGCCCAGGCGCCCTCCGCGTCGGGGTCGTCGTAGCCGGCGAAGTCGAGCTCACGCAGGTCGAGCACCGCCGCGGAGTGCGCGGCGGTGCTGTC
>JBBQLH010000101.1:0-15039 GCA_038327685.1 Solirubrobacterales bacterium
GAAGCCGGCCACGTAGGCGGCCGCGAGCCCGGCCTTCGCCGGCCGGTGGAGGACGTGGACGTCGCGGTTCGCGGCGGCGAGCTCGTCGGCGATGCGCCCAGTGCCGTCGGGCGAGTTGTCGTCGACGATCAGGATCGAGCTGTCGATCGCGGCGCGGACGGCGGCGACGAGCGCCGCGAGGTTCTCCGCCTCGTTGTAGGTCGGGATGACGACCCAGGCGCCGGTCATCGATCGCTCCGCTCGTAGATGCGATGGCCGCGCACCGTCGCCGCCAGCCGGTAGTCGCGCACGATCAGGCGCTTCGTGCGGCCACCCGGGTCCAGCCCCCAGTGCCTGGGGGCCTGCCACCGGACGAGCCAGGTGGGCCGCCGCGCCGAGGCGAGCACCCGCTGGAGCTGCGGGATGGCGCCGGGCTTGGCCCGGACCATCAGGCTCCACGCATACGGATACGGGCTCGGGAGGTCGATGTAGTAGGGGACGTTGGCCTGCGCGTACATGACGTACTGGGTGTCGCCGGGCCGAGCGTGGGTGCGGACGTAACGGGCGACCGCCATCGCGTCCTGATGCGGTGGATGGGCGGCCTCGTAGGCGATGCCGCCGACCGCCGCGATCCCCGACACGGCGGTGCACGCGCCGACGGCGACGATGCGGGTCGCCCTCCGACTGCCGGCGATCCCGGCCGCCGCCGCGACGCAGCTGACCGGCACGAGCTCGATCAGGTAGTGCGGCCAGTAGCTGCCGCCGCCGAGGACGCCGACCGTGGCGCCCACGAGCCAGGCGCCGACCGTCGCCAGGAGGACGCGGTCGCCGCGCAGCCGGGTCAGCCCGAACACGGCCAGCCCGGTCACGAGCAACAGACCCGAGCCGACGAGGGGCGCCTCGAGGGATCTGAGCCGCACGTGCAGCGGGTAGTTCGAGCCGGAGAGCGTGTGCAGCGCGTCGATCCGGAACCCGACGAGCGCGTAGACGAAGCCGCCGTCGGGCAGCCGAGCCGCGATCTGCCAGGCCAGCAGCGCGGCGACCGGGATCGCCACCCCGGCCGCGTACGCGAGCGGCCAGCGCACGCGCACCCTTCGATCCGCCAGACCTGACGCCACGACGAAGACGAGGCCGGCCAGGCCGGCGTCGAGGAAGGACTGCTTGATCAGCACGGCGGCGACCGCCAGCAGCCCCGCCGCGAACACCCACCGCGTCCGGCGCCGCCGGTGCGCGAGGACCAGGCACAGGACCGACAGCGTTGACGGCACCGCCGCGAGCAGCTCCCCGGGCGTGTAGACGGACGCGATCGCGACCGACCCGCTCAGCAGCGCCGCGAGCAGCCCCGCGATCAGCGCGGCGCGCTGCCCAGCGACCTCGCGGGCGAGCAACGCGATCGCGGCGACGAGCGCGAGCGCGGCGACCGCGCCCAGCAGGCGCACGCCGCGGTCCCCGCCCAGCACCGCGAGCTTGTAGAGACCGACGAGCAATGGGGGCCGATCCAGCCAGTAGGAGCCGTACAGCGAGCCATGCCCGCTCGGCCAGTTGCGCGCGATGAAGGCGACACCGCCCTCGTCCAGGCCGAGCCCGGTCCCGAAGAACGGGAGCCGCAGCAGGAGCGCGAGCAGCAGGCAGCCGGCGAGCCCCCACCACGCCCGCGATGCCCGCTCCGGCAAGCGCTCGGGCGCCGGGGGGGTCGAGGGCCGGGCAGGGGCGGTGACGGCCATGGCATCAAGGTGACCGCCGGCCGTGAAACCAAGATGAACCCCTGCGCGGCGCTGCTAGCCGGGCCGCGCGCGCGGAAGCGTGAGCCAGACGTCGGCGCCGGGGCCGGCGTTGGCGGCGCCCGCGGTCCCGCCGTGGGCGAGCGCGACCGCCTCGACGAGCGCGAGGCCGAGGCCGGCGCCCGGGCCGCGGGCGCCCCACGGGCGGCTGAAGCGCTCGAAGGCGCGCGGCAGGTAGTCCGGGGCGAAGCCGTCCCCGTGATCGGCGACGTGCAGCTCGACGAAGTCGCCGTCGGCGCGGGCCGAGACGTGGATCGGCACGGCGCCGTGCCGCCGCGCGTTGTCGATCAGGTTGGTGAGCGCGCGCTCGAGCGCGTCGGCCTCCGCGAGCACCCGCAGGCCCGGATCGACGGACCGCTCGACCTCCTCGGCGCCGGAGCGCTCGACCACGCGCGCCACCAGCGCGGCGAGCGGGACCTCTTCCAGCGCCCGTGGCGCGCTGCGCTCCTCGCCGCGGGCGATCAGCAGCAGGTCCTCGGCGAGCCGCGCCAGCCGGTCGGTCTCCTCCCCCGCCGAGACGAGCGCGAAGCGCCAGTCGCCGGGCTCAGAGTCGGGGTGCAACGCGACCTCGATCTCGGCCTTGAGGATCGCGAGCGGAGTGCGCAGCTCATGGCTCGCGGTGGCCAGGAACTCGCGCTCGTTGCGAGCCGCGGCGTCGAGCCGGTCGAGCATGTCGTTGAGCGTTTCCCCCAGCCGCCGCAGCTCGTCCTCGGCCTCCGGGAGCGGCAACCGCGCGCCAGAGGTGACGTCGGATATCTCCGCCGCGCGGCGGCGCATCCGCTCGACCGGCCTGAGCGCGCCCGCGGCGACCGCATAACCGGCCGCCGAGGCGAGCAGCAGCGCGATCGGGAGCCCGATGAGCAGCACGCCGAGCAGCGTCTCGAGCGTGTGCTCGCGCTGCAGCATCGAGGCCGCCACGGCGACGATCCTCCCTCGCCCCGCCGGCCGGCCCAGGATGCGGGTGCGCTCGCGGACCTGAAACCGGACCTCAGCGCGCCGCGCGGCCGCGATATGCACGGGTCCGACCAGAGGGTTGGCGCCCTTCCCGCGGTTGGAGACGAGCACGCGGCCGTCGGTGCTCAGCACCTGCGCAGGCTGGCCGGCCGCGTCGATGATCGCGCGGGCGCGCGGTAGATCGGCGGCGGCCTCGGCGAGCTCGCCGGCGCGCAGGCGCAGCGCGTGGTCGAGCTCGGCATCGAGGCCCGACTGCACGCGCAGCACGAGGAACGTCCCGATCCCGGTCAGCAGCACGGCCGCCGCGCCCGCGAAGGCGACGGTCAGCCGCACCCGCAGCGAGAGGCGGTTCAGGAATCGCACAGCCGGTAGCCCACCCCACGCACGGTCTCCAGCGACGTGCGGCCGAACGGCCGGTCGATCTTCTCGCGCAGCAGCCTCACGTAGACGTCGACGACGTTGGAGCGATTCTCGTACTCGCCCTCCCACGCGTGCTCGAGCAGCGTGAAGCGGCTCAGCACCTGCCCCGGGTGGCGCATGAAGATCTCGAGCATCGCGAGCTCCTTGGCGCTCAGCTCGAGCGCGGTCTCACCGCGCCACGCCCGGTGGCCGGCCGGATCGAGCCGCAGGTCCCCCACCTCGAGCACGGGCGCGCGCTCGACCGGGCCGCGACGCGCGAGCGCGCGCAGGCGCGCGAGCAGCTCGTCGAACGCGAACGGCTTGGCGAGATAGTCGTCGGCGCCCGCGTCGAGGCCGTCGACCCGGTCGGGTACCCCGGCACGCGCGGTGAGCATCAGCACGGGCGACCAGATCCCGTCCGCCCGCAGCCGCCGGCACACGTCGAGCCCGTCGACGTCGGGGAGCATCGCGTCGAGGACGATCGCGTCGTACTCCGTGGCGCCGGCGCGGATGAGCGCGTCCATCCCGTCCGCGGCGACGTCGACGGCCAGTCCCGCGCGCGTCAACCCGCGGCGCAGCACGTCGGCCATCTTCGGCTCGTCCTCGACGACCAGGATCCTCATGTCGCAAAGGGTGTCAGGCCCGCCGCCTCCCCGAGGAGCCGCTCGACCAGCACGCAGTCCTTCCACTCGCCGTCGAGCCTGCCGTGGCGCCGCTGGATCCCGACCTCCTCGAACCCCGCCGCGCGATGCACGGCGCGGCTGGCGGCGTTGTCCGTGAACACGCGGGACGTCAGCTTGTAGTAGCCCGCCGGCTCGCACGCCGCGACCAGCGCCTCGAGCAGCCGGACGCCGAGCCGGCGGCCGCGGGCGGCGCGGGCGACGTACACGCCGTGCTCGCCCACGCCGGAGTAGACGCACCGGTCGGAGTAGGGCGTGACGCGGGCGAACCCGACGACGGTGACCTCCGACGTGGCCACGACGAACGGCAGGTCGGCCGAGAGCCATCCCTCGACCTCGTCGGCGCGGCGCGGGCGCGTCTCGAACGTGGCGACGCGGTCGGCGATGCCCTCGTTGTAGATCGCGGTGATCGCCGTGGCGTCCGTGTCGGTGGCGGGCCGGATCGACAACATGCCACGATCATCCCGGTTGCCGGAGAGTCGGTGGTAGGAGAGGATGGGCGCGTGACCCCGGCCGATCTCGTCGAGCAGATGATGGCGCTGCCGAGCGTGGACGAGTGGCTCGCGCTCGTGCACCCGGACGCCGAGTACCAACCGCTACCGGCGGGGGCTCCCAGCTCCTGCTCGGCCTGCCGCGCCCGCGCCGCCTCGCACTGCGCTAGCTGACGCGCCCGCGGCTCAAGCTCACGGCTGCGCGGCCGACAGGTTCGTAGATCCATGTCCATCTACGCACGCCTCCGCATCCTGCTCGCGCTGTCGGTCCTCGTGATCGGCGGCAGCGTCTGGCTGGTCGCGGGCCAGCAGCGCGACGCCGTCATCGGCATGCAGGGACAGCTGCGGGCCTCGAGCGACCTGCTGACGGCCATGCTCGACCAGGAGACGGGTGTGCGGGGCTACGCGCTCACCGGGGAGAAGAGCTTCCTCGAGCCTTATGTGACCGGGCAGGGCACCCTCGATCGTGCGTTGCGGGCGGCTGAGGCGGGTCCGGGGCGCGAGCCGGTGACCGCGGGCATGCTGCGCGACCTCACCGCCACGGCGCGCCAGTGGCAGGCCAACGCGCGGACCGCGGTCGACCAGGTCGATCGCCGGGGGGTGAGGGCGATCAGCCTCGACGACGCCTACGCGCGCAAGGCGCTCATGAACGATTTCCGCAAGCAGGACGCCGCGTTGCGCCGGCACGTCGAGCGGCGCGCGCAGGCGCAGCTGCAGCACGCGCGCTGGATCGCCTTCGCCTTCGTGATGCTGTTCAGCACGACCGTGCTGTCGCTCGGGTTGTTCGCGCTGGAGCGCCAGGCGCGGCGCGCTCGCGCGCGCAGCAAGCAGCGGCGCGAGTATGTCGAGGCGCTGCAGGGCGCCGACGACGAGCGCGAGGCGAAGGAGCTGCTGCGCCGGCGGGCCGAGCGGCTCGCGCCGGGCGCGGACGCGGTCGTGCTCACGCGCAACGCCAGCGGCAACTCGCTGGACGCCGCGACCGACCCGGCGGCGGTGCCAGGGCTGGCCGACGCCCTGGTCGACGCGACGCCGCGCGCGTGCCTCGCGATCCGCCGCGGGCACACTCACGAGCGCACGCCCGGCGCCGTGCCGCTGCAGGCCTGCCAGCTGTGCGACCGCGTCGACGGCGGCTCGCTCTGTGTCCCCGAGCTCGTCGCCGGCCAGGTCATCGGCTCCCTGCTCGTCATCAAGGACGGCCAGGTCAAGGCGGCCGAGCGCGAGAGCATCACCGGCGCGGTGGCGCAGGCCGCGCCCGTGCTCGCCAACCTGCGCAACCTCGCGATCGCCGAGCACCGGGCGGCCACCGACCCGCTCACCAAGCTCCCGAACGCCCGCTCCGTGCAGGAGGCGCTGATCCGCATGGTCGCCCAGTCCCAGCGCTCCGGCGCCCCGCTCTCCGCGATCGTGATCGACCTCGACCGCTTCAAGGCGCTCAACGACCGCCACGGCCACCAGGCCGGCGACGAGGTGCTCGAGACGTTCGGGGCGACGCTGCGCCGCGGCGTGCGCGCCAGCGACTTCGCCGGCCGCTGGGGCGGCGAGGAGTTCGTGGTGCTGCTGCCCGACACCGACCACGCGGGCGCGCTCCAGGCCGCCGAGACCATGCGGGCGAGCTTCGACGGGATGCCGGTCCCAGCGGTCACCGCGCACATCACCGCCAGCCTCGGCGTCGCGACACTGCCCGACCACGCCACCGACGGCCCCTCCCTCATCCGCGCCGCCGATCGCGCGCTCTACCTCGCCAAGGAGGCGGGCCGCAACCGCGTCGGCGCCGCCCTCCCGGCGGAGCAGCCCGTTGCGTAAGGCGATGTCCCGGGGCGCGGAGGGCCCATCGGCAGGCGCGATCCAGCGGCTCCTCGAGCTCTCGCTCGACATGCTCGGCACGTCCGAGGACGGCTACTTCACGGAGCTCAACCCGGCGTGGGAGAAGTGGCTGGGCTGGACCCGCGAGGAGCTGATGGCCAAGCCGTTCATCTCCTTCGTCCATCCCGACGACGTCGAGGCGACGCTCGACCGGCCCACGCAGCTCGCAGACCCGGGCGACGCCGTTCTCACGTTCGAGAACCGCTATCGACGCGCGACGGGGACTACCGGTTCCTGAGCTGGACGACGGTCGCCGTCGACGGCAGCCTCTACTTCGCGGCGAGGGACGTCACCGAGGCCAGGATCGGCGAGGGCGAACGCCGCGAGGCCGAGCAGCGGGTTCGATCAGACCGCGCCGCCGGCCACCGGTGGAGCGGTTGGATCGCTGCCCTCCCCGCCGAGCTGCTCGCGGGCGAGGTACTCCTCGACCAGCAGCGGGTTCTCTCGCGCGCGCTCGACGACGCGCAGCAGATCGGACATCGTCGCGATCTCCTCCGTCTGCTCCTTGATGAACCACTGCATGAACTGCTCGGAGGTGTAGTCCTGATGCTCGCGGGCGAGCCCCGCGAGCGCGTTGATCTGCTGGGTGACGCGGCGCTCCTGGTCCAGCGCGAGGGCGACCGGTGCGACGACATCGTCGAAGGCCACCTGCGGAGCGTCGACGCCGGGGATCGCCGGGTCGAGCCCCTGGTCGAGCAGGAAGCGCACCATCATCAGCGCGTGGTTGCGCTCCTCGAGCGCCTGCGCGTAGAAGAAGGCGGCCAGGCGCGGCAGCGTCTCGGCGTCGTAGTGCACGGCGATCGCGACGTACTGCTGGTGGGCCGCGAACTCGTGGCCGATCTGGTCGTTGAGGCGTTCGACGAAGGCGTCGGCGGGCATCGGGGCACGGTATCGGCAATCTCGCTTAGGGAGCCCTAACATGGCAGGCGCGATGGGAGCCAAGGTCGTCAAGCCCAAGAAGCGCTGCTGCAAGAGCGGCCCGCGCTGCGACCGCTGCCCCGTCGTGCTCGTGCGGCTCGAGGCGCAGGGCCTCGCGCACCGCGCCCCGAAGGGCCGCTACGTGGTGAGCAAGAAGGTGAAGAAGAAGCAGCTCAAGGCCGCGCGGGCGCGCGCGTAGTCGTCACTCGGCCCGCAGGACGACCGCCGGTTGGGTGGCCGCGGCGGCGCGCGCCGGGACGGCGGCGATGAGGTTGGCGAGCAGGATGGCGGACGGTACGACGACCGCGGTCGGCCCGATCGGCGTGATCGCCTCGGGCACCGCCCCGAGGTCCTGTGCGAACAGCGTCCAGGTGAAGCGGCCGACGCCCAGGCCCAGCGGGATACCGGCCAGCAGCCCGACCGCGGCGATCGTGGTCGCCTGCCAGCCGATCGTCACGAGCACCTGCGTGGAGGTGAACCCGAGCGTCTTGAGCACCGCGACGTCTCGGCGGCGGTGCCGGATCGAGGTGATGAGCGCGTGCGCGAGCGCCGCCGCGGCGGCCGCGACGAACACCGCCGCGATGAAGAACGGCATCCCCGCGACGCCGCCGAAGTTGGCGACGTCGCTCGGCACCACCGCGGTGCTCGGACCGTCGGCGATCGCGCGCAGCCTCGCGAGGCCGGCTGATCGCCCGGCGCCCGGCGCGAGCCGGATCTCCGCGGCGTTCGCCTGCACCTCCGGTTGGATCCGCTCGAGCGCGCGGAACGGCAACGCCACCCCCTCGCCCAGCTTCCCCCACTTTGTGGCGGGGACGACGCCGACGCCGACGACGCGCAGCCGTGCGCGGCCGGTGCCGCTCTGGAAGGCGACGCGCGCACCCACGTCGAGGTGGAGCCCGGAGGCGGTCTTCGTCCCCAGCATGATCTCGTCGAGCGCCCGCGGCGCGCGGCCCTGGAGCACCTCCGGCGGGAGGGCGCCCTTGACGTCGTCCATCGCGTAGGCGCCGGTCGTCCGGCCCCCGACGACCACCGGGCCCACGAGGCCGGTGGCGACGTCTCGCAGTGCGCGGTCTCGAACCAGGCGCCGGACGAACGCCGGCTCGAGCGGCGGGCCACCGCCCGCGATCTCGAAGTCCCAGGTCTGGCCGTACAGCCGCGGGGTGTGGAGCAGGTGCTGCAGGCTGGCGGCGAAGGTCAGCGCCGTCACGGCCACGCCCACCGCGAGGCCCGCGGCGGCGAGCGTCGTCCGCACCGGGACCGACGACGCCGTGCCACGCCGGAACAGCGCCATGCGCAGGCCGGCCCCGATCGCCGGGGGCAGACCGGCGCGCGCGAGCGCCGAGACGACCGTCCCGGGCGCCCGGGACCGGCGTGACCGCTCCCCCATGACCCACGCACCGCCCACCAGGCCCACGAGCAGCATCGTCCCGAGCACCACGGCCGCGCCGGCGCCGATGACCGGGGCGTCGAACGCGAACCCGGGGCCGGGCTCGAGCTC
This sequence comes from Solirubrobacterales bacterium, assembly GCA_038327685.1. Taxonomy (GTDB): domain Bacteria; phylum Actinomycetota; class Thermoleophilia; order Solirubrobacterales; family Solirubrobacteraceae; genus DASQFQ01. Next base: position 8,564 of record JBBQLH010000101.1, read on the forward strand.
GCGGGCCCAGCCGAAGGGGGTCAGCGGGGAGAGCACGAACGCCAGCCCGGCGGTCAGGGCGGCAGCCGGCAGCGCGATCGCCGCCGCGCGAACAGCGGCGAGCGCGAGCAGCTGTCGCCGGGTCATCCCGAGCGCGCGCAGCGCGCCCTGGCCGCGGGCGTCGAGCACGGCCTGGCGGACCAGCGCCTGCCCGACGAGCAACATCGCCGCGGCGCCACCGATCGCCGCAAGGATCCGCACTGCCCGGGCCAGCAGTGTCACCGATCGCTGGACCTCGAGCCGCCCCTCGCTCGCCTCGAAGAAGCCGTACCTGCGCTTGCCGGCGATGCGCCGGACGCCCGCCTCGAACGCGCGCACGTCGGCCCGGTGGTGCTTCAGGCGGGTCTCCAGCTGCAGCAGGAACGCTCCCAGGGCCGGCCCCCCGTGGGCGCGGTAGAACGCGGGCGTGAGCCGCACCAGGCCCCCATCGACGCGGCTGCGGGCGCTCGCGGCCACGCCGACGACGCGGACCGTGACGAGCGGGCCGCCGGTCGCGGTCCGCGGATCCGCCGTGAGCCGGAACGCGGCGGTGTGATGCCAGAGGGTGTCGTGGCTGGCCACGCGCAGGGTGACGGTGTCGCCCACATCGACGCCGAGCGCCGACGCTCCCCTCGAGTCCGCCAGCGCCTCTTCGGCCCTGCGCGGGTCGGGCAGCCGGCCGCGCAGCAGCTTCGGCGTGTCGATCGTGTCGTGCGGCCGGCCGTCCGTCGGCACGAAGTACTGGACGGCGCCCGGCCCGACCGGGTAGAGCGCGCGGCCCCGGCGGCCCTGGCTGATGACGGCGAGCAGCGCGCTGCGCTGTGTGGCCGCGACCTCCGGGAGCCGTGCGATCCGCTCCAGGTCGAGGCTCTCGTCGCCGCCGAAGGCGAAGCCCGGGTCCACGTATGCGTCGGCGCTGTTGCTCGCGACGAGGTAGCGGTGGTAGGCGGTCGCCGCGCGGTGGGAGGCCGCGGCGACCGCGACGACCAGGCCGCCCGCGAGGCCCGCGAGCAGCGCGAGCGCGAGCCAGGCGCGCCCGCGCGACCGCAGCTCGGCCCGGAAGCGGATCCAGACGGCGGTCACATCAGGAGACTCTCGCCTCCCGGCACGACCGCCGTCAACCGGATCCGCCATCGGTCAGCGCACTGCGAGCGGGCGGGCGCGGCGGGCCAGGGCCAGGCCGCCGGCGGACAGCGCGAGGACGGCGGCGAGCAGGCCGGCGCCGATGGCGGCGTCGCCCCACTTGAAGCCCGGCTCGGCGGCCGGGGCCGGCGGGGCGCCGGAGGAACGCGCAGGGCCGAGTGCGGCGACCTGCGTGTCGGGAGCCACGGCGACGAGGTCGCGGCCCAGGTAGCGGTGCTCCAGCGCGACGGGCGCGCTACCGGGCGTGCGCTCGCCGGCGCCCCGGGGGTTGGCGGCGGCGGAGCCCGCGCCGACGGCGAGCAGCGCGGTCATGGACAGGACGATCAGCGTGACACGCATGTTGGGTTTCTTTCGGTCAGTGGTGGCAGGTCGGGGCCGCGTCCTGGTCGACGCGCCGGGGGTTGCCCTGGGGGACGATCTGCGTCGCGACGACGACCGCGGGGTCGGTGGCGCTCGCGTTGCGGACCTGGCCGGAGGGCTGCTCGTCGGACTCGATGAACGCCTCGCCCGCCCGGTAGACGTGCGACCGGCAGCCGACCTCGCGCACGACGGCGCCCGTCTGGACGACCGCGATGATCATGCCCGGGTGGGTGTGCCAGCCGGAGTAGCCGCCCGGGTCGTACGTGACCGTGAAGGACGCGACGTCGGTCGGCCCGCGCGTCTTGAACCTGATCCCGTCCGTGTCGACGTGCTGGCGGCCGGCGAACGTCCCGAGGACGGGAACGGACGGGTGCTGCCCGAAGGGCGGCGTCGCGATCGCCGCGGCGGCGAAGGCGCCCGAGATGGCGACGAGCCCGAGCAGCGGCCCGAAGCGGGTGAGGGTGGATCGCATGACCAGCTCCTGTGGTTGATGGAATACGGACGCCGCCAAGCTATGCCTGGCGCGCCGCCGCGACGACCGGGCGGGCTGGCGTCTTCGCCGCCGTGCTGACACGGCATCGGGCCGGGAGGGTGGCCGTGTTGACGCCGCTCACGTGCGGGGGGAGAGTTGTCTTAGACGGCGCCGCCCGGCAAAGGAGCGCGCGAATGGACGAGGTGCTGCAGGTCCGAGGTCTGCGCAGGAGCTTCGTGTCCGAAGGCGCTCCGGTGCGCGCGCTGCGGGGCGTGGACCTGACGCTCGCCGCCGGCGAGTTCGTGGCCGTGATGGGCCCCTCAGGGTGCGGGAAGTCAACGCTCCTGAACCTCGTCGCCGGGCTCGACACGCCGTCGGACGGAGAGGTCGTGATCGCGGGCGAGTCGCTCGAGGGCCGTGACGAGAACGACCTCGCGCGGATGCGGCGCCGCCACATCGGCTTCGTGTTCCAGTTCTTCCACCTGCTGGAGGAGATGACGGCGCTCGAGAACGTGACGTTCCCCGCCGTCGTCGCCGGCGCGTCGCGCCGCGAGGCCGAGCACAGGGCGCACGGGCTGCTCGACCTCCTGGGACTCCCGGACAAGGAGCAGGAGCTGCCCGCGGTGCTCTCCGGCGGGCAGCGCCAGCGGCTGGCGATCGCGCGCGCGCTCGCGAACGAGCCGACCCTCCTGCTCGCCGACGAGCCGACCGGCGCGCTCGACTCCGAGGGCGCCGCGGAGATCCTCGAGCTGTTCCGGCGCCTGCACGCGCGCCGGCAGACGATCCTGCTCGTGACCCACGACGAGGAGGTCGGGCGTGCCGCCGGCCGCCTCGTGCACATGCGCGACGGGCGCCTCGTGGACGCCGGTGCGCCCCGGCCGGCACAGAGCGCGCTCGGGACGGTCTGACGTGCCCGCGGTCCCGATCACGCGGCCGGGCCGGCGGCTCCGGCGAACGATCGTCGGCGCGATCGTGCTCGCCGGGCTCGCCGCGCTCGTGGCCGGCCTGTTCGTCGCCGTGATCATCTCGTTCGGGCGGCCACCGAGGCACGACGAGTGGACGCTGCTCACGCTCTCGGCCGTGGCCTCGGCGCTGTGCGCGCTGCTCTGGATCCCCACGCGCGAGCGGCTGGTCGAGTTCGCCCGGCGGCTCGTCCACGGCGAGCGCGGCTCGCCCGACGAGGCGCTGCGCGCGTTCGGCGGGCGGCTCACACGGGCGCTATCGCTCGACGAGCTGCTGCTGCAGCTCGCCGAGACGCTGCGGCGCACCCTGGCGCTCGAGGCGGCCGAGGTCTGGACCGGCTCGGGTGGCCTGCTCGAGCGCACCGCCTCGGACCCGGACCGCGGTGGCGGGGGGCTGATCCTCACCCCCGACGAAGAGTCGGTCATCGCCCGCGCCGGGATCGGCGGCTCGGCATGGGCCACGGTCTGGCTCTCGCAGCTGTGCGCGGACCGTGGCGACGCGGAGGTGCGCGTTGCGCCGGTCACCAGCGCCGGCGAGCTGCTGGGGCTGATCGTCGTCGAGCGCCGAGCGGGGAATGACGCCTTCGGCGACGAGGACGACCGGCTGCTCGTCGACCTCGCGCGCCAGGTCGGGCTGGCGCTGCGCAACCTGCGCCTGGACTCGGCCCTGCAGGCCTCGCTCCACGAGCTGCGCCTGCGGGCCGAGGAGCTGCGCGCGTCCCGTGCCCGCGTCGTGACCGCGGCCGACGCCGAGCGGCGCCGGATCGAGCGCGACCTGCACGACGGCGCCCAGCAGCAGCTCGTCGGGCTCGTCGTCAACCTCCGGCTCGCGCGCCAGCTGGCCGACAACGACCCGGCGCAGGTGAAGGCGCTGCTCGCCGAGCTCGGCGGCGATGCGAAGGACGCGCTCGAGCAGCTGCGGGAGCTGGCCCACGGCATCTATCCGCCGCTGCTGCTCGATCGCGGGCTGGCGGAGGCGCTGGTCGCCGCGGCGCGGCGCGCGGGCCTGCCGGCACGCGTCGAGGCCTCCGCGATCGAGCGTCACTCGCCCGAGGTCGAGGCGACCGTCTACTTCTGCTGCCTGGAGGCGCTCCAGAACGCGGCCAAGCACGCCGGGGCCGGCGCCCGCGCGACGGTGCGCCTGTGGGAGCAGCAGGGCGGCCTGCTGTTCGAGGTCGCCGACGACGGCGCCGGCTTCGACCCGGCGGAGCACCCGCGCGGCGCCGGCGTCGAGAACATGCGCGACCGGCTCGGGGCACTCGGCGGCGCGCTCACCATCGCGTCCGAGCCGGGAGGCGGAACGCGGGTCACGGGCACGCTCCCGATCGGCCCGTCGTGACCGTCCGGGTGCTCGTCGTCGACGACCAGGCGCCCTTCCGCCGCGCCGCGCGCGCCGTGGTCGCGGCGACGGCGGGCTTCGAGCTCGCCGGCGAGGCCTCCTCCGGCGAGGAGGCGGTCGCCCTCGCGGCGTCGCTACACGCGGGCCTCGTCCTGATGGATGTCCGGATGGCGGGCATCGGCGGCATCGAGGCGGCGCGCCGGATCGCGGCGGCGCAGCCGGCCACGCGCACGATCCTGGTCTCGACCGACCGCGAGGACGAGCTCCCGCCCGAGGCCTGGACCTGCGGGGCGGTGGCGTACATCTACAAGTCCGAGTTCGGGACGGCGCCGCTCAGGGCGGCGTCTCGGCGAGATACAGCAGGACGGCCTTGACGCGCTTGTGGACCGCGGTCTCCCAGCCGAGGCCGAGCTTCAGGAAGACGGCGTGGATCACCTTCTCGACGGAGCGCTCGGAGAGGACCAGGGTCGCGGCGATCGCCGCGTTGTTCTTGCCCTCGGCCATCTCGCGCAGGACGTCGCGCTCGCGCGGGGTGAGCTCCTCCAGCGGCGACTGCTCCGCCGCGGACCTCGCGGCCACGAGCGCCTCGACGACCTTCGTGTCGATCACGGAGCCGCCCGCCGCGACGCTGCGGATCGCCGCCGCGAGCTGCTCGAGGTCGTCGACCCGCTCCTTGAGCAGGTAGGCCCGGCGCTCGGCCCCGCCCTCGAGCAGCGCGAGCGCGTAGGCGGGCTCGGCGTACTGGCTCAGCACCACGACCCCGGTCTCCGGGCTCGTCGCACGCAGGCGGCGGGCCGCCTGGATCCCCTCGTCGCGGAGGTCGGGCGGCATCCGGATGTCGGTCAGGACGACGGCGGGCCGCTCGGCCTCGACGGCCGCGAGCAGCGAGTCGAGGTCCTCGCAGACCGCGACGACCTCGAACTCCGGCAGCGTCTCGAGCAGGCGCCGGATGCCTTCGCGCACCAGATAGCTGTCATCGGCCAGGACGAGCCTGATCGGCACGATCGAAGGCTAGCCCGTGACCTCGAACGGCATCGTCTGCCCGGCGGCGTAGTGCCCTGGCATGTGGCAGATGAGCTCGTACTTGCCGGGCTTGAGATTCGCCGACACCGTCTCGGACGCGCCGCCGGCGAGATCGCCGCCCTTGGCGAGGAACGTCGAGGGGTCGACCATGCCGCCCGCGACCTTGGCGGGCGCGGCGACCATCGCGAACCCGTGCATCGTCGCGCCCTCGTTCTTGACGCCGAAGGTCACCTTGCCGGCCTTGAACGTCGGCACGCTGGCCTTGACCCACATGTCGCCGAAGGTCACGTTGACGTCGGCGGGAGTGGCGGACGCCGGGCTGCCGTGCCCGGCGCCGGCGCCCATGTCGTGGCCCGCGGCCGCCTTGGGGGCGTGCGTCGTCTGCAGGACGCCGATCGCGCCCTTGACCGCGTCGGCGAAGGCATGGGTGACGAACGGATAGCTCCCCTCCTCCGCGAGCGTGAACTCGGCCCAGCCACCTTGTGACGGCGCGAGGTTCATGGTCTGGCTGTCGGCGCCCGGCCTGCCCTCGATGACCGTGCGGTCGAAGACCGTGCCGATGACGTGGAACGCGCTCCAGATGCTCGGACCGGCGTTGAGGACGAACATGCGGACCCGCTCGCCCTTCTTGACGGTGATGGGGTTGTCCTTGTACTGGTTCGCGTAGCCGTTGAAGGCGATCACGTCCGGCTTCTTGGCCTCCATCTTGGCCATGTCGGGGGCCTTGCCGGGCTTGCCCAGGTAGTACTCCTGCTGGGTCACCCACAGCTCCTTGTCGACCGGGGCCAGGTTCTTGGGCTTGACCACGAACATGCCGACCATTCCGGCGCCCGTATGCATGAGCACCGGCTGGGTGGCGCAGTGGTACATGAAGACGCCCGGGTGCTCGGCGACGAAGCGGTAGTGCATCGACTTGCCCGGGGCGAGATCCGCATAGCGCTTGCCCGGGTTGACCTCCGCCGCGTGGAAGTCCAGCGAGTGCGCCAGCGTGACGTTCATGGCCTTGGAGGAGCCGTTCACGAGCGTGAAGTCCACGGTGTCGCCCTCCGTGACGACCATCGGCGGCGAGACGCCCGTCCCACGGTGATAGGTCCCGTTGACCGCGAAGCTCCAGACCTCGGTGGGCGCAAGCGTCTTGGAGACCTGGGTGACGTGCTGG